>CAVCJC010000111.1:0-6027 GCA_963602475.1 Lachnospira hominis (ex Liu et al. 2021)
GCTTTTCCCACTGCGTCCGTGGCTCAACCGAATGATGCTCGGTCGAGGCTTCGCAGAAGCGAACATATGGCCTTTTCACATACTGCACCAAGAGCCCTCCCTCTTGGTCGCGAAAGCGCATATTATTGATATTCCAAATGGCGCACTCCATATTGCTTTGACCAGACGCGAGCCACACTTCACCCACAAGGACATCCTTAAGGACACGTTTCTCGTCACCAACTGCAACGACAAGTTCACGCCCTTTTTTTGAGGCAACAAGAGTCGGCAAATCAACGCGCCATTTACCTTCAGAGTCCGCCTTGGTCGTCAGGGCCTTGCCCGCAAAGCGAACGGACACCTCTTTATTAGGCGTAGCCGTGCCCCAGATAGGGACAGGACGCCCTTGTTGCAAAACCATTCCATCCGCGAAAGGCGCCCCGAGTTCAAGAGCTGAAGCCCCCTCCGCCGCGTGGTAAGATACGCTAACCAGCCACACGGCACAAAACAATACGAGATATCGCATAAATAGGATCCTAAACTTAACGGATAATTAACATAAGACCATTGTTAGCGGCACCAAATGTAAGAACCTTGCCGTCGGACGACAGATTGATTCTACACCGTTCAGGCATAGCATTTCGCCATTGCGCGAGTGTTTCTTCTGTAATCCCCATTGCCTTATCACTACGCATAAGCTCGCAACGTCGCACCTCGGCATTATGCAAGTGTTCAACATTCTCAAAACGAATAGTTGCCCCCTCGGAAATATTGACATTGCCCTGAATCGGTGCCGCCTCATACACCCCGTCCGCGAAATCAAAGACAGTCTCACTACCCGATGCAATATTAACCGTGTCACCCTTGAGCAAGGACTTTGTTCCTTTAATAACGAGCGAGTTTGCCGTTTTGCTGTGCGACGAGGTGAAATAATTGACGTCCACAGTACCATTCGAAATAACAACCGAGTTCCCAGTCGAACCGTTTACACCAACTTGCACTTGCTTAACGCTCAGCTCACCTCCCAAAACTTCGAGAAGGCTATCATAACCAGGCAAGGCATCTTCCGTGTTTTCCCTATAACCAACATAAATAACACCTGTGCGTTCTTGATTCTCACCCGAACGTCCAAGGAACTTCCCATCAGGCTGAATGCTCATCACATTCCCTGTGCAGTTCGTGAAACCGATGTAGACGACCTGGTCACCGTTCGCGATTGTCGCGGTCGCGTTCGCGACCTCAAAGCGGTTTGACGATCCCTCATAGCCGAGCCAGATACCCGCGCCGTTCTGCAAGAAATTGCCACCGTCAAAGATGCGCACGACATTACCCTTTGCCTCAGGCTGATAGCCAATCCAGAATTTGCCAGTATTAGTGAAACTTCCGTTCGATGTCACCTCAATGCGGTTTGAGGACGACTTGCATCCGAGAATCGTCGAATACCAACCAGGATTCAAAACGCTGCCCCCGTTATCAACCAAGAGCCGTGAATAGCCATTGTTGATATTACCCTTTTGGTCTTTCGGGAGTGGATTATCGTTCGTATCCGCGCCCTTATTATAGAAATCGCCAACGGTTAGCGCCTCATCGCTATAAGTTCCGCCATTACAAACAAGACGACCACCCGTCGTGACATGCACAAAGTTCGAAGGACTCGCGATCGCGTTGCCACTCTTGCTGTCATAAGCTGTTGCTTTGTCACCACCAATCTGAAAACCGCGGCAAAAGATAGCATAGCCATTATTCGTGACAATAAGCGAAGACTCGCCATAACCCTGATAACCGATCTTACCCGATACGGACGATGTCACACAACTGCCTTCGCCCTCGACCACTAACTTTGAGCGAGAACCAGCGATAAAGATGTGACCATTTTGCATCTCGAGCTTGCCGCCGTCGTAGACACCGACCAGGCAGTCCGCTCCTCCCGCGCTGCCAATGCTCCAACCATTGACAATCTTCATCGTTGCATTACTAACTATTGTCCGTTGCCCTTTGTTGGCGCAAAATGAGTAACCCTGATCGCTCAAGAACGAAGCCCCATTAAGAATACTGACGGTCAGATTATGTGAATTGCCATTACCCGTGTTTAACCCGCCCGAAGACGAAGAATAGAAGCTTGCACCATCCGTCAGCTCGAATAGAGCATTATTAGAGTTATAAGATGGCATTAGACGCCCGTTAACCGTAATATGGGTATCCGCTCCCTTGATACGGAAGATGTTGTTCTGCTTCTTATCGCCCCAACCGCTGCCAGAACAGGGTACGAAGTCTTTGCCGTTTGGCGTCACATAAGTACCCGAAAGGAGCTCAATTATTGCGTTGTTGGCGTTGCAGAAGAAACTGTCCGTAAAAGTGAGCGTCCTATCCTTACCGATGTCGAAGGTAAGGTGAGAACTGTCCGTTTCAACCTGAACAAGCCCAGAGAAGGAATAATCCTGAGAAAGCGTCAGCCCCGTGCCGCCAGTGCGGAAGTAATTCGAGACCGTCCCCCCGTCCGACACCGTCGTCCAATTGGAATCCGTCGCGAGGTCGCCACCATCACCACCCGACCATTCGCGTGTTGTAGCAAATGCCGTGCCGAATGCCGCCACATAGATTAGGGCGAGTAGGCTTTTAATTCGCATGATTTTATTCATAGCAGTTATCCTTTCTTAGAGTTTCAATTAGAGTTAGAGATTGCACCAGTCGTACGGATCGTCCGCCGCCTCGGGGACATCCTTGTACATGGGGAACTTATGATAGCCCGTCCCATTTGTAAAGGTATTCCAACCGAGATTGACCATAAGCCGCGAGAGCATACGCGAGGCACCACGCCGCGAAATGCGTTGATGGGGGCTTTCATCAATATTGAACGCCCATGGCGGTAATTGCCAGAAGACAATCATTCCCTTGCCGTAGCGGACAATCCGAAATGCCGCGTTGCCCGAAGGATCTTTATCTTGGAATGCCGCGAAGGACTTAAGTCCGTGCCAACAGAAGTCGGCATTGGAGAGTCCGTTCAAGACTTCCGCGTCAGGCTTTTCAATGCGTCCAAACGAGCAGTTATTCGTCTCAGCAACAGCGAGCGGCACGGGCGACCACGCGGCAATTTCCTTCGCCGTAAGCCCAAGTGCAAGCACTTTCGCACCCGCTTCAATGCGCTCAAAGAGATCATCTGGCTTTTTCGCTCCCGTCGAAACAACAAGATCCTTGCCTGTCTCCCAGCACTTTACGCCATATGTAAAGCCTGCACGAAAGGCTTCCTTGCCCAAGAAGTCGGGCACGCCCCACTTCGTATCCACCCGCGCCACATTGGTCACAAGTTCACGAACGAGTCCATCCGCAAACGGATCCGCCACCGTACGCCCCGTCACATCAAGTTGGCAAAGGACAAGTGCACCGCGTCCCGTACGGAACTCAAGGAGCGGAGATGACTCGAGCGCGAAGAGTCCGTCCACAAGCGGACGCCAGTCGCCAACTTGCGGCTTTTCAGGAATGATCGTCGCAATACAGCCGCGATTATTGACGCGCCACGGACGCGTCATCGCGAAGCCTGCCCAATTTTGGGTTTGGCGTCCGAGACGATCATGAAGCCCCGTATCAATAATCGGCGAAACGAGCGTTGACTCCCCTGCCCAATTCACAAGCGCGATATCCTTCAAAGACGGGAATCGCTTTTCATCACGATAACGCACGAACCCTTGCCGCATGCCGCGATTCTGGACGCGGAATCCGAGTGATTCCAGTGTCTCCTGCGTCTGTTCGAAGACAACAACGCCGCGACCCCTTTCAACAAGCGGCAAAAGTGTATATTCCCAAAGCTCGCGTGTGAGCGTCTCACGTCCGACCGCAATAGGTCCGCCTATCTTATCCAGTTCTTCCTTCCCGACGACGCGATACGGAATCTTCAAACGCTTAAAGTTCTCTTGTGTCAGCCCCTTGGGATCATACAGCACAACTTCGCGGCGAGGATTTGCCACAGGCGCGACAACATTAAAGACGCGGCAGTCGTCGGTCTTTGAACCATCCGTGAACACGACTTCCGCGACAAGTTCAACCTCGCCCGCTTCTTTGGGGAGACCAAAACTAAAGGGAGCATCCACACGGCGACCAGGCTCAACCGTCGCCTCGCCTGACCGCGCAGCGATTTCCTTACCTGCCTTTAGTGCTTTCCATTGCCAAGTTGCCGTCATTGCGTCCGAGTGGTCATTGATGAGCACGAGCCGTTGATTTACACGCGCACCAGGTTCATAATTTCGCCGCGCCGTCGTGAAGACATCGCCATCGCCCAAGAAGCCAACACACGGACGCGACCACTTCTTTTGTGCCTCACCATACGGCGTGAGGTCATACGCTTCCTCAGGCGTGTACCCTTCAAGCATAGAATAGCAAAGGTAGTTGTACTGTCCGCCTGTCGGAATGCGGCAGAAGTAGTCGGGACGCAAGCCTGGACGCTTGATATCCGTATAGCGGTCGGGGCGCGGCGTTTTCGTGCGTGGTAATTTATTGATGACCATTTCACCCTGGCACCACGGGAGCACCCCGTGTAGCCCCATACCACGAAAGCCCTTTTGCGTTTCACCCCAGAAAAGTCCCATTACGCGATCGACCGTCGCCCGCTTACGATTCACCGCCCCACTCATTCCGCCGCGCTGATAAACACGCGCTTCAATATTGTTTAGGCGATCTTCATCTGCCGCGACACCTGCCGTAGTCTCATCATCCAAAAACGCGCTCTCACCAAAGTATTCCGCCGCGAATTCGTCCGCCCAAACTTGCGGATAGGTTGGTGAGCCGTAGATGAAGTAGGGACGACGGAAACTCTGGAAGCGGCTTGAATCGGGCGTACCAAACTCCACCCAGTTCACAGGCTTAGTGCCGTGTTTATACCACTCTTCCATCCAATCCGCTCTTTCCTGTGGCGGTGCCCAGCCAAGATAGATATTTGCAGTATAGAAGTTGCCAAGAAGTCCCGAATCGTGGTTGTAGGCAGGGCGCGTCGGATCAATTTCATTGACAAGTTTCGCGCTCCATTCCGCACTCTTACGAACGCCGCGTTCGTGTTGTTCGGCAGGAATCTCGCACTTGCCAATCTCGCGTGGGTCAAGGTCGCTTCCGTAGCCCGTCGCGTTCATATTCATCTTGTAGAGAATTACACTCGGATGCCGCCGAACCGTGCGAATCGCCTTTTCCGCCCAATCACGGAAGAGCTGCTGCATCGGCTCTTCTTTCCACAACCGCTCACGATCAAACGGCGGATCCATAACACGCGGCACAGCCGCCCACATCATATACATACCCTCGGCATCCGCTGCTTCCATAAGTTCATCGTGATTCGCCGTGCTCGCAGGTGAGAAACTGTTATTGCCATTGAAGCTGTTGAAGCCCTGTGACTTAGCGTGGCGAATAAATGCCGTCGCCGAGGAGCGACAAATTGCCGCGGCAGTTCCACCCTGTTGCCAATAGAGAAGCGTAATTAGATGTAAGGGGCGACCATTTATCAGTACATCGCGCCCTGCGAGTTTCACTTCACGAAAGCCTGTTTCATATGCGGGAACCTCATCAATGCGACTACCGTCCGCCGCGTTCAGTTCCGTCTCAATTTTATAACGGTTAAACGCCTTATCAAAATCCCAGAGCGCGACATCCGCCCAATCGGCAGTAAAGGTTAAGCGTCCCATCTTATCAACGCGGAGCTCCTTGCCTTCAAAAGTCTTTGCCGCGCCTTTGCATCCCTCAAGCGGTGTGACGCGAACTGTCACATTATATGCGGCATTTGTATCAAGTCTCTCGGTTTCCGTCACAAAACGCACCGTTTTCAAGTCAGCGAGTTCTCCCCACGAATAAGTAGCGCGTGGTCCCATGGGTTCAAGCGCGAGCGTGACATCTCCTGTTAAGCCGCGCTGGTCACGAATTGTCTGTACATTCCCCTGCCCCTTGAAAGTAAGTCCAACACCCATAAATACATCACTTGGCTTAAGCGTCTCTTCAGGCATCATACAAGTAATACGAAAGGCAAGGGTCTGTTCCGCGCCAGGTCGCGCCGCTTTCGTGATATCCACTTCG
>CAVCJC010000112.1:0-6021 GCA_963602475.1 Lachnospira hominis (ex Liu et al. 2021)
AGCCAAATGTCAAGGCAAGGAAGAAGCCGCAAAGCGGCATAACGAGGAACTGCAAAACCACCCCGACTGCCACGCCCCATGGACATTTCGCAATCCGCAAGAAGTCCGCAAGCGTCAGCGTTGTCCCCATGCCAAACATGATAAGCTGAATGGCAGGCGAAACGAACTTTGTTAATTTTACGCCACCCCAACTCGTGAACGCGGCAGGAAACGAAAACGCAACTGCCGCGCAAATCAAGATGGCCAGGCCAAAGATGTTCCGCTTGGCGAAATTACGCATTACCGCTAAAACATTCTTCATTCCCGCATCTCCCTATCTCTTTTCATTAGCTTTCTCATTCATTCGCTTATTTAGCAATTGCCTTGCAAGGACATCGGCGCCATGAAAGCTGTTCAGAAGTATTAGCTGGCCTTTGCCAAGCTTAAAGGCAAATGAGGCTGGATGCCCCGCACAATGATCAGGCCCCCCCGTAAACGATTGAATGCGCTCGGCTTGGGGATAGGCAGCCTCTTCAAAGAACCAATGCTCCCACGGATGAATCGTGGGGTATGCCGCGCGTTCCGAAAAGACCGAACCAACCTCCGTCGTTATTCGGGGACGTCCACTCTTCAGATCTTGAAACAGGCGCGTCCCGTTCGGCAAGGGGAAGCCCATCTGCGCCATAAACGCCGCGTTTGTGGGGGTCGTGACGAAGATCCCGCCGCGCCGAATCCAAGAATGGATATAAGAGGTCTCCCTGGAGCGGATTTCCGCAATGTCCGTTCCAAATGCGAGCCAACAATGATCCAAACGGCTTAACCACGCGCCATTTAAAGGCTCAAGCTTAAATCCCGCCTCGTACAACTCTTGCAATGGCGGCAATGAGGCCTGGCTGAAGTTAATGACGGCCACATCCCCAACCTCAAGAGGCTTCTTCGCTAATACGGGAAACCGCTCTCGCTTCGCCTGAGCAAACCACGCGGCAATTGCATCGTGATTCTTCTCCTTCTTTACGCCGCCCGCCTGCGTCTCATAGATGTCATAATTAAAGAAGTGGATTCCAAGTCCGCCAATAAGCGCGCCACTCGTCAAGTTTCGCTCCCAGTGGTCTATCGTGTCCCCATAAACAGCCACATCCTCACTCATTACAGGCGCACCTGCCCAGGCGCAATGGAACATCCGCTCCTTGCCTCGAATCGGCTTGCCTTCATTGCCGCCATTACGCAAGAAGAAGCCCGGATTCTTCTGCCAGAAGCGAGATCTCGGACTCGGATTATAATAAAAGACACCAATCGGCTTATTGGAGAGCGGACGAAACCTCTCCGGCAGGAACTTCTCGTAGAATTCACGCTCAATCTCATTGCCAACGCCCGTTTGACCTCCGCCAAATTGCCAGCTCAGCCACCAGTCGGTAGAGAAGCCCTCGCCATACCAACCCCAAAACTCCCAGAATGATATGCGCGGATCATGCCCATAGCGTTTGCCAAGAGCCAAAATATGCGACTTGATCTCTGACGACGGATGCTCCCCCGCAATAGACCAGCAATTGTAATGCGACGCAAGGAAGCGTCCGTCTTTCACACGGTCAGGCGTCTTCAAATAGCGTGCCCACTTCGGCTGATTCATTGTGGAAGAGCCATGCACGCCCGCTTTTAACCCGAGTCGAGCGAGCTCTTGTAAACGGCGTTCAAGTTCATGCCATGCGTGGAAACCAGGAACTGGCGCGGTATCCTCACTCCACATTCCGTCCGTCACAACATAATCGTAAGCGCCCTCCTCCTTGGTTTGCTTGAAGAAAGCAACATCATCGGAAAACGTTACGCGGGCGCCCAGGTGTCCAGTAGCAAGAACAGGGCGACCAAAAAGGCGTTTTAATGCCGCGCGAACATCCTCTTCACCCTCATCATCTTCTTTTTGCTCAATTGTCTCATCATCCGCCAGGGCCACCGTGCGCGTCAATCGATTAAGGACGCGTCCGTTCGCGTCGCGTTGCTCCAGTACGAAATAGAATCCGCGCCCACCCACATAAGCGTCATGAGGGAGTTCAATATCAAGAGCACCATCGAAAGCAGTCTTTCCTTCCGCGAGAATCTCTGGCTTTTCACGGCAACTTCGCGATCGATAGCCACTCGCTTCTTCCAGCCGAAAATGCGTCGCACCTGTTGAAACGCCGCGAACATGCCCATTCGGGAATACCCAATTCTTCTGCTCCGGTTCGAATGTCAATTCTTCCTCAATAATCATCTGAGGCTTAGTCTTAATCGGCGAAGAAAGGACGAGATAATCAAACTCAGCCTCTTTGACAATCGCCTTCGTCTTCTTGTCGCGGCAGATTAACCGCCCGCCATAGACACCTTTCGGCAACGGCGGCACATCAAAACCCGCGTCCGCATCCTCGGGATTAACCAATTTATCCTGTTCTCGAAAGCGAAACGACTTCGTTTCTTTCCAGAAAGGCGCACGCTGAAAGCCATCGTCTAACTCTAGCGTGCCTTCATATTCGCCGCGCAAGAATTGGACAGGGCGCACACGCGCCATTCTGCCATATTGCACATTGCGCTGGCCTTGTGCCGCCGCGAGCATCTTCGGGTCATGTGTATTGCCCGCGTGAATGACAGGCGCCTTGAATAAGATGGGGGCAGGCGCATCCGTCCCAAAGTCAAACTCAATTCGCCGCGCACGCAAACCTTTTAGCTTTCGCGGGTAAATCTTCTCTGAAAGTGCCGTACACCAGCATTCACGCGGCGTATTAAACTTAAAGCTCTCAGAGGAAATCTCTTTCCCCTCTTCATCAACTAACACCAGCCGCATCCGTGCACCGAAGGCCGCCGTCTTTGTTTCTATGAAGACATCCGACGTAAACCAAGCGACATCATCGGGAACAGTAGGCTCAGGGCTAAAGCCTACTGTAACTACGCGATTCGTGCCTGGATTGACCTGATAATATCCCTCTGCCGTCTGTTCGGCATCAATGCCTGTAAGCACGGCTGAGGTAAATGATGCCGCGAAAAGGAGAGTGAATATCATTCAATCGGCTCCAAGTAGAAGGCGACAACCTGTTGGTCGTGGTCATAGGCATAACGGATACCCTGCCGATTAAGTTGCTCAGAAGAAAACTCGCCAAGTTCCTTACGCACGCCTAAACGGAACTCACTAACACGATAACGACCTTCTTTCAGCGTGTGCAACAAGACGCGGCGCTGATACGGAGGTTTCTCCTCCCTTGGGAAAGAGGTGCGGCGGTAGGAAGTCTTGTCCTGCATTTCTTCCGTCATGACCAGATACGAACCATCCGCCGCCGACAGCAAATAGCCAATTGTCCACGGCAAGAACGTATCAGCATCGGACGACTCTCCCGCGAAAGACAAATCGCGCTTGATGCCGAGATACGCGCACAGGTCGCTCCAGAAGGCAACATCCACAATTTGCGGATACTGCGCGAGCAATATGACGCGCCCTTTCCCTGCGCCCAATTCAAGCGCGGCAGGATGTCCCGCTAAGGGTCGCGGCGAGTTCATACGGGCAAGAACTTTCGCTTGGGGATACGCCTTCTCCGAGAAGTCATAAATGCTATAGCCGTCCGCACGGAACTCGCGTCCATAGCCAAGCCCGTCTATATTTACCATCTTCCGGATCGGACTAAACGCATTCTTAAAGAACATATTGGCGCAGGAGGGGAAAGCCGACTTGTCGCATGTCGCGGCAGAGAATCGTCCAGTCACGGAAGTCGCCCACATACCCGCCTTCGGCAGGGACAACCCCAGCCTATCCAGCAAGGCATTGGCATGGCGGTCAGGGGCTTCATGAGTCTGGGCGTCTCCCTGAGGATGATTCATCAGCCCTTCGCTCGTCCAAGCCAATGTCGCGGGCGTCATGATAAGCGTGCCACCCTCTTTAACCCACGCGGCAATGGCGTCCAGATCGGCGGCAGGAGCCGATTCCGCGCCCGAATCAAGAGCGAGGACATCATAATGCGTCGCGAGCCGATCCAGATACTTGCCGCAAATCGGCTCTGCCGCGTAGCGCGAATACCATAAGTCGCCATACGGCCAGGCGTGCCCGTGATAATTGTCATTGCGCAGATTGTTCTGATAGACGGCAATTCGTGTCGGCGGACGCCTCATCTTTCGCACAGTCGGGAAGAACTCCCTTCCCATCGCCTCGAAAAACGCCGTCTTTCCGCGATCATTGGGCTCGTGTTCAATGTCGTGGGCTCGCGTCTGATAAATCGAGTAATTGAAGAAGTTAGCGCCTCCTCCTGCCACGCGCATCGCGCCAAACACCTCATCGTCCCACTCGGGCACGCGGTCGTTCCAGACCATCACATCCTCGGTTATGAAACCCGGCATGCCTTCGTAGCGCGCATAATCAAAGCCCTGATAGCCAAAGAAGCGGTCACCTTGCATTCCGCCATTATGTTTGATGAATCCAGGGCTTTGCGCAAACACACCCTTAGTGGCAATGTCATCGCCCTCTTGGTCAGGATAATAGTACGCGGCAAAGAGGCGCTCGGGGTCTAATGGACGCAGCGTCTTCAGCACAAAGTTTTCCCAGTAATCCTGGAAGTCCTCGCGCTTCGAATGATAGAAGTCCGCATAGGCCGAAGTTGTCACGGGCGGCGGATTCCGCAGGCGGTCGCGGTGATGAAGCGGATTGTCCGGCTGAGCAGGCTCAACTTCTGCAAAAGACTTCCAATGAGACTTATGCGCGGCATTCAACTTCTCGACCGTCCCGTATTTCCTCTCAAGCCACTCCCGATACTGATGACGCTTGGGCTCGCAATAACCGCTTACCGTATCGCCAAACATCCACATGTAAAACCAGTCGTGCGTAAAGCCCTCACCCTCGTAGCACCAACACTTCCAATAGGCAAGATTTGGCACTCCCGCATAGCGCTTGACCGTATCGCGCATAAACGCCTTGATGTATTTCGCGGGAGCGTCTGCCCAAACGGAAATGCTGTTGTATTGCGGCGTAAGGAAGCGTCCGTCATTCACGCGCGCGGGTTCGTATTCAAACTTCGCCCAAACGGGGTCATTATGAATGCCGCCAATCTGAATGGCAACATCCAGCCCCGCGTCCGTCGCGGCGGCAATTTGCCGCTCCAAATAATCGTAGGTACGAAAACCCTTGATGGGCTCTGTCTCCAGCGACCACGCGCCATCGCAAAGAAAAGTGTTATAACCGCCTAAATACCGAATCTTGTCAACAAAGGCCCTGAGGTCGGTTTGGGGGATGGTGACGGACGCAAAGCCTGTCGCACGCAAGGCAGGGCGCGCACACACTTCTTGCCAAGTAAGTTTAGCCCCCTTCTCAGGACGATAGACATTGTCCCAGCCTTTTACGCCTACGGTTGTCGTGGATTCCGCGATACGCAGTCCGCGCCCATCAAACATTTCAACGCGCAGCGTGAAGGCGCGATTGCCGCGCACAAGATCACGATCGACGGGGATGTCCACCGATACACACGCCCCCGTTGCCGAGACGGACGCTCCATTCCGCCAATAGAGCGTCGGCTTTGACGCATTTGACCGATGCCAACGCGCCGAATACTCCTCGAGCGAATAGGCGACCCGATAAGGGGGCTTGCTTAAGGTGTCCGAAGAGAAGTCAGGAGTCTGAATCGTCCCCTTAATCTCTGCCTTATCAAACACGAAGTTTGCCGATTCAGGCACGAACACAGGATTCGCCGACGCTGCTTTCTCACGCGGCACATTTTCTTCAGGCGAAGACAATACAGCGTAAAAACCCTTGCGCGGCGCACCATCAAGCGCACCATTCTCAAGTTTTCGCCGCGTTATCGTGTATTCGTAATATCCTTTCTTCATCGGAGGCATCGCGAAGCCTTCCCGCGTCAGACGAGCCCGCGCGGCGCCCGTTACGTCTTTTAGGCGAAATGTCTTCTTGCGCGTCAAGAACGGCGTTGCCTGAAAAGCGTCGCGCACGTCAAGCGTCGCTTCATAGTCACCGCCATAAACGCCCGTGAAGATATCGCCATACGAACCGTAGGTCGTCTTTGTGCGATCTTCGATTAGAGCCGT
>CAVCJC010000113.1:0-479 GCA_963602475.1 Lachnospira hominis (ex Liu et al. 2021)
ACCAGTATGAGCCATTCGCCTTTGTGACGACACCCGCTTCGTGCGTGGCTTCAGTCCAGTCATCACGCTGTGCACCATAAATTGACTCTGGACAAGCGGCAACGCGCCGTCCAAGTTCCTCAAACGCACGAACACTCTCCTCAGGAATGGAGCCGTCCGCCTTCGGCCCTATATTGATAAGCAGATTCCCACCAAAACGCGCACAATGTAAGAGTGAGCGGAAGAGCGTCTCGCCACTTTTCCAATTATGGTCATCCTTAACATAACCCCAGTTACCGTTGCAGGTCATGCAACTCTCCCAAGGTCTCCCACGCGGCGGTGCCGCAAGACTCTGCTCTGGTGTCGCGAAGTCACCTGGTACAGACGAGCGATCATTAATAAGGATGTCAGGCTGAAGCCGGCGCGCCATCGCGTTAATGTCGCGAATGCGCCACATTCGCTCCATATGCTCCGCATCAGTGGAACCAGGAGCGGAGCAT
>CAVCJC010000113.1:540-5800 GCA_963602475.1 Lachnospira hominis (ex Liu et al. 2021)
GCATCCATCATACCAAAGGTAGTTAATCTTCCCATAGTTCGTCATCAGCTCGCGTAGAGCCTCATGTGTCGTACGAACCTGCTCGTCCCAGACAGCCTGGTCGAAGACTCCGTTCGGTGAGTGGTCAAACTGCCAATTCATAATCGAATAGTACAGTCCGACTCGCAACCCCTCCTCGCGACAAGCATCTACAAACTCGCGCACAAAATCGCGGTGCGCTGGACTCTTAACCGAATTAAAATCTGTCGTTTTCGTGTCAAAAAGGCAAAATCCGTCATGGTGTCGTGTGGTCAACACAGCATAACGACACCCAGCGCGCTTAGCGAGGCGAACCCACTCTCGCGGCGAAAATGTGGCTGGCGGATGAAAATCATTAATCAATTTGTCATATTCTGCGATAGGAATATTCTTACGATTCATTAGCCATTCCCCTTGTGCAGGAATCGCATAAAGCCCCCAGTGAACAAACATTCCGAGTGAATCCTCTCTCATCCGAGCGAGAGCCTCTTTCTTCGCGGCTACCTCCGCTTCTTTTGCACCCTCAATGCGGAATGTTAGAGTCTGCTCAGCGTCAGGTCCCTGTGCCACAAACTCAAGCTCTATATAAGGAGAGGGATTGTAAGCCTCTGTTCCCGTAGTAAATACAATAGCTCGAGTTGGAATCTTAAAAGTAGCGAGATGACGCGGAGCGGCAGTTTGTTCAATGATAAGCCGTCCAGCGCCTGGTATTTCTGCGGCAAGTGCGTCGGCATCCATCGTAATTCGAGCGTGCTTCTTCACCCCCGTTAAGTCAAGAGTCGCCCAACCGTCAGTGCCAGTTGCCGAGAGCGAGGGGCATCCGTCATAGAGTTTTGTACGCCCCTCACCCACCGTTCGAGCAGCAATCTTATCAACACAGGGAATCTGAGTCACACTCCAAATTCGCCGCGTATCATCAGGCACTGCGATGAGGCTTTCGGGCGTCGCATCTGGTGGCGGAATAGCACGCTGGCGGATAACAAGGCGGTCGTCTTCTAGCGTAAATTCGCGCTCAAGTGCAACTGTCCAATTGCTTGAAGTATGAAAACTGGGTGAGCGCAACAAGATATTTGTTTCATTCGCGCATACGATATCAAGTGGAGCCGAGTCGAACCAAGCAGGCGGCGGCCAAGCTTTGCCATCAGGCGAAAAACCTGCCCAACGGCTCTCGATGCCCATCCAATTTTTCTCTCCACCAACATTCTTCCAAACGGGACGACCCTTTGCGTCGACTGTATTGGTAACAGCCTCAGGGTTCGTCCATAAGGCGTTAACACCCGTTGCTGTGCCAAAGAACATAAGTCGTCCACCCCAAGCAGGGACAATCTCTGCGCGTAGCGTATCGTTCGTCAACACAAGCGTTTTCGGGCCCTTCTCTGGAGCCGTCGTCCGAATACCTGCGTCATCGGTAATCCAACCCGTTATTGCACTACCGAGCGAGCCGCCATTCACATAGAATACAAGGTCATTTGCACCCTTTTTCAAGTTCAGCTTACCCGTGAACATCGGATACCAACCCCAGAAATCGAGATCGTTCTCTTCACTGCTACCGCCAACCACATTTGTTTTGACGCGCTCGCCGTTGAGCGTAGCACGGCTCCACCAGTCCACAGCCGAGACGAGAGTCGCCGTACGGTCGCGATCCGACCAAACTGTCGTGCGTGCAATCAAACGATCACATCCCGTAGACGAAATCCGAAGCGGCATATGAACACCCCGATCAGAAAGTGCATCGAATACACCTGGTGTCGCGTACTTCCAGTCAAGCGCATCAAGATCTTTCTTCATCAAGTCATCAAAGCCATTCTTAAGAAGCTTGTCGTCCCAACCAGCGGCACCGCCGAAGACCCTTTCAAACGGACCTGCCACAGCCCAATCAACACCAGGAATTGGACGAAGCTCTGGTAGGAAACGAATTCCATATATGCCGATAGGAGCAGACGACTTGACGCGTATCTCAACTTTACCTAACTTTAAATCAATACCTCCGAAGCTAGCCGTCACAGGCATCTTACTCTCACCAAACATACAAACTTCTGGTAGCAATGTGCCATTCGCTGAAACAACCGCTATGCCTGATTGAGCACTTACCGCGCCTAATACAAGTTTATAGCGTCCTTCCGCTAACACATCAAGCGTAAAGGCAAGTTCTCCCGATTCGCTCCAAAGCACCTGTTCGCCTCGCCAATCAGGATTCACCGTGTGCGAAGAAACCAATTTCGCCTTGGAATCTGATGTCTGTTGCAATGCCGTCGCAGTAATTGAAGGCGTACAAAGGTTCCAGTGCCCATTCTTCTGGCTTTGAGTGTCAAGTTTGTCAGGGAAAGGTGTCCGAAGAACATCTTTGGGGATTCCACCATTTGCCGCATAACCAGCATACATGGGCGCGCTATTTAATGTCACACGCGCCCGCCACCAGTGGCCACTCTCTGCTGCATCCCACGCCGCTGCGAGTGCCTCATCAAACTCAGTATCCTTTGCCTTCGGAGCTATTGCCTGTGCATGGGCTAACAAAGCTCGTACGCGGAGGCGTGCGGACTCAGGATAAACGCTCTCGGCAGAAGTCACTGTTCTTCCAGCAACCTCATTAAACACTTCAAGTCCCCACGGTTCTAGTGTAATTTCGCGCGTCTTACCATCGGAAAATGTCAGCGTCGCTGTTGTAGCAAACGATTCCTTATTAACGGCGTAGTACCAAAGACGGTCGCCGACTGTCTTCTGCCAAACAGCGACAGGATCGTTCTTGCCAGAAACGCGGTCAAAAGCAACGGCGGGCAAACTCTCGTAGCGAGCAAGCCACGGTCCCATAACATCCGCTGACCCGAAGCTGTCAGCGTTACCTCCCTCACGGAAGTAGGAGGTATCTTGCTCGGCGAGCACGACGGCGTACTTCTCCAACGAGGCACGTCCAGCGGCGACGCTCGCGGAGCACAGGTACGGGGGATGCCCGCCCTTCTCCTTGAGGTCGATGCCGAGCTTCGCGATTGGCCAGGTCGTACCAAGTTCGTGATAATTCATATAACTAGCGAACGCGCGGGGGACACCCATTCCGCCATCCGTTGATTCCTTCTGAAAATATTCGTCGTAAATAGCCCGACCCTCGACAGTCGGCGTGCGCCAGCCAAAGCGTGCGCAGGGAATGAGCGAGAGTCCGTCGGAATGACGACGAGCAACCGAGTCGACACCGCTACCAAGCGCCCGCGCCGCATAGGTTTTCTCCTTGGCGTAAAGGCCCTCCTGATCGAACTGACCTACGATGCCAAAGAAGAGATCTTTTCGCGTTTCGCCACGCAGTGCCTTAAGGATGCGCTCGTGGTAATCGGCAATCTTTGCGCAGCGCCACGCAATCCACTTATCCTTCATAGCTGGTGAGGTAAGGAACTTAAAGTAGTCCGTCGCCGAACCAGCAGGGACCTTAATCCCTGTTTCACGCTCAAAAGCACGAACATTCATCTCGTTATATCCCCAATAGATAGACTTAAAGAAGAACTCACCTCTAAAAAGCCATCCATCAGCACGCACCGTAAGCCCCTTAAAGGCAGGCGAATCACCGATTTCATCGTGTATCTCGCGCATCGTCGCTAGAATCACATCCTGAACAGCAGGGCAAAACGCATTAACGCCACCTCCTGCGAGACCTCCCGAGGCATTTTTGGCTTGAGAATTCTCTTTGCCCCCTGCTCGTTTCGGGTAAACAACATTATCCATAAACCATTGGTTGCCAAACCACTCAGGAATAAAGCTCATATGATACTTTTCGCCTAACAATGCAAAAAGTCTCAAAGAAGAAAATCCGTGAGTATAACCAATGCCCTTCCATGCACGAGCCTCCCAAGAGGCACCCTGATAAGCAATACCGCACCCACTCATCGCGTTGCCGCCATAAAAACGAATCATCTGATACCAACGATTGGCAGCCTCAAGGAACGGACGCTTCTTCGCGCCGAGCATAATGCTGAAGTTATTGCCCTCTTCGCTCCAGTAAGCGAAAGTACGACCATCTGAGCCTGTCGCGGCTTGTGACGGCACGAGGTCATCACGAAAACGCGATATGCGAATACGCGCAGCCGCCGCGCGCGTGCCCGCACTTTGGTTGATAAATGTAACATATCCCTCGGCAGAAAGCGGCCAAATAATCTGAACTTGCTTCTTCATCTCGCCAGAAATTGGGAAGAATCCGCCTGTCTCATAACTTTTTGTTTGGTAGCCATCATTATCGCGCAAATACTCTTTTGTACCTTCCTTTACCCAGTCATGGCGAACACAGACCGAACGGCGAGCATCGTCAGGGAATGTCACTTCCAACACATAAGGAACTTGCGCTTCAGGGACTTTAACGCGATAGGTAAAACACGAAAGATTAGGCGAGTCATTACCATCATAGGGACGCCCATCTGGCTCGCGCGAACAATCATGTGATTCCCGATAGACAAGGGTCCCGCTCTTTGTAATCTGTGTTGGACCATTAGCTGTTGCATCGGGTTCTTGCGACACGCAGTCAATGTCAACAACTGTCTCAAGGTTAAAGGAGGTCGTTTCGCGACCTTGATTAGCAACATCAATGGCAACAACTTCAAATCGAGGAAACGCACTCGTAGGCAAAGCCTTGCCATTCAAGAAGGCTTGTACATAATACATATCCTCCTTTGGTAATTTCAATGCAACAGTTTTACGAAGTGGCTTCTTCGTCGCGGGGAAAGCGAGTGTTCCAAGTGTTGTCCACTTACCAGCATCAGGTCCGTTCTGTGGTGTAACACGGAATTCATATTCCGTAGCAACTTCAGGTAACCCCGCTGTAACCGCAAAGCAAACGCTCTCCCCTAAACGGATAACATCATGACCTTCTTTTTCTGCAAAAATCCAATTTGCAGGAGAAGCCTCCAAGCGACGAATCTCCATCGTCGTAAACTTCCTAAATGGGAACCCACGTCGACCGAGACGCTCGAGACAAAGCTCGTGCTGCCCTTTCTCCAAATAAAGAGAAGGCCCCGCGCTAAAGCCGTCCGCACCTCGTCGTCCACAGTGCCGCGCCATCGCAATACATTTGCCGTCGACAAAAAAGTCTTGATCACCTGGATCTTCTTTGAAGAACGGCGCATACCACCCCGTTTCTGACACATCAAAAGTGTAAACAAGGCGATGTCCGTGCGGAGCTTTGTCAGGCGTTTTCGCATAGCTTGCACTCGGCTCGCGATCATCACCGTAGAAACCATCATCCTTCCAGAATTGCCCAGTATAAATC
>CAVCJC010000114.1:0-5789 GCA_963602475.1 Lachnospira hominis (ex Liu et al. 2021)
AAACAAACACCAGCGCCCCTCAGCCCCGAAGGGGCTATCTAAAACTCTGAGTTTCTATAAGCTTGGGCGAGTTGTCGCGAAGCCTCTCAGCGTAGCGTTAGCGAAGCTTTTGTTGCCCCTCGGAGTTTATAATCACGCGCCCTTTTTATTTGCGCTTTAGGGTGCCAGTGGCGTGGCCGACGGCTTTGAGGACTTCCATCTGCTCAGGACGCCACGAGCCATCGTTCGCGACAGCGACATCAATCGTGACTACACCGCCATTCTCATTCACGAGCTTAACATAGTCCGCCACATAGTCCGCCGAACGCTTGGTGCCTGGCTTGCACCAAGTGAAGGACTGCGAAACACCCGGAATCCAAGCCCCAAGCGGAATGAGGGCGTGAGCTTGCGCACCCTCGATAAACCGCTCCTTGGGGACGCAGTAGAAGTCGTTGAACTCGCCCGCTGTGAAGTCTCCGTGCATCGAATAGCGTTCGTAATAGGGTCTCACACCATTGGCAAACGCGGCAATGGCATCGGGATTACCCTTCGAGACGGCCGCACGATAGAGCGCGAGAAGATCTTCCGTATAACCAAAGAAGCCCGCATAGCATCCGTCAATCCACCAGCCTTTGACGCGGTCTCCATAACGGACGGCGAACTCCTCGAGAACACCAGCCCACTTCTCGACAAACGGACGCGTCACGCCTGCATAGCGCGGCTCGGTGAAACCAAAGCGTGAGCCAATATCTCTATCGATGTAAGGCCCGTCACCCGTAAAGTAAAGATAGAGATCAATGCCGCGCTTGCTCAATTCTTCCGAAAGCTCCATCGGCAAGTCACGGACGGCGCACGCTTCGCCTGGTTTCGTCCCCGCGATGCGGTCGAATGTCGCATTTGGCGCGCACATCCACTTGCGTCCCTGCATAATCGTAATGAAGTAGTAATTCGCGCCGCAAGCCTCCAGTTGGTCGGCGACCTTCTTCACATCAAAGGCGTTCACTTTATCCGCCCATTCCTGCGCGGACTGAATGTTGCTTCCCAAGAAGTGGTTGAAGACACCCCATTTCGCATCGTGGAACCGCTGCGTACGCTTCGCCATTCTCTCAAGGCTCTTTTGCTTGGCAGCCTTCGTGCTCGCAGGGTCCGTACCCCAACCCATCGAATGGATGAACCGAATAAGCTTCGCTTGCCACTCGCCGACAAGTGCCGCGCCCTTCTCTGAGAGTCCCACGCCATCCGTAGCAAAATACGCGGCACAATCGGCTTCGGGGAACGGGACTTCCGTCGTCATATCAAGAATCGAGACGGAATGCTTGGAGCCGACCGCCTTGAGTTCTTCTGTCAGTTCCTTATGTGCCGCGTTCACTTTCGCATTGAGCGGCGTAGCATAGGGCGTAAAGAGAAGAAGCGAGCAGGTGGGCGACTTCTCACGAACGAGCTGAATCGCCTTACGGAAGTTTTCCGCGCGCTCTTCTTTTGTGGCGCCTGGCACAAGTCCTTCCGAAGCCCAGACGGCAATCACATTATAGTCCTTCTTCGCGGCAAATACCCGCGTCATTTGCGAAAGGATGTCGCACCCTTCTGCGGACGCGGCAATCGCATAAGAATCGACCGTGCAAGGGACTTTCTCTTCCCACTGCGCGATAGCTACTTTAGCGGAAGGTGCCACGGCATCCGTGCCGCCCACCAACGCCAAACGCACCTCGTCCGCGCTCACGGTGAAGAGCGCGGCAACAGCCGAACAAGCGGCTAACAACAGCTTTTTCATCTTCTGAATCTCCTATCACAAGTTTACTTCTAATATTATACACTACTTTGCGCCTTCTAACAATTGCAATTCCTGAAGAATTAGTTGCAATTCTTGAAACGCGGGGCGGAGGGGACTCCGCCCGCTACCTTTGTGCCTCTGCGTGAAAAATATACGAAACAACGCCGCGCGGCTAATTCGATGTCGGAGGCGTTTCGCGATTTTCGCTTATGCGCCTAATCTCAGCATCGAAGTCGGAGAATACAGGTTGCGTGCGATTGAATGTGTCATATTCCTGCGAAGCCTTCTCTTCTGCCGTGCCGCGTGAGACTTTTCCATATCCGTCTAGAATCTTGTACTCATTAAATGATAGGAACTTATTGACGCTTTCCGCGAACTCCTTCATTGTGAATGTAATATGCCGCTCAATTAATCCCTCGATATAATCAAAATAAGATGTAACAGCTCGCTCCAAACGGCGGATGTCAGGGATAGAAAGGTAATTCTTGGCTATAAGCACATCGCTTTTAAGAATGCGTCCCTTAGGCGCATTCTTCCAAGTTGTCAGCCCCATATTGGGACGCGTATGGTCCGCGCCTTCATAGATAATCTCAGCCGCCGTTTGCCCCGTGATTGCATAATGGAACTTGTTTTGAATCATCGCATAGAAATCGCGCGTCGTCTGCGCGGCGCGGCAATAATCCGTAGAGCATTCGGCATAGATATCCGTTATCTGTTGCCAAATGCGGCGTTCGCTTGCACGAATGGAGCGAACTCGTTCCAGTAATTCACGAAAATAGTCTTCTCCGAAGGGATTTCCGCCTTTTCTAAGCCGGTCGTCGTCCAAGACAAACCCTTTAAGGATATATTCCTTCAGGACACTTGTTGCCCAGATTCTGAATTGCGTGGCACGCGCGGAGTTGACGCGATAGCCAACTGCGATAATTGCATCTAAGCTATAGAAAGCTGTTTGATATCGTTTTCCATCGGCGGCAGTTGTTTCCATTTTGGAAACAACTGCCATTTCCTGTAATTCGTCCTTCTCGAATATATTCTTCAAATGCTTACTTATCGCTGGCTTCTGCACATCAAACAACTCTGCTAGTGCCGTTTGCGTCATCCACAGCGTCTCATCTTTGATAATAGCCTTCACTTTGACGGCACCATCAGGTGTCGAATACATCACAACGGGCAACTCGTTCTCAGCCATTTCGTTCATCTTTCAATCAGAAGTTTGCAATACGACATTTCCACAGACAATATTATAACATTTCTGCGCGGCATTACCAACCAAAAACGAAGGCAGAGAGGCACAGAAAAGAGGCGGGCGGCAAGCCGCCGAAATAGTCGAAGTCGAGAGTCGAACAGAGGAGTTATTAAACTCTTGAAACGCGGGGCGGAGGGGACTCCGCCCCCTACCATCCGTGGCACTCCGTGAAATCCGTGGTTGAAACGGAATTAAGGGCTTAGCATTCCCCTAAGGTTGTTGGGATGAAGCGAAAAGGCGGATGGGGCCGAGGAGTCCTGAGGGGACAAGTGGAGAGTCTTTTGTGAAGTAATTCCAAGTAACGAAACACTCGCGCCCCGAAGACGGACGCGCCTCGCCCTTCACAAACCAATCGGGAAACTGCGCCAAATAGCCGCCCACTGGATAAGGAGCCTTCTCAAATACACAGTCCGTTGGCTCTTGTTCATCGCCAATAAGACGATTCGCCCAGACATTCGTGAACTCAATTTCGAGCGTATTCTCTCCGCCACGCACCGCCCCTTTCGGCAACTGCACCTCGTAAGGCGGACACCACGCCGTGCCACAATCAACGCCATTAACAATGACGCGCGCAACTTGTCCGTTGCAATCGCCAAGAGAGAGCCTATCGGGCATTGCCGCATTCTCTGCCAGATGAAATGCCGCGCGATAAGTGGCCGTACCACTAAAATAGCGCATCCGTGGCTCGGTGAGCGTTGTCCAATCTTGGAGCGTCGGCAAGGTTGTCTCCAGCGTGGAGCGTCCGTTTCGTCCTGATAAGGTCAAGTGCCACGGACCCTCCACCTTGCCAACTTCCTTGCGCGGCGTAAAGGGCGACGCGGCAGATTTCATATGCGCTACGCCTCGCTGTACTACGAAGCCGCTTCCACAAGCGGGGAGCGTAATGGCGACGCGTCCTTTTTCGGCATCCAGTGCCGCGATACGCCCTGTCACAGGGTCGAACCACTCCGTCGTGTCCGTGCCGTTGGGCAATTCAAGTTCGAAGGCGACTTCCTTATCTGAATAATTCATAACAAAGACGACCCACTTGCCATCAGCCGTCCTTGTTAAAGTTGAGACGGAAGCTTCCTTGGGGTACACCACAGGGTCTTTCGCCGCAATCTCTCCCCACTGAAGTAGCGCCTGACAACGATTAAAGTAGGCGAAGAGTCCCCTGCCTGACTCGGCCCAAGTTTGCGTGCGCCCAAAGTGGGTGCCCCAGCGTCCCATTGAGAGGCCTGGCACCACTTCCTCGCCCCACGGCTGGAGGGGCGCCGAATGCAGAATAAAACGATTAACGCCGCTAGCATATTGCAGGTCGCCGCACGCCTTAATTTGGAGCGGCGTCTCGGTCCACATGCAATTCTCGGGCTGACCCGTAAAGGCTTCCGCTTCCACGATATTGTGGCGGAGCCCAGCAGGTCCGCGCCACTGCTCCCATCCTAGGCGCGTGGGCTTCGCGCGATTAAGGCGTGGGTCAAACCAGAACTCCGTCATTAGACGGTCGACATACGCGGCACATTCGCGCGAATCGAAGGGCCCCGTATAGGGTTCACACGCGAAGTCAAGCCCAACGTACTGCAACTTTTCGCGCATAATCTTAAAGAGCACATCGCGATAGAGGTCTTTCACAGTCCGCTCCCAGTCCGCGCGGAACTTTGCCTCGCGTTCAGGGGTGGTGACCGAGAAGCCACCGAGAATAGGCAAGAAAGGGAACGGATCATATCCGCGCCGCGCCTGGAACTCCTCACGCATCCGTGGGGTCCAAGTCGGTGTGCCCGCCTCATAACTATCGAGCAAGACAAACTTGAGTCCGCGTCCGATTTGGTCGCCGAGATATTTCTTCATTTCGCTAATCACATGGTCAAGATGAAACGCGACGGCCTCGGGGTTCATCTTGTCACATTCAAGTCCAAAGGCCTCTGGTTGGTTGGGCTGGGTAAATGAGCCCATAGGGATATGTGCAATACGAATACCATTTACAACGCCAATCTCTTGCAGGTCTGTCCGCCGCGAGGGAATCTCTGGCTTCCCGACACGCCCCGTCTTGGGGTCGTGAATTGGGAAGTTCGCGTGTGCGGCGAGGGGAATCTGCTCAACAGCATTCGTCACATTAAAAACAAGCTCACGCATCGCGAGGCGCGGCGGAATCCACGGACCTCCCGTCGAAGTATAGCCTGGGCAATTGTGTAGCCCGAGTTCTATGCCGCGCTTCTCGGCTTCCTCGCAGGCAAAACGCACCAGCCGCCACCAATCAGGCGTAAAAGCGACAAGCCCCGCCGTCGGACTATTCGGGATGGACTTAGCCCACGGCGTGCAGACATCCGCCATACCAAAGATGGTCGCAGAGCCAATCCCCACTCGCGCGAACCAATCGAGGTCGCGCGTAATCCCTTCGCGCGTCACATTGCATCCCATCCAATGCCACCAGACACCCGTTTTCGCGGACTGCGGCGGCGTTTCAAAGACTTCCTTCGGGTCGGGTGCCGCAAAGCCTGAAAGTGCCGCGCCAACACATCCAACGATGACCAACGCAAGCGCCGAGCACCGAGTAAGGCTCTGGGACAAGTTCTCTTTTCTCATACAATTTACTTCTTTCTAGAATTATTCAATCACACATATTATACCATATTTCCCCGCCTAGCGATAGATGATTGAGTCGAAGGTAAGAGTCGAAGTCGAACAGAGGAGGGGCGCATTCGCGCCCTATAAACGGGGCGGAAGGGACTCCGCCCCCTACCCTTGTTGCGCTGGGGGTAGGTAGGGCGGGCAGTCCCTTGCCCGCCGTTAATAAAAAGAGGAGTGAAGCTCGCG
>CAVCJC010000115.1:0-5746 GCA_963602475.1 Lachnospira hominis (ex Liu et al. 2021)
CTTCGGATGCAGGCACCCTACTTCAAAAAATTGGGTCTTGACCTTGCGCCTTATTATCCTGGCACTTTGAATGTCTCTATTGCACCGCGGCACTATAAGGTTGTACGTGCCCCGTGGACATTCCCGCTCGTCAAGTGGCATCCTGTCGACCCGGCGGAGACCTTCTCGTTCTTCCATGTTTGGCGCGTGCTTTTTGACGGAAGCCGCGTAGAGGGGTTGATCTACTATCCGCATCCCGAGACAAAGCCGAAGCACTTTCAGCCTGACGATATGCTTGAACTTCTCTTCCCGAAGATGGACGATGTCGCTTATGGTGCTGAGATGACGCTAGAGGTCGACCCGAATGAACTTGAAATTGGAGGCGACTGATATGACGAACGGCAAGATTTGGTTCTTGGCGGCGGTTGCCGCGCTTGGCGGATTCCTCTTCGGGTTCGACACCATCGTCATTAATGGCGCGGAGCAGGATATCCAGCGCATTTGGTCTCTCTCTGGGCAAATGCACGGCTGGGTCGTCAGTTCCGCGCTATGGGGCACGGTGGCGGGTGCTCTCGCGGGTGGGACGCTTGCTGATAGATTCGGTCGTAAACGGACTCTTCAAGCCGTCGGTATTTTGTATCTTGTTTCCGCCGTTTGGAGTGCGCTTGCGCAGGGACCTAGCGAACTCATCATCGCCCGCCTCATTGGCGGATTCGGTATCGGCATCTCAACAATTGCCGCGCCTGTATATATCGCGGAAATTTCCCCGCCTGAAAGTCGCGGACGTCTCACGGCACTCTTTCAGTTCAACATTGTCACAGGTGTTCTCGCCGCCTTGGCTTCGAACCTACTGTTGAAGGATATGGGCGCGAACGCTTGGCGGTGGATGCTGGGTGCGCAGGCTGTCCCTTCGATTGTATTTGTCGCGCTCACGCCATTTCTTATCGAGAGTCCTCGTTGGGAAAAAAGAATGAATAAGGGGGACAGAGGGAAGGGAAAGAGTGAGCATTTTTGGTGTCGCGCTAATTTGCGACCGATTTTGCTCGCCTTCCTCGTAGCATTCTTTAATCAGATGAGCGGATGCAATGCGGTCAATTATTTTGCGCCGCGCATCTTCCAGTTGGCGGGACTCGGACGCGACGCGGCATTTCTCTCGTCCTTCGGACTCGGCATTCTCAACTTTGCCGCGACCTTCACGGGGCTATGGCTCATCGACCGCGTTGGACGCCGCGCCTTGTTGCTCGCGGGAGGGGCGGGATATCTCGTCTCGCTCTTTTGTGCCGCCGCGTCATTTGCCGCTGGTAACGGACCCTTCGCCGCCGCTTGCATCTTCCTTTTTCTTGCCGCACACGCTGTTGGGCAAGGTACGGTCATTTGGGTGTTGATTGCGGAAGTTTTCCCGCAACGCTTCCGTGCGCAGGGACAGGCTCTCGGCGCGTTCACTCACTGGATTTTTGCAGCGCTTGTCGCTTTCGCGTTCCCAATGGCGGCGGAGGCTGTTCCGCCCGCCGTAATCTTCGCATTTTTCGGCGTGATGATGGTCTTCCACTTCATTTGGGCACTCTTCTTTGTGCCTGAGACGAAGGGACGACAATTGGAGGATATCGCGGCAACGCCTGCAGTAAATAAGTTTGAAACTAAATAAGAAGGAGACAACTATGAACACGAAAATACGGATCAGATTTGGGCTAGCGACGGCGGCGACGCTCGTCCTTTCCCTCGCGGCAAACGCGGCGACATGGTACGTCTCGCCGAACGGCAATGACGATGCCACTGGCACCTCGGAGGACACCCCATTCGCGACGCCCGCCAAGGCCGTTACCAAGGTTTCGGCCGGTGACACAATCGTCCTTGGCAAAGGCACATATTTGATGTCGGAAAACCTCGGTATGGGCAATAAGTCCGATCTGACGCTGACGGGCGCGACAGAGAATCCGCGCGATGTTGTCTTGGACTTTCAAGGCACATATTTTGGCATTGATGCCTCGAGCGCAGATGGCATCGTTATTTCCCACCTGACGGTCACCAACGGATTAGGGGCGTCAACTGTTAACTGGAAGGGTTCTGGTATTCATCTCGGCTCTCGCAGTGCGGCAACGGACAGCGGGAAGATTAAGGTTGTTACGAACTGCGTCATCACTTGTTGCACTCATCTCAACTGGCAGTTGAATTCGTCCCTGACTATGGATATCACGAGCCGCGTGGTTGACAGTCAGATTCTGAACAACACGAACACGACGGGAGCCGTTGTGATGTATGGCGGCGAACTTGTTGGCTGTACGGTTGACGGGACTGTGGGTCCTGGTGTCGCTGCCAAAATTACGAGCAACGCCGCGACATCGATGGTCGTGCGCGCCTGCACCGTGCGCAATACCGAAGGGCATGGACTCTTCAACATCCTGACGGTGCGTGACTGCCTAATCGAGGGCAACCGCGCGGTGGGTACGGCTTCCAATCCCGCTGGTGATGCGGAATCACGTGGCGGCGGTCTTTTCTACCTTATGAATCCAGATGTCACGCAATATCTCCCGACGGACGCTCGTTTTGTAGTCTCCAACTCCATTATTCGCGGCAACTACGCGAAGGTCGCTGGCGGCGGACTCGCGGTCGGTCCGTGCTATGCTATCGCCACGAATCTCCTCGTCGACTCTTGTCAGTTCATCAGCAATTCGGTCTACCAGTCGGATGGTCAATACGGTGGTGGCGCAATCGGCATGTGCCTCAATACTGTCAAAAAAGGCGTTGAGATTCGCAATTCTCTCTTCGAGGGTAATATCCAGCTTGCACAAACGAATGACAACGGCCAGCCGAAAGCCGTCGGCGGTGCGGCGCTTCACATTATCGCGGGACGCGCAGACGTCGTTCCCGACGAGATGATTCGCATTGAGAACTGCACATTTGTTGGGAACCGCAACGAGTCAGGAAGTGATAACTCCGTCACTCTGACTTTCTCCAGTTGGCCCAGGATTGCCGTCTTGACAAACTGTGTGTTCGCGAGCAACCTAAAGGTTTCGGACGGTGTCACAAGCGAGACGGCGGGTGTTTCCACGCATACGGATGCGTATAACTACTGCTATCTTTGGCCGAATTCGTCCACGAAGTATAACGATACGGTGATTAACGACGCGTCGAAGCCGCCGAAGTTTCAGGAGGGCACATGGATTCCGACCGCACGCTCACCAATGCGCGACGCGGGCGTGACGCTTCCGTGGATGACGGGTGCGAAAGATTTACAACGCGATGAAAGCGGCAAGGCGTTCCGTGATCGCCTTATTGGTAGTGCACCTGATATGGGGTGTTATGAGTATATGTCGCTCGGCTTGTTGTTTATCGTGAGGTAAAAAGATAAAGGATAGAAAGAACCTGAGATGAAGAATCTATTTAGAATGATGGGTAATTGTAAAGGCGCGGCACTTGGGTCACTAGTGTTCTGTTTGTCGTTTTCGGCGTTTGCTGATGTGTTCCCGCAGGTTGACCTTGCGGCAATTGACTGGCAAACGCAGCGTGTGAACGCAACACTTGCCGCGCCTGATGAGGCGAAGTGGAAGAATGTGCCTGCGCGGAACAATGGCTGGCGTGTGGCTGAGGGCAAGGCGCGTCGTTCTGAATGGGAAGAGGGTGGCACTTGGAAGCAGGTGTCATTTGATACACCTGCTGAGTGGAAGGGTGCTTTTGTGCGTCTCGAGTTTGAGACGCTCGCCCTCTGTGATGTTCTCGTCTTTGTGAATGGAGAAAAGGCGGGTGAGGTGTTGCGTCCAGGTGGCAACCTCGATATTTCGCGGTTTGTGAAGCCGGGCGCGAAGAATGACCTCCGTTTCTATTACACCATCTCGGGCGAGGGCACGAGCCACGGAAAATGGACGATTGGCGGTATGTGGCCGCACTTCGTGTGGCAACCTTGCTCGCTCACGGCACCGAAGCTTGTTGCGAGTAAAGGTCCGCAGATTACGGATATTTTCGCAAATACATCCGCGAAGAACGGGCACATCGACTTTGAGATTGAGGTGATGTGCCGTGAGGATACGAAAACGAAAACCATACCGCTTTCCGTTACTGTGCGTGATGCGGCGAGCAATGTCGTGAAGCGGCTTACCAAGAAAGTTGAACTTAAGGGCGGAGTTAATGCATTTACGCTCGGCGAGGCGTGGAAGAACCCGACTTACTGGGAGCTTCGCGACCCTTATCTCTACACAGCGGAAGTAAAAGTTGGCGACCTCGTGGAAAAGACGCAGCGGTTTGGCTTCCGTGAAATTTGGCGTGAGGGCAAGAATCTGATAATGAACGGACATAAGGTGCGCCTAAGAACGTGCTATGACTTCCGTACAAACGCAAACGGAATTGACTTCCTCCGCGACATCGGCTACAACGTCATCACAATGAACCACCGAACCGATACGATTCCCCTTGTTGAAGAGGAGAAGTTGAACGCACTAGACGAGCGCGGCGTGGGACTCTTCTGTTCGGCGGGCATCTTTAACAACATCGCGGGGATGGACATTGCGAATGATAAGGCGGCGGCTGACCAGTTGCGGCACTTCTGGAAGTGGAATTTGCGTCGCCTGAGGCAGCATCCGTCGCTTCTCGCGTGTTATGTTACACAGATGGTTATTTGCAATATCAACTTTGGACCTGAGGCTATCGGACAGGGTGAAGGCAAGGGCGCACGCGATGAGGCGATTAATAAGGCGAGGGAAATTGGCCGCGAGATTGACCCGAATATCCTCTACTATTCTCACGCGGACGGTCCGAACGGCGATATTTCGTCCGGCAACATTTACCTCAACTGGACTCCGCTCCAAGAGCGCACGGAATGGCTGTCGCAGTGGCGCACGAAGGGGACATACCCGTGGCACGGCGCGGAGGTTGGTCAGCCGAACCTTGGCACTTTCTTTGATCGAGACCGTATGTATGTCGCGACGGAGCACCTTGCGCAGTATTTTGGTGACGCGGTTTACGCGGCGGAGCCCGAGGAATGGCTGAGAACGAATCGTGTGGCGGGCGCGTCGATGGATTCAGTTCACGGCAGTAAGACAGCCACACGGGCACTTTGGTATCATCCGTACTTCTGGGAGCTCGAGAAGCTTTTCATTTGGAACTCTAACTCGCGGTGGCGTGCGGACGGACTGAACGGTGGTAGCATCTGGTTCAACCTCCAGGGCTACGGCTCTGAGGCGGGCGATGGTTACTTGATGGACGGTGTCTATAGCCTTAACCTCAAGGAATCGCCGAAGGGGAAGCGTCCGAAGTGGGCGAACCCATCTTATGACCACTATCAGCTTGGCAACCAGGACTTCTGTGGCTATATTGGCGGTATGCCTGACCATTACGACAAGACGCACGCCTATTATGCGGGCGAGAAGATTGCCAAGCAGGCGGTATTCTGCTGGGATGGACGCGGCACAGAGACTTTCACTGCTACAGCAACATTCAATGGTGAGACGAAAACGGTGACGGCAAAGGTCGTAACAGGCGAGACGGAGTTTTGTCCATTCGACTTTACTGCACCTGAAGTCGCGAAGAAGACAGCGTTCGATTTGGTGCTTACTTTTAAACAAGGGGAGAAGACTTGGTTTACGGATACTCTGAAGATTGAGGTATATCCGAAGGGAAATCTTGAGCCTATCGCGGCGAAAAAGGTTGCGCTTTTTGACCCGAAGGGGAAGAGTGAGGGTGTCTTGAAGGCTTTGGGTATTAAGTATCGCAAAATTGACTCGCTCGACGAACTTCGTGATGCGCAGGCACTCGTAGTCGGACGCTTCGCGGCGAA
>CAVCJC010000116.1:0-5719 GCA_963602475.1 Lachnospira hominis (ex Liu et al. 2021)
CCATTTAGAAGACTTAATTTGACTTGATGTGCGAGTCTGAAGGCGACCAATCTCTTGAAGCCCTGGATCATTCTGATTAAGTCGCTGCCATGTTACACATATTTTCTCCTTTTGCAGAATATTTGTAACAATAACGGACTGCTTATGATCATCCCAAGCGTCCCAAGATTTAATCTTTGCCGCATCTTTGAACGAAACAACATTCGTAGCGAATGAAGCCGTTGTAATGAGAACCGAGACAATAAGAATTGTGTTTATCTTCATATAAACCCTTTCTTTTTATTCAAAATGAATTAATGAAATATCATCAATAAGCCACTTGGCAGTTCCATAGCCTCCAATTTGCATAAGGCTATAACCATTTAGAAGCTTCATATCTTCAAGAGGAATCGCGACACGAGAACCTGGCACAAATATTCCCTCTGGATTTTTAACACTGACGCGACCCCATGCATTTGTTGAAGTATTACCTGGCAAAGGTAGCTCAAGGTCAATCTTGCACCATCGTCCCTTCGGCAATGGTCCTATTACATTCCATTGTGCCTTGTGTGCCTCACAACGAACCGCAAACTTCTCCCCAAACGAAAGCCAATAGGCAATCCAACAAGGGCGTTTACTTCTAGGATTGGTTCGACTACCAATATCAGATCGTATCTCTCCTTGCATTAAACCAGACAACCGCTTAACAGAAATCGTCCACTGTACCCAACCATTAGTTAAACTTGCCTTACCATACCACGAAAGCCAGCCATGCCACACGCCTCCTCGAAAATATCCTTTTGAGGCACTGGGACTTAATTGTGAGAAATCAAATATTAATGACTTTTCTCCAGTCGCTGCATCTATGTTTGTTACATATCGACACATTTCATTTGTTGGGTTTTTAAGTTGCCAATCATCGGTCAATCTCTTTGGAATTGTTCCGCACATAGAGTTCTCAAAATCCTGGGCAAACACCACCATATGTTCAGCCCCGCCAAAGCAAAAGGCAGGGATTGCCAGCATCAATAAACCTATTACTAAACATCTAGCTAATTTATTCATTATCTCTTACCAGTATGTGAATTCGTAAGGGTCAAACTGAATGCGGTCAGGATAGAGCGACATTTCGTCCAGCGTGGGGTCAGCAACTGTCTTCGAAGCTGTCTTTAATTCTTCCTCAATAAGCGCATGAAGGCTATAACTAAAAGACCCTGCGCCAATCTTGAATGCGAACACATTCTCGCCCTTCTTCAGATTAACTTTTACTTCAAACTTTGGATAGTGCGCGCCTGTCCCACTCTTGAACACTTCTTCGCCATTCACCCACATGCGTAGACGCCAATCCATACCCAATTTCAAGATTGCCTCGCCCGCATTCTTTCGCTCAACAATCGCAATTGCGAGTGCACTCGGCGAAGATGCTGTTTCCCACGCACCGCCAAGGGAACGGAGATTATAGCATCCATTTGCATCTGGTGCGAGTGTTGTGCGCCAATTTGTCTCACCTCCCTGGGGCAATGGGAAGTTTATATTTGGATTAAAGTCTCCAGCGATTGCCATCTTCTCACCTTCCTCACACCACACCTTGTTGATTTGATCGATATTATCTTTGCCCGTTGCAAAGGGCCCAAGCAAATAGATGGACGGAAGAGGCTTGAACGCGGCTACGCCTTGTTGATAAAGAGCGCGGCGCAAAGCTTTTTCTTCGGGCGCAAAACCGAGGTTCGACATTACACGCCCATAGAGACGATCAATATGCTCTTCTGCATAAAGCGCTATACGATTTGACGCTCTATGTTCTTCTTTCTTCCGCTTTGAATCTTTCTCATTCAAACCTGTTACATCTGGCTCTACCGCATAGCGCGTTGTAAAATCGCCACGCGGCACCATTAGAAAGGTAACCTCTCCTGCGCCTACACGGACTTTCTTTGCAATTGCACCATCCACAAGTTGCGTTTCAATATAATCCGACCAGCGCATAAGCGAGGGACCAATACAGCGGAATACTGCATCGTCCGTTGGCACTGCCGCCCTCCAGATTTTCCCCTTCTCACCAACTTTAAGACCAGCCTCAGCGGCTAGTCGCACATTTGCCGCGACAAGGATATGCGCCCCCTTCTCGGCTTCCGCCTTTACTTCATCCCAAGTCATCTTTGAATCTGAATCAATGTAAAGCGTACCAGTGGGAGTAGAGATATCGTTTCCTTTCAGCGCATTTGCAACAACTGCTCGCGCAACCACTGTCGCCGCAGGGTCTATCCCCACACGCCCCTCAAAATCAAGTGAACAATAAGTAATCTTACCCTTCCCAGCAAGAAACTCTAGGACACCTGCATAGTTCATATCGAACTCGCCGTCAATCACACTTCGATAGCCAATCGCCGACGGAATCTCAAACACCATTCCTGCGATCATATGCCGCCGCGTTCCGCGTGGTCCGCGAGACTTCGTATGAGTCATTAACGGACCTGAACCTACATCACCATAATCTGGCGCACCGCGCCAATAGGAGAGTGTATCGTCCGACACTTCTCCAAACAACGGATTCTTCTTGTCGCGCAACCAAAGAATACGCGAGCCAGCGTCCATCGGCCTAAGCCCAAGTGCTCGCCAAGTCTCTGCGTCTTGAGCGAGAATCAGCACCTTGAAACCATCCTTAACCTTTCCTGCCAATGAGTCAAGTGGAATCTCTTTCGCCGCGAAGCGTCCAATGACGAGGGCATCTGCCGCACCTAGTTCATCAAGTGACGCTATTTTACGATACTTGACTCCGAGAACCTTTAGGATTCCTTCGCTCTTTCCTTTGGGGTCAAAAAGTGCAACACCCTTTGCCGCGATAGGCTCAATACTCTTTTTAGGATAAACTTCAATTTCCAGCGTATCCGTGAACCAAGTTCTTTCACCCTGACGGAATGTAAGCGTTAGATTAAACGAGGTTTTCTTTGCGACATCTGGAGCCTTAAACTCGAAAGGTTTGAATGATGTACAACCAGTTGCCACATTAGCAGAGACCTTTTTCGTTTCGCCATTGAATGTTGCCTCAGCAGCAAACTCTCCTTTGCCGCGTCCATCCCAACAAAATACAGCCTGTTTGGCAATTGTCTCACCCGCATAATAGGCGTGTGTCTTATCATAATGCTCGGGCGATCCACCTATATAACCGCAAAAATCTTGGTTGCCGAGTTGATAATTGTCATAGGATGCATTCGCCCAAATTGGACGCTCCCCTTTCTTATAGTCCTTAAGTTCAAGACGATAGCCCTTGCCTGTCAAATATGCGTCTCCACTATCAGAGCCATATCCTTCACGATTAAACCAAAGATTGCCACCATTTTGACCATCTGCGCGCCAACGCGAGTTAGACCGCCAAATGAACAACTTCTCTAATTCTTTAAAATACGGATGCTGACTAATAACCGCTTTCCCTAGAGTGCTGCCATGCATTGTCCTCATTGTAACCCCTGCCTCAAAGCATTTCTGTAGCCATTCCTCAGATTCCGCGCCATAAACAACATCGCCAAAATACTGCGCTAAATGCTCTGTTCCAACATACATACGACCGCGATCATACCAGCAACCCATATAGGGCTGTCCAACTTCTGCGCCATGCCACGGATATGTCCCCTTCTCCTTCCACTGCGAGAACCATTCCTCACGTTCTTGTAGAGGAGTCCAATTAAGATAGATATTCCCTGAAGAAAGATCTCCATTAGGTCCATCAGCATGGGAATAATACAAGATATTCGGATTTATTTCGCGCGCAATAGCGCAAGCCGTATTTATGGTGGCATCTCTAGCACTCTTCCCTTCTCCTTGACCGATGCCATTCATTCCCCAATTGATATTGCAAATAATCATTTGCGTCACATAACAAGCTAAAATAGAGGGGTGTTTGCGATATTTGCGCAAACTGACGCGATAGAACCGTCGCAATTGCTCCGCCGCCTCGGGATCTTTCGTAAAGTCATAACCTGCAATATTCACACAATCACCAGGCGAACAAAAATAGCCAATGCCGCGTTCATCAAGATAGTCGAGTTTCTTCTGCCCCAAGACTACATTGCCAAGAGTATCCATTGAATGGTTCGCTGTTAGGACATTGTACCCCATATCATTCAAGAACTCAATGCCGTTGGTGTTCGTATTATAATCAAAACATGTGCGCAAACGGACTTTATGCCCATTCATCATCAAATCTTTACCTTCGCGCCAAATCTCACGGAACCCAAAGCGCATTGATTGTTCAGCGAAATCCCCAACTTTAACTTCTGCTGTATAGAGATAAGAATCGCCGAGTTCCCAATAACGCGGGCTTTCCCATTCTTCGCCAAACACAAATGCATTGACCCCGCCCTTCAACTCGACTTCCTTCTCAAGCCTTTTTATAACATTACTCTCAGCATCGCGCACCGTAACAGACATAGGGACCTTCGCTACTTCAGCGTCATCGCGGCACATCACCTCAATTTCAAAATCGACACGCCCCTTACGAACAGAGGTATTCGCAAAAGCATCCGTAATTTGAGGACCAACACTAGCAATAAAACACGGAGCCACGAGTGGGCCAGCTGGTTTATAGTGCGACCACCACTGTCCAATCTTCCAATTGCCGTGGGAAGTTCCTTCACCCGAAAGGGTATAATAAATGAGCAGCTCATTCTTCTCTGCAGCTTTTACGAACTTGGATACATCAAGTGAGCCTCCTGGACGCAAAATCTCTCCCACCTTTTCACCGTTAAGAAAAACGACAGCATCCACAAGCGAAAGAGAATCAAGTTCAAGACGCACAAACGAGTTCTGCCAATCCTCAGGCGCGGCAACCTCGCATCGCTTCCATGTGCCTCCAGGCTCCCACACTCGAGCAAATGACCCACGAGGAGTAGTTTTGCCACGGACATATCGCCAGCCGTTTCTTTCGATTTTCCACCCCGCAGGGTCTGGCGCGGCAAGCGTTGCACTCACGCGCTGCGTTTGCCACGCCAATTTGCTTGTATCAAGCATTCCTCCAAAACTAACAAAACTTCCCAAACATAATGCCAATAAGACTAATTTACTTTTCATCTTTTTGTCTATTTTCTTCGCATAATTAAGCCATTCGTCTATCATTTAACTATCACTGTCAATCCTAACGGCAAGTATTCAAAACATCCCATATCCACAGACTTTCCAAGAACACGCTTACGGAACGCTTTCCCATTCTCGTCACGCTGAAGATCATAAGAGCCATTCATCCAATCAAGCGTCAAACCTGCATCTCGGAAAGGTGAATGAATAGACGGAATCCAAGTTCCTTCCTCAAACTTTGGTTCTGAAGTTCCATTAATAACTGTTTTGTCGGGAATAGTTACTTGGTAGGCTGGATAAATGTATGAATATGCCCAATTATACCTCCAGTTCCCAGAGCCTCCTTCGATAGCAGAACAAGTGGTGCCAGACGCATCAAGATTCGCCACTACTACTGTATTCGTCACAAATACAAGCTGTTTATCACCTAGATAAAGAGAAGTGGTTGAAGTTGAATAGTTACGATTCGCGGCGAATGTACAATTCTCAATGCATATTACACCGCCCACCGTTGAAGCCGCTACTCCTCCATCCAGCCAAACAGCCGCACCTCCTCGATATACAGTCGTTTCTAGTTGCTCGTTTGCTACGAACAGTGAATTACGAAGTACAACCAATCCTCCAATTTTGTTTGGACGCATATAAATAGCTCCTCCACCAAGACAATCCTTTG
>CAVCJC010000117.1:0-5690 GCA_963602475.1 Lachnospira hominis (ex Liu et al. 2021)
TCGCGGCAATTGGCTACTGGAGCGCCGACGGCAAGTGGGTGAGCAAAACCGCCGCACAATTCATCGCCGACCTGAAAGCCGCCTACGCCCAACGCGCCGCGCTTCGTTGTGGGAGGTGACGAAGGGTTTTTAACCACGGATTTTCACGGATTTACACGGATGGTAGGGCGGGCAGTCCCTTGCCCGCCGTTATCAAAAGTTTAATCCGCCACTGTTCGACTTCGACTCTCGACTTCGACTTCTTTTTGATCTTTGACAATTGAAATGTTATTGCTCTCGCGGCGCGTTTTGTGGTATAATGTTGTTGTACGAAAGAACGGTACTCAACTGCGCAAACGATGAACGAAGCAGAAGTTAGAATGAATCTGATAAATCCTGCTCTTCTTCCCAAGTGGGGAGAGGAGAGGGTTCGTGCAGAGTATTCCTTTACCGAGGGACGCGTCATCGTTTCAGGAAAGATGACTTGTCGCGGCGAAAAGCTTCGGGCAGACTATCTCTTGTTGTATCAACCAAACTTGCCGCTCGCGATTGTCGAGGCGAAAGATGATACGCACAGCGTCCGTGATGGCTTACAACAGGCGATTCGGTATGGTGAGGCTTTGGATGTGCCATTTGTGTATTCCTCGAATGGTTTGGGCTTTGTGGAACATGATTGCCTAACAGGGCTTGAGCGTGAGTTGAAGATGACGGAGTTTCCAACGCCTGATGAACTTTGGGCGCGTTACTGTGCGGCGAAGAATCTTGCAGACGATGAGAGCGCGCGGAAGGTGGTGACTGAACCTTATCACTTTGCTCAAAATCAGAAAACGCCGCGCTACTATCAGCGTGTCGCCGTTAATCGTGCGGTTGAGGCGATTGCGCGTGGTCAGAGACGGCTTCTCTTGGTGATGGCGACGGGTACAGGTAAGACATTCTGTTCCTTTCAAATCATTTGGCGTCTGCTTCAAAGTGGCAAGGTGCACCATGTGCTCTATCTCGCCGACCGTAATGTTCTTATCGACCAAACGATGGCGCAAGATTTTGCTCCGTTGAAGTCACGAATGACGAAGGTGGAAAATCACAAACTGGATTCTGCCTATCAAGTGCACCTCGCGCTCTATCAGCAATTGATTGGTGCGAATGGCGAGGAATACTTTCGTAAGTTCCAGAAAGACTTCTTTGATTTGATTGTGATTGATGAGTGTCATCGCGGCAGTGTGAGGGATGACTCAGCGTGGCGCAAGATTCTAGAGTATTTCCATGCGGCCATTCACATTGGTATGACGGCAACGCCGCGAGCCAAAGAGGATGGCAACAACTTTGCGCATTTTGGCAACCCACTGTACACCTATTCTCTCAAGCAGGGAATTGAGGATGGTTTTCTCGCGCCCTATAAAGTTATTCGTGTAGGATTAGACATTGACTATCGTGAATGGAGACCTTCCGCTGGTGAGCAAGACATCAATGGCAATGAGATTGACGATCGGGAGTATGGCCCTGCCGACTTTGATAAGAACATTGTCATTAAGTCGCGCACGCTAGCCGTTGCTAAACGGATAACGAAGTGGCTAAAAGAGAATGGTCCTCATTCAAAAACCATAGTCTTTTGTGTGGGTGTTGAGCACGCCGCTCGTATGCGTGAACTTTTGAATAATCTGAACCCCGAGGAAGCGCGGGAAAATCCTCGCTATGTAATGCGTATTGTGGGTGAAGACAAGGAGGGTAAAGATCAACTCGATAACTTCATTGATGTTAACGAGACCTACCCAGTCATTGCCACGACCTCGAAACTTCTGACGACGGGCGTAGATTGCAAGATGTGTAAGCTCATTGTTCTCGATGCCAACATACGCTCAATGACGGAGTTTAAGCAGATTATCGGGCGTGGTTCGCGTTTGCGGTGGGATGATGGTAAGCGGTATTTCACCATTATGGACTTTCGCAATGTGACACGGCTTTTTGCAGACAAGGAGTTTGATTCTGAGCCATTTGAATTACTTGAGGAAGAGCGGTGCCCCGTGTGTGAGCAATTCCCTTGCGTTTGCGAGAAATATGAGGAAGAGAACGATGATGACATACCGCCACCTCCGCCGATGCCGCTAGAGCTTCCGTTGCCCAAGCCGCTTGTTCCCGTTGTGGAGGGTCCAGCTGTTGAAGTGATAGATGAAATCACGCGCTTTTATGGCAAGGATGGCAAGTTGATGGTCGAGGGTATCGCCACCTATCGTGACGGACTTCGCCGCGAATGGAACACGGTTGAGCAGTTTCGCACTTTCTGGAATGCCCAGCCTCATAAGCGTGAGATTTTTGACCTCCTGCGCGAGAAGAGCCTTCCCTTGGAAGGGTTGCGCGACTTGTTAGGCGACAAGGTGAGAGAAATTGACAACTTTGATTTGATTTGTCATGTCGCGTTTGGCTGTGCGCCTTTAACACGCTTTGAGCGTATCGCGCGAGCTAAAGAATCGGCTGAATTGCGCAAATATAGTGAAGCGGCGCGGGAAGTTCTTTATGCGCTCTTGGATAAGTATGGCGAGACGGGCGCGGCAGATTTGGGCGATACCAATATCTTCTCGGTTGACCCGTTCCGTATGCGATTTGGGTCGGTGCAGAAGATAGCCGAGCGATTTGGTGGTAAGGAAGAACTCCTCAAGGCGATGAGCCTACTTCAACACGAACTTTATAATGATACAGCCGCCTAAAAAGGCGATTGAGAAAGATAGAAACCAATGGCACTTGGTACATTTGTTAAGACAATACGAAACATTATGCGCGGCGACGCGGGCATCAATGGTGATGCGCAGCGCATTGAGCAGATGACCTGGATACTCTTCTTGAAGATTTATGATCAGAAAGAAAGTGTCTGGGAGTTTAATGAGCCGAACTATCGCTCCATCATCCCTGAGGAATTGCGGTGGCGAAATTGGGCGGTTGACAAAAAGGATGGGCAGGCACTGACGGGCGATGCGCTTCTTGACCTCGTGAATAATCAACTTTTCCCAACCTTGAGAAAAATTCAAGTGGATGAGAAAACACCTGTTCGTAAGGGAATTGTCTGTGCTATCTTTAAAGGCGAGAACAACTATATGAAAGATGGCGTTCTCTTGCGGCAAGTGATAAATGTCATCAACGAGATTGACTTTGGCGAATACACCGACCGACACGCCTTTGGCGAAATCTATGAAGAAATCTTGCAAGGGCTTCAGTCGGCGGGTAGTGCGGGCGAGTTTTATACGCCGCGTGCCGTGACTGACTTTATGGTTCAGATGATTAAGCCGACGCTGGGTGAGCGTGTCGCAGACTTCGCGGCGGGAACAGGTGGCTTTCTCGTCTCGGCACTCAAGGAACTTGAAAAGAGCGTTAAGACCGTTTCTGACCGTGAAGTTCTTAATGCTAGCTTACACGGTGTCGAGAAGAAGCCGCTACCATATTTGCTAGGCGTAACCAATTTGCTTCTTCACGACATTGACAATCCCGATCTCGTGCATGGCAATTCTTTGGAGCGCGATGTACGCAGTTATGGTGACGCGGAAAAGTTTGATGTAATTTTGATGAATCCTCCCTATGGTGGCGGAGAGAAAGAGGGCGTAAAGGCAAACTTCCCGAGAGACCTGCAGTCGAGTGAGACGGCCGACCTCTTTATGAATGTCATTCTCTATCGTCTTAAGGCTCACGGACGCGCAGCAGTGGTTTTGCCAGATGGGTTTCTGTTTGGTGATGGCGTGAAGCGGAACATTAAAGAGAAGCTGATGAAGCAGTGCAATTTGCATACAATTGTAAGGTTGCCCTCTTCGGTGTTTTCTCCGTATACTTCGATTACGACAAACATCCTCTTCTTTGAAAAAGGCGCGGAGACGAAGAAAACGTGGTTTTATCGTTTAGACATGCCCGAAGGCATTAAGCACTTCTCAAAGACGAAGCCGATGAAACTAGAACACTTCACGGAAGTTGTGGCGTGGTGGAACAATCGTAAGGCGATTGAGGAAAATGGCTCAGACAAGGCGCGGTGTTATTCGATAAAGGAGATTGTTGAAAATAATTATAATCTCGATCTCTGTGGCTACCCGAATGAAGAAGAGGAAATCTTGCCGCCTACTGAGCTTATTGCCAATTATAAAACGAAGCGCGGCGAATTAGATGAGCGTATCGACACGGTCTTAGCCCAGATTGAGCAATTGCTAGGAAAGGCGATGGTGGAGTAACCTTATGCGCTTACCGGGGTTTGATTATACACGACCCTTGTTTTATATGGTCACCTTGAAGCGGCGTGCCGAAGGCGCGGCGTTTTCGGCGATTTCGCCGAATGGTGAGCTTGTTGCCAATGAGATTACCCGCGCCTTTCGCGGCGTTTTCGACGCGTTTGCCGCGAAGTGGCGCTGTATTGAGAGTCTAACACCTTACGCCATTATGCCCGACCATATTCACTTGTTGGTGAAGTTGAAGACGGTTGAACGCGGGTTGTCGCTTACGCGCCTTATCGCGTTTTTAAGACGCGATTTGGCGCGGGCGTATTGGGGCGCGATGGAACGCGCCCCTGCCAAACTACAGGGGGGCGCGGCGGCGGCTGTAGTTTGGCAAAATCGCGCGCCGTCGCGATTAGAGGATGACGCGGCAAAAGCCCAATTACCGCCTATCTTTGAGCCTGACTGGCACGACTGGATTGTGATGAGAAAAGGACAACTCGACGCGTTTAGTCGTTATATAACGGAGAACCCGAAGCGCGCCGCATTGCGCCGCGCGAACGCGCGTTATTTTCGCCGCGTGGGGAAGGTCTCGTTTTTGGGGCGAGAGTGGTTTGCCTATGGTAACGCCGCGTTACTCGACTTACCCGCGCTCATACCCCTTAAGGGCCATCGCGTGACAAAGCCCAATACCCCCGAATGGAACGCGCTCATCGCCACGGCTTCACACATTGGACCTGGCGGCGCGGGTGTTTCTACTTTTATGAGCCCCTTGGAGAAGGCTTGCGGAAACGCCATCGCCCGCGCGGGTGGCGCGTGGATTGTTCTCTCACCCGAGGGCTTTTCGCCGCGTTGGCATCCGCCGAGACAGAAAGAGCCGTTTTGCGCTAACGGGCGGATGCTCTATCTCTCGCTTTATGAGGCGACTACACGCGAGCCCACTAATATTGAACTTTATGCGCGATGTCATGAGATGGTTGACCTTGCGAATGAAAAACTGAAGGATAATTGATATGGCGAAGGTGACAAAAGCGAATTACGCGGCAAAACTTAAGGCGGCTATTCTCAATGCCGCTATCACTGGCAAACTCACAGGCGGCACAAACGGCTGGAAAACCGTTAAGTTGGGGGAGATTTGCGAGAAGGTTGGTAAGAAAGAAAATCAAATACTAGAGAAGGAGATTATCCCAGAAGGAGACTTTGCAGTTGTTTCACAAGGCAAATCTTTAATAGATGGTTATTCCAATCAAGAGGACAAGGTTATTCGGATTCTACCGTGTATTATGTTTGGAGACCATACGAAGAATGTTAAATATATTGATTTCCCGTTTATAATTGGAGCTGATGGCACTAAATTCTTCAAGCCAAGTAATGCTAATGTATGTGATACTAAATATCTGTATTACTGGGTTACTTTTGCCGCTACACAGATTGGAGATAGGGGATATGGTCGTCATTATGGTTTATTAAATAAGATGCCATTTCCTCTTCCGCCGCTTGATGTACAGCGGGAGATAGTGGGGAAGGTTGAGG
>CAVCJC010000118.1:0-5243 GCA_963602475.1 Lachnospira hominis (ex Liu et al. 2021)
GAAGTCGTAACAAGGTAACCGTTGGGGAACCAGCGGTTGGATCACCTCCTTTCTAAGGAGATAGGGCGTAAAGCCCAAAGGTGAAACTCTATCCTCGGATAGAGCAACATAAACTGCTCTCAACATAAACTTTACTGTTTTCTTCAACACCGGAATCAAAGAACCCACTTAGCTCGGGTGGTGAAATTGGCAGACACGTATGCTTGAGGTGCATATGGGTAACTCCTTGCGGGTTCGAGTCCCGCCCCGAGCACCATCTCTCTAGATTGGCTCAGTTTAAACCCAAAACTGTCATTTTTGTGAAAATAGTGCTTGCAGTTTCACCCCGAAATATGGTATAATCTTAGGTAATCCTGCGACTGTCTGAGGAGGTCTTCCCTGCCGCGGGTGCTTCGTTTGGTTACGAGGTGTTCGTGTTTCGCGGTGAAACATTGGCAGGGGTTGATGAGGCTTCCCAGTTGGCAGAATCAAAGAAAGAAATAAGTAAAATGAAGATCGATAAAGCGGCAATTAAGAGCGAGTTCCAGCGTCACGAGCGCGATACGGGTTCGAGCGAAGTGCAGATTGCTATTTTGACGAAAGAGATTGAGGCGCTCACGGCGCACCTCAAGGCGAACAAGAAGGATCATAGCTCGCGCTATGGGCTTCTCCGCAAGGTTCAGAACCGCCGTACGCTTCTCGACTATTTGAAGCGTGAAAACCTCGAGAGCTACAAGGCTCTTATCGCTAAGCTCGGCATCCGCCGCTAAGCGTCCGTGCGGGGCAGTGCCCCGCTTTTGCATTTACAAACAGTAAAAGAAAAGATAAATATGCAAGGTACAAAGCAGTTCAAGGTCAATATTGCGGGGACAGACCTCGTGATTGAGACTGGGCTTCTGGCGCAGCAGGCGGCAGGGGCTGTCACCGTTTCGTATGGTGACACGACCGTCTTTACGGCGGTTACAAATACAGACACGCCGCGGGAAGGGATTGACTTCTTTCCGCTTCAGTGTGAATATCGCGAAAAGTTCTACGCGGCGGGTAAGTTCCCTGGCGGCTTTTTCAAGCGCGAGGCACGCCCGACGAGCAAGGAAATCCTCACGGCGCGTATGTGCGACCGCCCGATTCGTCCGCTTTTCCCCGATGGCTACTACAACGATGTTCAGGTTAACTCGACGCTCATCCAGTCCGATGGCACGCGTGAGGCGGACTTCCTCGCGGTAAACGCGTCCTCTGCCGCGCTCCACATCAGCGAGATTCCGTTTATGGGACCGATTGGGTGCGTGCGTATTGGCCGCATCAATGGCGAGTGGATTATTAACCCGACTCACGAACAGAAGGCGAAGAGCGACATTGACCTCCTTTACGCGGGTCTTCGCGGCAAATTCCTGATGATGGAAGGCTCTGCGGCGGAAATCAGCGATGAGGACTTCGTGGCGGCGTTGAAGCGTGCGCATGAGGAAGTTGAGAAGATTATCGACCTTCAAATTGAAATGCGCCGCGCCCTTGGTAAGCCTGATAAGGATATTAAGGATGTTCCGCAGCCAGCGGACAAGATGGACTTTATGCGCAAGGAAGGCGGCGAGGCACTCGCGGCGGCTTTGCTCATTAAGGGTAAGCTTGAGCGTCAGGGCAAGGTCGGCGCGATTAAGGAAGACCTTCTTAAGAAGGTTGCCGAAAAGTGGCCCGAAGTGGACGCCGTTGGCTTCGTCCACCTCTTCGATGCCCTCGAAATTGAGACAGTGCGTAAGAATGTGCTTGAGAAGGGGCTTCGTATTGACGGACGCGCCCAGCACGAGATTCGTCCGCTTTCCGCGCAGGTCGGCGTTCTGCCGCGTTTGCACGGTAGCGCCATCTTCTCGCGTGGCGAGACCCAGTCTTTCGCGACGGTCACGCTCGGCACGAAGAAGGATGCGCAGGAACTCGACTCGGTGACGGGTGGCGAGGCTTCCAAGCGCTTTATGCTCCATTACAACTTCCCGCCCTACTGCACGGGTGAAGTCGGTCGTCTCGGTTCCACGGGTCGCCGCGAAATCGGACACGGCGCACTCGCCGAGCGTTCGATTGCGGAAGTTCTGCCAGATGATTTCCCCTATTCGATTCGCGTCGTTTCGGAGATTATGGGCTCGAATGGATCGTCCTCTATGGCTTCGATTTGCAACGGATGTCTCGCGCTTATGGATGCGGGCGTTCCGTTGAAGCGCACTGTCGCGGGTATCTCAATTGGTCTCTTCACGAATGACGATCAGTCCCAGAAGGTTCTGGTCACGGATATTCTCGGTGCGGAAGACCACTGCGGCGATATGGACTTCAAGGTTGGTGGTACGCGCAAGGGTATCACGGGCTTTCAGGTCGACCTCAAATTGCGTGGTTTGACTTGGGATCTCGTCGAGGGTGCTATTAAGGCGGCGCACGATGCGCGTCTTAAGATCATCGACTTTATGGAGTCCGTCATTCCTGCTCCGCGTGGCGAACTTAATAAGTATGCGCCGCGGATTGAGGAAATGCAGATTCCTGTCGACAAGATTGGTGCTTTGATTGGTCCTGGTGGTGCGAACATTCGCGGCATTGTTGAGACAACGGGTGCTCAAATCGACATTGACGATGATGGCAAGGTTTCCATTTTCGCGACCTCGCTCGAGTCAATGAATGCCGCGAAGGAAGCTGTCGGCAAGGTGACCGCCGTCGCGGAACCTGGTAAGATTTACGAAGGCACAGTGAAGGGCGTTAAGGACTTCGGTGCGTTCGTGGAGATTCTGCCGGGTCTCGAAGGGCTCTGCCACATTTCTGAGCTCAGCGACCGCCGCGTGCCTAGCGTGGAAGTCGTCTGCAAGGTCGGCGATAAGATGCGCGTAAAGTGCCTCGATGTCGATGAACGCGGACGCATTAAGCTCTCGCGTCGGGCGGCAATGGCTGAACTTGACGCGCAGGCTCAGAAGTAAAGGACGCGCGAGATGAACTTCGTGATGACTTTCCTAGAAGGTCTCGCCTCGTTCATCTCGCCGTGCATTCTACCGCTTCTCCCCGTTTATCTGCTGTATTTCGCGGGTGGGGAGAGCGCGGCAAAAAAGCGTACGCTCCTCGGGGCGTGCGCTTTCGCTTTGGGATTTTCATTCGTTTTCATTGCCCTCGGAGTTTTCGCGGGCACTCTTGGCGCACTTTTAAGCGCACACCGTCCGTTTGTATCTGCCGCGTGTGGCGGACTCATCATCCTCTTTGGACTTTCTTATCTCGGGCTCTTCAGACTCCCTTTTTCAGGTAGCGCGGCACATAAGCCGCCCGCCCCCACTTTTGCTGGGGCGTTCGTTTTTGGACTTGCCTATGCCGTTTCGCTCACGCCTTGCGTGGGAGTATTTTTGGGCGCGGCACTCGCAACAGCCGCGCAGGGGGCTTCCGTCCTCAAAGGCGCGGCACTTCTCGCGGCATATGCGTTGGGACTCGCCATTCCATTTATTCTCGCGGCACTCTTCATTGATAAGCTAAAAGGAGTCATTATGGGCATAAAGAAGCATTATAAGGTAATAAATCCGATTTGTGGGGCATTGCTCGTCCTTTTTGGCGTGGGAATGATGATTAAGGCATTCGCGACGGCGCCTGCGCCGTCCGCCCCCACGAATACCCCCGTGGCAACTCCTAACCCCGAGAAGGCGGTCGCCCCACAAGATGTCTCGGCGGAAGCCTTTGAGCGGGAAGTCCTCGCGTCGGAAGTCCCTGTTGTTGTGGACTTTTGGGCTCCGTGGTGCGGACCTTGCCGTCGCATGGCACCTGTTCTTGATGAACTCGCGGCAAATAGCAACGGACGCTTTAAGGTTGTGAAGGTGAATGTGGATAACGCTCAGGAACTCGCCGAGAAGTATGGTGTAAATGCCATTCCTAATATTGTCCTCTTTGAGAAGGGGAAAATGAGGGCACGGAGCATTGGAATGTGTTCGGCGGGTGAGTTGCGCACGCGACTGGGGCTTCCGTAAGCAATGGGCGTTATCCTCGAGAGTGAACGACGCGGATGGAAAGCGCGCGGCTTCCTATTCCTCATCTATGCGCTTTTGACGCTGGGTGCGCTGACAATGGTGTATCCGTTCGCCGTTATGCTCACGGCGAGTTGTTCCTCGAGTTATGATTACGCGCGGCATAGTCCTGTTTTGGATGCACTTTTTGACCGTAGCGACCGCTTTATGCGGTCCATCGCTTTGCGATTTCGCGTCTTTCCGCGTGCACTTTATCCCGAAGCACCTGAAAATTGGACGAGTTGGGAATCTGTTGCCAAAGAGCGGGAGGCGGTGCGTAATTTTGCCACGAAGGAATTGGCTAAGTATGCCGCGCCTGAAGCACAAGAAAAGGCGCGAAAACAAGCGAAAGAGCTGCAAGAATTGCTACTTTCGACTGACCCTGCCGACACAAGTTGCTACTATGATCCGCGTGATGTTGCGCGATTTGTGCAGGCGAAATACGGAACTCTTGAGCAGTTAAATGCCGCGTGGCCGATTCCGCATAAGTCGTTCTTTACAATCTCCTTTTCGGCGGAGTCCAAGGTTCTGTCTGGCACAAAGCGTCCGAACGACCCGAAGTTTGCGACTTGGCTAGAGCTCAAGCGTAGTTATCTGACGCGGGCGGCGGAACGCGGCGACTGGGTCTCCCGCACCCTCCCAGCGGACCTAAGTGACCCGAAAGTAGCGGAAGCGGTGCGTGCCGCGCTCGTGGTGCAGTTTCTCGATCACGGATGGCGAGACTTCTTTGAGGGGGCTCTCGCGAACTATCGTCTTGTGAGTGACTATCTCTTTTTGCGCGGCAGAGCCTTCGTAAATACGATAATCCTCGTTGTTTTATCCATTTTAGCGTCCCTAACCGTGAATCCGCTCGCGGCATATGCACTGTCGCGTTTCCGTTTGAGGGGGACGGAAAAGATTCTGCTTTTTTTGCTGGCGACAATGGCATTCCCTGCGGCGGTCACGGCGATACCAGGTTTCTTGCTTATTCGAGACCTTGGTCTCCTCAATACATTTGCCGCGCTCGTTCTCCCGACGGTGGCGAATGGAATGGGTATTTTCGTTCTAAAGGGATTCTTTGATGCTTTGCCACGTGAGCTTTATGAGGCGGCGGCAATTGATGGGGCACGCGAAGGAACGGTGTTTCTGAAGATTACCTTGCCTTTGACCGCACCGATTCTCGCCGTTAATGCGCTTTATGCCTTTATTCACGCTTATGCTTCGTGGGAATGGGCCTTCCTCGTCTGCCAAAAGGAGTCCCATTGGACGCTTGCCGTGTGG
>CAVCJC010000119.1:0-5238 GCA_963602475.1 Lachnospira hominis (ex Liu et al. 2021)
CAAGTCGACGCCGACCTGTTGTGATTTGATGTTTTTTGAATGTGTTTTTTAATTTACTAACGCGGCGGCTATTTCGGCGGAGAGTTGTGATTTGATGTTTTCTGAATGTGTTTTTTAGTCTTCGGCTCGGAAGGTCTCATCACGATTATGTTGTGATTTGATGTTTTCTGAATGTGTTTTTTAGTATTGGAGTGATTTCACCCTTTATTAACGGACATATTCAAGCATTTTTGGGACGGAATTTTTGAGCTAGGGAGTCTCTTTTTAGGAGACTCCCTTTCTTTTTTAGAGAAATTCTAACTGCACTGGCGCAGGCGGCGGCGGCTTCCGTTTGCGCCCCACAAGCTGAATTGTGTCACCAAATTGCTTATCCGTAACCCGCAAGATACAAACAAGCCCTTCGTCTGGCACAAACAACCTTACCCTATTAATATGCATCAGCGCGGACTCATTACTCGCACAATGGCGTGTATAAACCGAGAACTGATACATTACAAAGCCTTCCTTCAGTAACATTTTACGAAAGTAGGCCGCGTCCTTGCGCTGTTTCTTAGTTTCAACAGGCAAATCAAACATCACATAGAGCCACATGATGGAATACCCCGACAATGCGTTTTGATAAAGTTCAGACATAGAGTTGCGGTAATACGAGTTTATCCGTTTCACCCAAATAGTAGCGCACCAGCGATGCGGTCGTATAGCTGAGCGCAACCATTAATGGACGGCGAAGTCCATTCATCTGGACATCAGATGTTAGAACTTGTAAAAGGCGCATTTTGCCCTCTTTCGGCAATACCTTATACGAAATATCAAAAGGGCGCACCTTGCCTAAAACATAGCGGTCAACATAAGGGCGGTAGGGTTCCATCATATCATCCGCCAAACAATAAGCGTTATAGCGATTATGATGATGAATGCCCTTTAGACACGAGAGCCCTGAACCAATCAAGGCGCGTGCCACCGCCGCACGCAAAAGTGCATAACCGTAATTCAGCGCACAATTAGGCCACGCGCCCTCAGGGTCACGCGTCACCCCCTCAGGCATTAAGCTCTGAAAGTATATACGCGCCGCCTGCGCCTCACAGTTCGCCTCATCGCGATTCTTTACCGCCTCCGCAAGTGTTCGCAAGCGACCTGCTTCCAGCTTCTTGCCCATAAACTCAAGGAACACCGCCTGATTAAGTATTTTCTGACGGACAATTTGCCGCCAGAGGCGTCCGTTTACGGCATCGGTCGCGGCGATTTGTGCGGCGAAAGTCTCTTGCGTAGTTGTATGTGCCGCGTAGGGTTGCATCGCGGCAATAGGCATATGTGACCCATCACACACGATTACAGCCACATTCGCGGCGGCGAGTTTGGCTAGACAAGTTGATGTTATAACGAGTTGGGGATGTTCTATAAGAACAAATCCCAAGTCTTCTATCGGGAAAGTGCGAATCACCTCCCCCTCGCCTTCGTAGACGAGTTGCTCTAATCGGAAGGATAACCTCCCGGGCGAACCGAAACCGAGTGTGCGCGCAATCATACGCACCTCCTTTCTTGTATTTTTGACTACAAAAACTGAATCGTTCCGTCGAACATCATCTTGAAATGAATTCCTTCAAATAGCATCTGGTTCAAATAAGTAGAGGGCCTCATATAAAGCAATTCATGAGGTCTCTCAAATTCAATCTTTGACTCGCCCGCTCCATGTTTACCCATCTTGACCAAATCAGCAGCTAGATTAGTGCTTGCCCGCGCTTCTGTATGCAAACGGAATGTAACGCGACCAGAAGTCTCAAACTTCACAACCTTGTAAAGCCGTTTAGCAAGTTCGTTCTGTGACAAAGTCTTTAACTCCTCAGGGTGTCCCGCTGTATGTGTCAAAGCCAATGACCCTGGATAGATAAAGCCAAGGAAGCCTGGACTCTTATCAAGCGTCTCATAATCAGGCTTCTTGTGGTTTTGTGCCCAATCAAGTGAGTTATCAGGCATTACCGAACGCTTGCCATTAACTTCATATACCCCCATGCGGAAGTTTGAGCCACCCGCCGCCGTCACATAGTAAGGAGTCTTGTAATCGTGCTTAGAAGGTATTGCATGTTGCCGAAGCTCAGACGGGTTCTTTACTTGGTTTGCATAAACGCGAACCTTCTTAATCGGCACACCCGACGGCATTCTAATATCGCCCGCCTCAACTACTTTCCGCCCCGAAGCCTCAAACTCTTTTAGGCTTTCCTCAACGATATGACGAATTGCAGGGTCGACAATATCCTTCGAAAGTTTAAGGAGGTCGGGCACTTTGCCTTCTAATGGCTTACGGACCACAAACGCCTTCTTGTCCTCGCCCGGCTTCTGTATACAACCATAGAAGGTCTCGGCATGAAGCTGTCCACGAACGGTATCGCCGCGAGCATTCACATACTTAACAATCTTCTCAGGATTCTTCTTCGAAGGATGTGGCTTTGCAAGCATCGTCTGCTTGGTACTCTGCTTCAGCGTCGTCCGCCGTAAAACATGCTTGACGAGGATTGTCTCCGTCGCGTGACGGACATCATTCGCGAAACCTTCCCACGGTGGCGGGCAAACATCGCATTCACGAAGGGTGACGCGCGAACTTGCATCGTCCTTTAGTGCCGCGCAAATTGCGTTAAACCGTGGAGGAGTTAACGCGGCAATTACCATCGCGTCCTTCGCGTGGTGTGTATGGTTTGTGCGGTCTTTTGCTTCATCACTAGACTGCAAGCCCCACGCCTTACGCGCAAAAGCCGTTGCCGCGCCATTTACCGTATAAACCTTGCCGTAAACACTTTCAAGCAACGCGACGGCATGGGTGGTCATAACGCCTGTATCAACTAGTTGGTGATTCTTGAAACGACTCAAACCCTTCTCTGGGTCAGCAAGTTTATCACTCGAGATCTCAAAACGCCGCAATTTATCCCGCCAATAATCAAGTTCAAACTTAACAGCCAGTGCTTTTGCGCGTGCCTCGGGATTGCCAGTACTCTTAGACTTTTGTGCCAACCACACCTTCTCGAGTTGCTCTATCTTTTCACGCCACGGACGCAAGCGAACCTCAATTTCTTCATAATTCGGGCAATCGCGCGGCACTTTGCCCTTCTTTACTTCGCGATTATACCTTGCCTCACAAATCGTCTTATTCGCAAGCGAATCATCGCCCGACTTAGAGCGCGGGATAGTATGCTCAATATCCCATTGCCTGCTAAACAACTCGCCAATCTCAATTGTCCTACCCGTATAAAGACAGGTATGTTGTGGCAATTCATCCCAGAGCAAATAACGCTCAATCGCGTCATCATTTGCCGCGATATTATGTGCCTCAAGTTCCGCCTTCGCTTTCAGCCGCATTTCTTGACGTTTCTTTTGCCAAAGCGCCCAGCCTTGCCGCGTGGAATAGCTATTAACGCTATGCGCCATTTCGAGACGAATGGTCGTATTCGCGTCAATTACCTCGTGGTCGTGCAAATAATTGACGAGCCGCCGCAGGGTTGTCAGCGACCGCTGTACGAGCGGATTGCGAATCATTCCCAATTGGACGGCGGGGATGCGTCCCTCTTTCTCAACTTGATAAGGACTATCCGACAGAGCATAAAGTTCTGCAAACCTATCGGAGGTCACGCCAAAATGATTAAGAAGATATTCACTAAACTCATCAATGAATGGGGTCACCTTTTCACCCGTTAAGCGAGCACGCTTGCGCGCCTCCTTCTGACGGAACCTCTGTTCGAGCATATTGCGCGTAATTTCCTCCTCGTGCTCAGGAAAGTCCGTTACTAAGTCGGGGAGTTTGGCTAGCCATGCCGCGTCATACAACTTCAGCCCCTTGCGCAAAAATGGCAAAATACGCTTAATCGCTTTTAGCGAGTATTTTGCCGTCTCCTCAGAAGGGCGAATCTTCACGAGCTTAACGACGGCTTCATCCGCAAGTGCGGGGTAATGCTTCTTGAACCAGCCCGCCAACTTTTCATCGTCGTCATAGAACATTAAGGCGTTCACGACTTCCTGCTCGTCATATGCGACATTCCCAAAGTTCTTCTTAAGGCGATGACGGACCGAGCAACTTGGCAATACTTCCGCGTCTTTATAGTAATGGAAGTGCCATCCACCCAGCGTATTCCATCCGCGCGACTTAAAGCGGACATCTTTCTTAAAAAGGTCGCTAATTGCTTTGAACTTAAAGGAGGTCGCACGGTCAAATACTGTTGCAATAAGCGCACGGTCTTCGGCTGTGAGCGGCATTCTTTCGCCTTCGCCCACCCCATCTTCATCGCGCTCGAACTCCAAGTTGTTGATGAACGCCCACATACGATATTCTTCAAAGAGTGGGTGCCCCACGAATGTACGCGGCGACTTCGGTTCAAGGAGGCACATCCCTTTCAAATAGCGTTGCGAACGCAAAGGCCGCTGCATAAAGATTGCCGAATGAAGCTCCTTGTACAAGGGACTTCCAGGGGCAATGCCTTGGCACCCCATAATAACGGCAAACTCCTTCTCGTAATGCTCTATGCGTCCTGTATAGTGCGCGCGCACCCGCTCTTTCTGAGGGGATGCTTTCTGTGCTTCTAATTTACGGTAGAAGTATTGCCCCAGCGTCTTCGCGCCTGACGCGTTTATCGCGCGGGTGAGTTCCGCGATACTGGACTTCACAAGCCCGGTAGCCTTATCAGCGACCTTCTTGTTTTCGTTCTCATCGCCCGTATCAGGTGCCGCGTCCTTACGCGAACTCTTAAAGCCGCGCCTCTGGCATATATGATAAAGCGCACGACCCAAAGTTAAAGGCTCCACCTTCTCTTCTGCCGCACGAGCACGGTCGCAGTACGGGTTTGTCGTATCCGTCGCGTGAAGCCAACTAATAAACGCGGCATTCTCTAGTGGGAACTTGCCCCTCGCCTTCCATTCCGTAAGTTCACCTTGCGTCAGCGGACACATCCCCTCGCGAATCAGAATCTCGAGCAATTTCCATTTGCGCATCTTGCGACGGAACTTCAGCCGCCGTGCCGCGCGATGTTCCCTACGTTCCGCCGCAGGGGTCTTCGTCGTATCATTACCCTTCTCGCGTTCAATTCCTTCAGGGAAGATAACGACACCTTGCGCCGTTATCTTATTAACGACATCATCAATAACGGCCCACCCCAGCGAGTTGGAGCCTAAATCTAATCCTAATGTTTTTGCCATCTTTTTTCGGGTGTATGACAAAATCGTGACATTCTGATAAAAATTGTACTGGGTGTTCGATAG
>CAVCJC010000120.1:0-5199 GCA_963602475.1 Lachnospira hominis (ex Liu et al. 2021)
GAAAATAGTTAGATAACTCATCAAAATAACGAAAAAGCCGCGCTTTTCGCGCGGCAGTTTAGGACGGCTCTAAGCCAATTTGGCTAGCCCTGGACGGGCGGAAGCGCCGCGAGCTCCTGCAAAAGGCGATAATTGGAGCGGAAACCTTCTTCCGTACGCTCCAAAATCGCCTTCGCCTGCTCTTCGCCCGCCACCTTCACCAGCTGACGGAAGCGGTTCTCGCCGCTCGTCTTGGAGAGGGCTTCTGCCGCGAAGGAGAGACCTCCGTCCTTGGAGTCAAGTGTAAAGCCGTTCTTGCCAGCTTCCACAAGCGCGGGGTTGTAGCGCCAAAGCGGGAAGTGGAGCGAGTCCACCGCCGTCTTTTGGTGTTGCGGACCCTGTGCGGTGGAGAGTCCCTGCTCAATGCAGTGGGCATAAGCAATAATCAGCGCGGGACCATCATAGTTTTCCGCCTCCTGAAACGCCTTGACGGTTGCCACGGGATTTGCACCCATCGAAACATAGGCAATATACACATTCTTATACTGAAATTGCATAAGCCCCAAGTTCTTCTTCATCTGCGCCTTGCCCGACGCGGCGAATTTGGCAATCGCTCCCTTCGGTGTCGACTTCGAAGCCTGTCCGCCCGTATTGGAATAGACTTCCGTATCCAAGACGAGCACCTTCACATTGCGTCCCGAGGCGAGCACATGGTCGAGTCCGCCATAGCCAATGTCATAGGCCCAGCCATCACCGCCGACAATCCACACCGACTTGCGCACAAGATTATCCGCGACAGCCAAGAGGCGACGCTTACGGACGCAGTTGCAGTTATGTGCCGCGAGAGCCGCCTTGAGTTCCGCGACTGCCGCGCGCATTTCTTCCACGCCCGCACCCTTCTCGTCGAATTGGTTAATGGACTTAATATGCGTCAGAATAGCACGGATATTCTCCGGTGCCGTCGGGTTCGCGAGCATCTGGTCGACAAGCTCGAAAGCGTACGCCTGAAGTTTCTCGGTCGAGACCCGCATGCCAAGACCAAACTCCGCATTATCCTCAAAGAGCGAGTTTGACCAGGCGGGACCACGTCCGTCCGCCCGCTTGCAGTAAGGCGTCGTCGGCAAGTTGCCTCCGTAAATAGACGAGCACCCTGTCGCGTTCGCAATCAACAAGCGGTCGCCGCAAATCTGGGTGAGGAGCTTGATGTACGGTGTCTCGCCACAGCCCGAACACGCCCCCGAGAACTCGAAGAGCGGCTTCTTCAATTGGCTATCGAGAAGCATCTTCATATCGAGCTTGGCAGGATCAGCCTCAGGGAGGGAGAGGAAGAAGTCCCAATTCTGGGCTTCCGTCTCACGAATCGGACGCTGTGGCACCATCTTCAGTGCGGGCTTCGGATTCGGCTTCATCTCGCCTGTGGCAGGATTTTTCTTCGCCTGAGACATCGGACACTTCACCACGCAGAGCGTGCAGCCCATACAATCTTCAGGCGCACATTGCACCGTCATCTTCTCGCCGAGACCCTTCATCTTCGGGGTCTTCGTGTCCGCCGACTTGAAAGTCTCTGGAGCACCCGCAAGTGCCTCCTTATTATACACTTTCAAACGAATTGCCGCGTGCGGACAAATCGCGGAGCAGTTTCCGCACTGGATGCAGACGCTCGGATCCCACTCCGGCACAAACGCCGCGACATTGCGCTTTTCCCACTGAGTTGTCGCCGTCGGCCAAGTTCCGTCATCTGGAATCGCCGAGACGGGCAGGTCATTGCCCTTTTGCGCGATCATCTTCGCCGTGACGCTCTTCACGAAGTCGGGCGCATTTGCCGCGACCGTTTCAGGCTTCTTGAGGGCACCGGCGGGGGCGGACGGATACTTCACTTCCTCAATTGCCGCGACTGCCGCGTCGATACACTTCCAGTTCTTCTCAACGACATCCATCCCCTTCATCGCATAGGACTTCTCGGCATATGCCTTAAGTTCCTTAATGGCTTCCGCCTCAGGAAGAATGCCCGAGAGCTTGAAGAAGGCCGTCTGAAGGACGGTGTTCGTGCGCGTACCCATTCCGTTAGCGCGGGCAATCTTTGCCGCGTCAATGACATAGAAACGGAGCTTCTTAGCGATAATTGTCTCCTCTACTTCATCAGGCATATGCGCCCAGACTTCGTCCGCCGAATAGGGCGCGGCAAGAAGGAAGGTCGAACCAGACTTCGCCGCCGCGAGCACATCATACTTCTCCAAGTAGTTGAAGCAGTGGCACGCCGTGAAGTCCGCCTTATGGCAGAAATACGGGCTCCTAATCACCTCGGGGCCAAACCGCAAGTGTGAGATTGTCACGCCGCCCGACTTCTTTGAATCATATTCGAAGTAGCCCTGCGCATAGTTGTCCGTACACGTACCAATGATCTTAATGGAGTTCTTGTTCGCGCCGACCGTGCCGTCCGCGCCAATGCCCCAGAACATGCACTCCTTGCGGTTGCCCGTCGGCACTTCAAATGTGTCATCGCCGAGCAGGTAGCGTCCCGTGATATCGTCCACAATGCCAACGACGAAGTGGTCGAGCGGCTTAGCGGCGGACATATTATCGTACACCGCCTTACACATCTGCGGAGTGAAGTCCTTGGAGCCAAGTCCGTAGCGTCCCGCGAGCACCTTCGGCATCGCGAACGCGGCATTTCCCGTCTGAATGCCCTGCGCAAGTGCCGCGCAGACGTCGAGATAAAGCGGATCGCCCACGCCGCCTGGCTCTTTCGTGCGGTCGAGTACGGTCACGGACTTCACCGAACGCGGCAGAGCCTGGACGAAGGCTTCCGCGGCAAACGGACGGTACAGACGCACCTTGATAAGCCCGACTTTCGCACCCTTCTGAACGAGTGCTTCTACGGTCTCGTGTAGCGTCTCACAGCCCGAGCCCATCGCGACAACGACATGCTCCGCGTCAGGAGCACCCACATAATCGAAGAGATGGTAAGTGCGCCCCGTGAGCGCGGCAAACTTTGCCATATTTTCCGCGACAATGGCGGGCGTCGCGTCATAATACTTCTGACAGCTCTCGCGCCCTTGGAAGTTTACATCTGGATTCTGCGCCGTGCCGCGCATGGTAGGATGCTCAGGGTCGAGCGCCCGCTTACGAAATGCCGCGACGGCATCCTCATCTATCATCTGACAAATAGTATCATCGCCTATCTCATCAATCTTCTGCACTTCGTGCGAGGTGCGGAATCCGTCAAAGAAGTGTAAGAACGGAACGCGCGAGGTAAGCGTAGAAGCGTGGGCGATGAGCGCGAGATCCTGCGCTTCCTGCACGGAGTTCGAGGCGAGCATCGCGAAGCCCGTCTGACGGCACGCCATAACATCGCCGTGGTCACCGAAAATGCAGAGTCCCTGACAAGCGAGGGAGCGCGCCGAGACATGAAATACCGTCGGAGTCAGCTCGCCCGCAATCTTGTACATATTCGGAATCATCAGGAGAAGTCCCTGCGAAGCCGTGAAGGTCGTCGTGAGCGAGCCCGTTGTGAGTGAGCCGTGCACCGCGCCTGCCGCGCCGCCTTCGGACTCCATCTCGACGATGGTTGGGACGGAGCCCCAGATGTTCTTGCGTCCGAGTGTCGCAAATTGGTCACAGGTTTCCGCCATCGGCGAAGAAGGCGTAATGGGGTAAATCGCCGCGACTTCCGTGCAAGCGAAAGCGACTTTGGCAACTGCTGTGTTGCCATCAACCGTTATCTTGTTTGCCATAGTTACTATTCTCCATTGGTCTGCCACTATTATAGCGTAATATCGCCGCATTCGCAAGCGCAATTTTCTGAAGATACCCTATTGACGGCGCGGCGCGAAATATGGTATAATATTGCCAGTTAAGTTACCCGTGGGTAGGTGACAACTGACAGCGATGGTACTTAACTTTTGATTGATGTTTAATAGCCCCTCGGGGCATTGATTATATAATTTGTCTTATGAGCCTCCCCCCTTATGGGCGAATGCTTGTTCGTATTGTGTTTAATTGAGAGTTGTTAAGTAAAATCCCTAAAAAAGGAATAAAAAATTGAAAATTAGAATAAACTCATGGCTAGGGGGTCGCAAATGATCCTGAATGCCAACAGTACCTCGAAGAAGGCCATCGCGTTTGACGCGTTGGAAATTAATAAAACGATCGACCCTAGCGGAGGATACTACCTTCGGCTTCAGTTGTCGCAACCGATGGAGGACTACTCGGTCTTCCAAGAAGTTGCGGAAACTTTGCCGATCCGTATTGACGCGAAGTCGATCGCTTATATCGTTGACGCGACATTGTCTACGACCGCGTCGAAGGTCGCCAAGGACGGCATTCCGCGCAAACTGGGGGACTTGATTAAGTTCTATCCTTCGGTGCGTGGTAAGATTGCTAGGGCCAGCGATGCATTCGACTCGAAGACATGCACTGCTGTCGTCTCGCACAGCGTTCTCAAAGGCGTGGAAACGAAGATGGACCTCAACTACGTTCGCTTCGTGAACTCACGCACTGGCGTTGTCGTGACAATCAACTGCGTGATGTCCGTTGGTGGGCTCAACGACGGTACTATTACTAAGGGCAAAGAGATTCGCGCGTACGGACAGAACTTACAGTTCGATTCGGCTCTCGGAGACTCTGTGGAAGTCAAATGGTCAGAGGACGGCGAAGAAAAGTCTACCCAACTCACCCCGACTCAGTCGGACGAGTTGAGCATGTCTTTCTCTTGGTCGGAAGATCTGTCGTCCATTCCTGACGGAACCGAGTTAACCTTCGTCTTCACCACGCGGGCGGGCATCCAAGATGCGCAATCGCAAGTGAATACAAAGGTAGTGACTCTGAAGGCTTCCTAAGCTAGATTATTAAGTAATCCTGAACTGGGATGAAGACGTACGCTTCATCCCAGTTCTTTTTTTGTCCCTGAACCCCCTATTTTTGTCGCGCCACGGACGAATTTTCGGCACGCCACCGACGAATTTTCGGCACGCCACAGACAATTTTTTGGCACGCTACAGACAAAACTCGGTCTCGCCACCGACAATCGTGGGTCTCTAGACCGACGAAACTCGGTCTCTAGAGCGGCGATTTTAGGTCACGAAACTGGCGAGAATCATCCTTCTAACGCCCAGAACTCCGCCTCCAACCTTCAAAAGCACAGCCCCCAACAAACCCCGTAAGTACAAAAAACAACGCCATTTAGTCCAGCGCCCAACCCCTTCCCGCCATCTAAATTAG
>CAVCJC010000121.1:0-5180 GCA_963602475.1 Lachnospira hominis (ex Liu et al. 2021)
GGGTCACGCGCGAGCAATACATCAAAGGCGGCGGGGTCATCCACTTCTTTTATCACGCCTGGATTCGCAATTGCGGCGGAAAGTCCCGCCTTTTTCGCGAGTGTGTACATCGCGTTATTGAGTGCGGAACGATTCGGAAGCCCAAAACTCACATTTGAGACCCCGAGGACCGTGTTTACGCCAAGTTCTTCCGTCAAACGCTTTACGGTTTCGAGAGTCGTTTTCGCGGCATTGCCGTCCGCACTAACGGCGAGGACGAGCGCGTCAAAGGCGAAATCTTCTTTCGTGAAGCCGTATTTCGCGCCTTCCGCGAGAATGCGCCGCGCAATGGCGAGGCGTCCGTCACTCGTCTCAGGAATGCCTTGTTCGTCCAAACAAAGAGCAACAATGATGCCGCCGTGCTTCTGGGCGAGCGGGAAGACGGTGTCCATTGAGGACTGCTTGCCATTCACGGAATTGATGAGCGGCTTGCCATTGATGTGCCTGAGTCCGATAGCGAGTGCTTTCGGGTCGGAAGTATCGATTTGCAAGGGACACGTCGCCACGCTTTCGACGGCGAGAAGGGCACGGTCGAGCATCGCCGCCTCGTCAATACCCGGTACGCCGCAGTTGACATCGAGAATGGCGGCTCCATTCGCCGTTTGTTTTACCGCCTCACGCATGACATAGGCAACATCGCCCGCTTTGAGTGCTTCCTTTAGGAGCTTCTTGCCTGTCGGGTTAATGCGCTCGCCAATGATAATTCCTGCGTGAGACTTAAGTTCAACTACGCTTGTCCCTGACGAGATAACCGTCCGTTTGGGGGGCAACGGACGCGGCACTTCAAGATCTTTTACTTTTGCGACTGTCGCGGCAATATGCGCGGGGGTGCTCCCGCAACAGCCGCCCACAATACTGGCACCTGCCGCGACGAGCGCGGCGACATCCGCCGCGAACTCCTCGGGGCCCACTGTGAAAACAGTGCGTCCATCTACGAGCTTGGGCATTCCCGCGTTGGGTTTCACAATAAGGGGCTTATGCGAGACGGCGGCGAGTCGCTGGACATACGGGAGCATGCGGTCGGGGCCGAGCCCGCAGTTGAGTCCGTAAGCATCAACGCCGAGTCCCTCCAAAAGTGCCGCGACACATTCGACTGAGCCGCCCGTCAGAAGCTTGCCATCCTCACCGAGCGCGACAGTCGTCCAGATAGGCAAGTCGCAATTCTCTTTTGCCGCGAGTACGGCCGCTTTGAGTTCGCGTGTATCGCCCATGGTTTCAATGAAGATGAGGTCCGCGCCCGCGCTTGCTCCACACTTCACACTTTCGGCGAAGGCGCTATACGCCTCTTCAAAGCTGAGTTCACCAGCAGGAGCGAGGAGGCGTCCCGTGGGGCCAATATCAAGGGCAACCTTTGCTCCGCTTTCTTTCGCGAGTGCAATGCCCGCCGTGATGAGTTCATCAAGCGCGTGGGAGCCCGTATATTTGAGGCGATTCGCGCCGAAAGTATTGGCCAGCACAATCTGCGAGCCCGCTTGAGCATAGGCTTTATGCAAGTCACGGACCACACTCGGTTTTTCAAGATTCCAATCTACGGGGTCCGCCCCAGCGGGCAAGCCCGCCGCTTGGAACATTGTGCCGGATCCTCCATCTAAAAATTGCATGGTTACTCCCTTATAATATCCGCAAACGCCGTCACGCTCTTAGACGGAACTAGCAAGTTGCTGTCTGTGAGCGTTATCCCTAGACGCTTTGTGGCGTTTAGTTTCGTCAAAATCTCGCGGCTCATCTCAAGCGGAATCGTTCCATAACCAGGCGAACGCCGCGCTTGCAACTTCTCGCCCGCCGCGAGTGTTGGACGCACCTCGTCCTCGATCGCGTCCATTACCTTCTCTATGCCGTCCGTCCCAATCGCTTGCGCAATTAGGGTGTCAGTAGCGGAAAGAATCGACACGCGGCGATGCCACGCGTCAAAGGCTGTCCCTAGCGTACCGCACATCCAAATGCGGTCGCCCTCACGCTTCCAAGCTGTTCGGGGCTCTAGGGGCGCTTCCTCGAGAAGGGCGCGAATGCGTGCGAGGAGCTCGGCGCTGGGCGTCGCCGTGCCCATCCGCATATAGCGCAGGATTTCCGATAGCTCGAGGTGCGATTTAATCATTTTAATGATTCTATAAAGCGGTCCGCATTCTTCTCGAGTGCCGCATTGAGTTCCGTCGGGTCCTCCCCACGCAATTCGGCGAGTTTCGCGGCAATTACTTGGACGGACGCAGCTTCCGCCGCGTTCTCCCTTGTCGCGTCACTTTCGACGAGCAGGCGGTCGAGGGGAATCTCCTTCACCATTTCCCGATAATTGACGGCGTGATCATTGAGAAGGGCGGAGCCTACGGAAATAAAGCCGTTCATATCAAAGATGTCCTTTAGTAGCCCCTCAGAACGCGAGAAGCTGTGGAAAAGGAAGGCAGGGACTCTGCCCGCCACAACTTTGCAAGCATCCACGACTTTGCCCCAGCATTTTGTGCCGTGCAAAACGACGGGGCGTTTATAGTGAGCGGCAATCCTAAGTTGGGCGGCAAAGGCGGCAAACTGCTTCTCGTAGGGTACTTCCGTCATAAGACCGTCAAGCCCAATCTCTCCTACGCCAAGATGAGGATACATATCTAGTGTAATAGTAAACATGTATTCATTAAAGAGCTCGAGGTCCGAGGGGTGCGATCCAATGAAAAGAACATCGCTACCTTCAGTAGAATAGTCAAGGTTGAAGGTTGGGTCGCAGATAAAGTGCCGCGTTTCTTTGCGGCGAATGTGACAATGTGCGTCTGTCATAAAGCGTTAATCCTTTCTAGAAAGGGTGAAATAAAAGTTAGTTCTTCACGCATGCCGAGCGAAATCGTCGGCTTGTTGCGTCCGTGAAAGTCACTGCCCGCCGTCTTGAGGAGCGCGAGTTCATCGGCAATCGCGGTGAAGCGTGCGTTTTCCTCAGGCGTATTGGCTTCGTAGTGGGCTTCAATGCCATCAAGGCCCATCTCTTTAAGCACTGCAAGTTCCCGCGCGGCATCAGCGTATTCAGGGCCCGTATCCTTCCAATACCGTCGCCAGTATTTGGGATGCGCCATAATGGCGAGTCCGCCCGCCGCATGCACAGCGGCAATGGCGCGCGCACGGTCGGGATGATACCGCGTGACGAAGCACCGCGTCGCCGCAGGTGAATCAGGCAAGAGATACTTATCAAAAGCCTCCGTGAGAGAAGCGGCATAGCCGTGCTCCATCAGCCAACGCGCAAAATGAGGTCTCGCCAAAACATCGCCATTGGCGAGCGCACGCACGGAGTCCGTCGGCGCGTCCATCTCAATCCCAAGCCGACGAAAGTTCGCGAGAATCTCTTCATTACGGGTGTTGCGTCCGTCAAGGACCTCGCGCATAAAGTCCTGAATGACCGCGTTAGCGGGGTCGATATTGAGTCCGAGCAAATGGAACTTATCAAAAGTCTCGCCAGGATCGATTGAAAGCTCAACACCGGCAATGCGTTTACACGCGCGAGTGCCGCGCTTGTCGAAAGGTTCCGTGGGTACGGAAAGAAACTCAGCTACGCCCGAAGTGTTGTCGTGATCAGTGAGCGCCATCGCGACAAAAAGCCTACCGCGCCGCGCCAAATCGCGCGGCGTTTCAGTTCCGTCACTCGCCGTAGAATGCACATGAAAGTCGACGAGCACGGACCTTGGATTTGTATTCGTAGTATCCGTCATAAAAAACACCACTATTATATCACATTCCGCGCCCCGTGGATAGGGGTCGCGTTTCAGACAGAATCATCAGGATTTACAAGATTGTAGTTTGGCTTGGACGCGCTCCGCCGCGTCCGTTTTATCTCACGCAGAGACGCAGAGAGGAAGAGGATTCGCTTCAGTTCTAATGTTTGTTAGTGCTAGCAAGAGAGCATTTGAGAACGTGAAGCGGCTTTTTGTTAAAAAAGCCAGCTTCACGCTCTAAGCTTTTCTCTCTTCGATAGAATCAAATACGCTTGTTTCATAACATTCTCTCTTCACCTCTGCGTCTCTGCGTGATAAATACGGGGCGGGCAAGGGACTGCCCGCCCCCTACCAATCCGTGACAATCCGTGTAAATCCGTGGTTAAAAAACACCCACCCCCTAAAAAGGTGCTTATGCGAAAGGGCATAAGCACCTTTGGAATTAATTTAGGTTAGTTAAGTTCCGCGCGCAAGGCTTTCATCTCGTTGTAGATGGACTCAAAGTGCGGTGCCAACGCGGCATAACGGTTACGAATTGTCCGTGCCGTTACACCGAAACACTCGGCAATCTGCTCTTGTGTCAGATCTTCATCGGACATTACCAACTCTGCGAGCTTCTGTTCGACTTCTGGCAATTGTGCTACCGTCAAACGGATGCCCTCGTACAGTTCCTCGAGTGCCTCAAGGATTTCCGTACGGATGATCCCGTTCAAGACGCTCTCACAGTAGTTGGCAGGCTGATAGACCTTTTCTTCGCCCGTCTGCTCGTTAATATAAGCAAGCGGACAGAAGCTTGCCTCAAATGCGCGTTGCTTCGTCAAACGAGCACTGCGTGCTTCATTCAGACTTGTCGTCGCGGCATTTACGATGGCTTGCTTCTGATGTGCTTTTGACGCGACGGACGCATATTTCTTCGCTGATGTAGCGATTACATAGGCTTCAGAACGCAAGTCCTGTAATGAACTCGCGTCCAGCTTATCCGTCAAGTGCACATTTTGCAGGCACTTCCAAACCTGAATCTTGTATTCCTCAAGACTCAGTTCATTTTCTTTGTTTTCCATTAGGATTACTCCTATTTTGTTGTTAACCCCGAGCACCATGCTCAGGGAAATCGCAAAAATCTCAGAAATTACACCGCTAAAATTATACGGTTTTGTTTGTTTATAAACAATTAGCAATTACTTTTTCCGCTTTTTCAAATCTTCCCGTATTATATATATAGAGGGATGTGATGTCGACCATCGCGTCCGACTCTAAAAAATCAACAAACGGAGCGCAAGGGACTGCGCTCCCTACCTGCCTTACACTGTAGGGTTGGTAGGGCGGGCAGTCCCTTGCCCGCCGTCAACAAAGAAGGAAAAGTAAAGATGAGTAAGAAAGCAATCAAGATTACGCCCGAACAGAAGCGGGAATTGAAAGCACTCTGCGTCGCGTGTAAGGCGGCGGATGAAGCGAAGC
>CAVCJC010000122.1:0-5156 GCA_963602475.1 Lachnospira hominis (ex Liu et al. 2021)
CGGCACTATTTTTGAATGTAACAGCACCCTTCTCTGCCGTCAGAGAGACTTCACCCTCAATGGCGTTCGCTGTTCTATCAAGAACAATATCGCCTGCTGTGGCGGTCGCGGTCAACTTGCCGCTGTCCTTCGTCACGATTGCCGCGCCACTGGTTTGTCGATCAGATTCAGAGATGCTTCCCGCTTCAATCGTCACATCGCCACCCGCTGTGGTCTTACCGACAACCTTAACGCTTCCGTTAGCTGCCGTTTGGACCGTAAGAGCCTTAGAGAAGTTACCCATCAAGTCGATACCGTCCGTAGCGAAGCTTGACTCATCGCTAATGTCAACCGAGACTCTGCCGCCCGAAACCTGATCGAGAACGAGCATGCCGCCCGCCGTCAGCTTGGTTACGGCCTCTATATTACCTGATTCATCTTCTTTACCATTCGTCGTAAAGGTCGCATTGTTCAAAGAAATGCCCTTGCCCGCGAGTTCAATCGCGGCAGCTTGAATCAGTGCGCCGCTCTCAACTTCTACAAGTCCCGTATTTTTGGACTCGACTTTCGTCGACCCGACATTACTCACATTCTCAAGCCAAGTGTCTAGCGTAGTTCTGCTAATGCCCATTGCATAAGCGCCGAAGATACCGCTGACATTGATTTGCGCGTTACCACCAATCAGGATTCCGTTCGGGTTGAAGATGTAGACATTCGCGCTATCACCAACCAAAGTTCCCAAGAGTTCCGACTTAGCAGAACCACTAACGACATTGTAGAACGATTTGCCATTCTCGAAGGTAAGGGTGTGATTCTTATAAATGCTGAGCGAGTTCCAGTCAAGAACAGCGTCACCGCCATTACCTGTAATTTTGCCCGCATCAGAGCCACTTGTCACACCATTGAGACCCGTGTAACCATTCAACTCTGCTTCAGGAAGAACGAGTGTCCCCGCGAACACAGGGGTGAAGGAAGTCGTGAGCGTCGCGAACGCACACCAGACGGTAATTACCTTGCCAATAGGCCGTTTCAGAATGTTTGCTTTCATTGTTTTAAACTCCTTATTTCACTTCTTTTAGAACTGGAACTTAACGGAGAGATAGACTTCGCAATCCTCGTCCTCTTTATCCGCGTAGCCCTTCTCCAGCGGGAAGGCTACATCGAGATTGAGCGAGGCATACTGCGTGAGGCCGGCACGAACGCCAAAGCCCGCCGACCAAAGAAATTCGCTGTCTTCCATATTCTGATAAGACTCCGAATAAGCGATGTAGCCGGCGTCCGTAAAGACGAAGAACTGGATGCGCTCAAGCGGACTCTTCCCCGTGGAGTCGCGGAAGAATGCGGTAATCGGGTCGCAGAAGACGGGGGTGCGGATTTCGCCCGTACCGTATACGCCGCTATCCCCGAGATAGCCACGGCGACGATAGCCGCGCAAGCACGCATTGCCGCCATAGGCGAGACGCTCCGCCGTGATGAGGTTATCCGACGTAAACTGCGCCTCAATCTTGTGATACCAGCTCCAGCAACGCCATTCTTCTCCGTTCGTCTTGGGTCCGAGGAGCGGCTGCAAACGCGCCCAGCTCAAGCGGGTGATGAGGTAGTTCGGGTCCGCATCCTCGCTGTAGCGACGGAAGTCGTCGCGTCCGCCGAGGAGTTCCACGGACTCGCTAATCGAGAAGAAGTCGAGACCGCCGAGCCAATCGCGGCGCTTATCGGCATAGGAGAAGCCTGCCGTGAGCGGAAGAATGTTCAGGTCGCGTTTCTGGAGCTTACGGGAAAGGACGCTCCATTCATCCTCGATGTACCGCCACTGGATGCCGAGGTTGAACGCGATATTGCGGTTTTCAGTATCCCAGATGTTCCAGGAGGTGTTGAGACCCGCGAAGCCGCCCGTGCCGAGCAAATCGATACGGTTGACGACACCATCGCAATCAAGGCGGCTATAACCACCATAAATGGACCAACTACCGCCATTCAAGAACTCAAACGGCCGCACATAGCTCGCCGCGATGGACCACATATCGCCGTTCATCGTAATCGCGGGGCTGACCGTCAACACATCGTCCGCACCCGTCAAGTTCAGGTACTGGAGCGTAAGAATCGCCTGCCACTTATCAAGTTCGTCCATCGCGTAGTTGTTGATGTCGAGCGAGGCATGGAACGGGAAAGCGTCATCCACCTCAAGAGCCGTGTCGCAGTAGCGCGTCAAAACGGAAGACTTGTTCTCGCCCTCTTCCGTCTTCGCCTCGCGCATCTTGAGTTTCGTATCCGCACAGAGGTCGGGGTGTCCGTTCATCTGACGGAGCGCCTGGCGGAGCGTGAAGTAGTTGAATGCCGCGCCCTTCTTCACATATTTAAAGCGCTTTTCAACTTGCTCCTTGTTATACCAGTCGCCTTCGCCGCCGTTGTTCTTCATCTCGACGGTGACATCGCCGAAGTAGCCGGGGTCAACCACGAGATCGAGCACTTGGGTATCCTTATGATACGCCGCCGCGGAAGCTGGGGCAATCGAGATGAGGTAATAGCCGCGCTCAATGAGTTCCGCTCGCGCCACCGCAATCGCCTTCTTCAAGTCTCCAATGGTCTTCTCTTGGCCATCGACGAGCGCGGGCGTGAGCAAGTCCGCAACATCTTCCGCCGCGATAAACTCCGCGTCACCAGAGAGAGCCAGCGACGAGATAACACCAATGACGGTGCTATCTTCCGCCGCCGCACTTTCTTTCGCGACGGACGGTTTCGCGTCCTTCACAGGAGCCTGCGTATTAACCACATTGGGGGTCTGCGCACGCTTCAGCGTGTCGCTACCCGCCTGCCCAGCGAGCGGTGCCTGAGCCCACGCGGCAAATGTTGCCGATGTGCCCATAATCATCGCGAGGATGAGTTTGGTCATCTTCATCTTTACAAGAGTCCTTTCTTGCATATTTTCAAAAGTCCTTTTTTCTCTACACAGCGAAGCAGGTTCACAAACAACCATATTTATGAACCTTTTTCGGGTTTAGATGAACAATATTATACCACACCCCCCCCCCCCCCCCCGTCAATAGGAAAGTTCAAGATTTCGCTTTTTGTTGGGCAAGACGGTTTCTAGACAGAATCTACAGGATTTGGGGTGCGGGTGCGGTTAACCACGGATTTACACGGATTGCCACGGATTTTAGCCGTTGAGATCGGGAGAATCGGGAGATTCTGATAGGGCGGGCAATCCCTTGCCTTTGTGCCTCGCGGGTTAAGATGTAAGGCTCCTAAAGGTCAGGGGCATAAACTCTGAGGAGCAACCACATCTTCCGCCGTGAGAATCTGAACACTACCTATTTCTCGCGGCACACCGTCCGCAACGGACGAGAGGAACAGCGCGCGGCAAATCTCCTGCGGAAAATGATTAGGGACGGGTATAGCCCCAAAAGCTCGCACGAAAGCCTCTACTTCCTCTCGCTGAAAGGCGTGACTCGACCATTTCACCTCACCGACAAGAGTCCGTGTGCCTGCTCCATTGACGGAAACCACATCCAACTCATGTGCCGCGCCTTGCCACCAGCGTCCAGCGGGGCACCAATAATCGTCTTCACCAGCAAGTGGCTTTAGTCGCGGCAATTGCATGACCGACCCACGCGCCAAATCTTCCCACATTTCCGCAAAAAGCGCGACGGATTGCGTCCGCCAAACCGATTTACGAATCTCGGCGGCAGCACTCTCAAAAATACTCCGCCGCGAGGCCATTACTCTAAACCAAAAGCGGCAAAACGGATCACTCACGCGATAAAGGGTGCGTTTAGAACTCTTTTCGCTCTCTCCGTAAGGCACCTCACGGGAGATCAATCCGAGCTCCATTAAGCGCGAAAGTGGCTTCGAGAGCATTGTCGCGGGAAGTCCGAGTCGCCCCGCAATTTCACTCGTACGCCGTGCGCCCGCGCCAATTACATCTAGATAAGGCTTTAAGTTAATTGCGGAGGGTATCTCACTCTGAAGAATAGTCGCAGGCTCATCATGGAAGAGTCCGAGTGGATCAAGTGCAAGTTCATCGAGTGCCGCGTCAAGATTTGCTCCGTACCGTTCTGCCGCGACCCAATAACGAGGGATTCCTCCCCATATCGAATAGGCGCGTATTGCATCAAGGGCGTCTTTTAGTTGCAACCCTTCACTGATAAAACTAATTGCCAACGGAGCAAGTTTGATTCGTTCATCACAGCGTCCGTAAAGTGGCGACGAATGGTCTATGACAATGCCCTGCATCATATGTTGACTCGAGCCCGCTATGGCAATCAAAAGCCCACCTTTGGTTTTTTCTGAGTCTATCCAATTCTGAAGAACCGAGACAATGGAGGAATCTGACTCTACAAGATAAGGGAATTCATCAATCGTGATAGGTCCGTGACACCCTTGCGTAGCGGCGCGGCGCGAAAGCTCTTCGAAAAGCGATTTCCATGTCGGATATGTAACGGACGCGAATCCCTCAAAGCGTCCCTCGAGGACTTGGGCAAAATCGCGGCGTTGCACAGTTGGCGTGGACCTATCCGCAACGGCATAGAGTCCGTGTGTGGCCTTACACCACTCTTTCAGAAGTTCACTCTTGCCAATACGTCGCCGTCCCCAAAGCGCAACAAAACCTCCGTGTCCCTCGTTGTGCAAGCGCATCAATCGCCGCATCTCTTCTTGTCTATCTAAGAACCTCATAAGATTATTCCTCCGAGAATAATGTTTCGGCGCATAATCTTGGCGAGGAGGCTCGAAAGCCTCCTTCCAAAAGTGCTGCGAAGAGTGTCCGCACGGATTATAACTTCTACTTTTGTCATTGAACGCTTAAATTATACCATATTTTCGTTTGGTTTGTCCACCCCCCAGTCGTAATCCGGGAGTTTCTCGTGTCGCGGCGCAGAGAGAAAGAGAGCGGTTAGAGTAGTCGAAGTCAAGAGTCGAAGTCGAACAGAGGTAGATAACCCCTGATTATGTTTTAGACAGGATTAACAGGATGTGATCTTTAACCACGGATTCCCACGGATTGCCACGGATTTTAGCCGTTGAGATCGGGAGAATCGGGAGATTCTGATAGGGCGGGCAGTTTGACGCAAAGTTCGCAAAGGTTTTAACGCAAAGAGACGCAAAGGCTTTGCTCCTATCTTGCTTGTGCCTTACAACATGCGGCACGGCGGGCGGCAACCGTGCTAACCCACCCTGATGCG
>CAVCJC010000123.1:0-5086 GCA_963602475.1 Lachnospira hominis (ex Liu et al. 2021)
GACGGGTCGGGCAAGCCCCCGCCCAAGCCGCCCACCACTCCTCTGTGCCTCTGTGACTCTGTGCCTCCGTGTTAAAAACACCCCGCGCCATAATCTTGTAAATCCTACGGACGGCTAAAGCCGCCCGCTCCGATAATCCGTGGTTAAAAATCGCGGTGGGGCGGAGTCTCCTCCGCCCCGTGGCGCCTTACTTTAGGATTTTGACGCGGAAGAAGCCAGAAGATTTCTTTTCTGGCGGTGTCACACTAATCAAGAAAGTGCCATCCTTATTCTCGTTAATCTTATAAGACAACTGGGACGGCTCTTTCGTCAAGCTCTCCAAACTTTCACTATATTCCACGCGGACTCTCGAAGTATCCACTTTGCCCCAAGTTGACGCAAGCCCAATCGAAACAGGAAGTTCAATACTTCCGTCGGACGCAATGCTTATGCCCTCAGGGGCAACGGACTCAACAACGGCATCCGTCCGCACGGCGGCGGGCAAATTAGCCCGACCAAAATTAGTGGTAAGTTTTGCGAGATAAGCCTCATCTTTCTCGAGTTCTGGGTTAAGGCGTAATGTCGGGCTCTTGCTCTCAGCAAGTCCTGCATTATAAAACACCTCTTCTCCGACGCTTGGTGCACCGAGAATGGTCACCGTTGCCAACTTTTGGCAAGCATTGAAGGCTTTATTGCCGATTTCCGTAACTTCCTCGGGCAGATAAACTTTTCCCAGCAGCGTATTTGCGAAAGCGAGTTCGCCAATTGTGAGAGAACCCGATTCGTACGGATATCCCAACTTACGTACGGCGGGGATATTCACCTCCTTGAGCGATGTCGCATTATGAAACGCACGGCGGCCTATCCGTTGCAAGAAGACTGGGAGTGCGGCGAATGTAATATTCTCTGAACCAACGAAGGCTTTTTCCGCGATTGCCGTCACGGGCTTGCCGTCAATTATATCAGGGATGACGAGAGAAACTTTGCTCGTGGGTTTCGTAGCGAAGCCCGCAATCGTGACTGTGCCATCTCCATTATCCGTGTAAGAGAGTGCAACAGTTGACGCAGCGGGGTCGACTTCCCAGAGCGCGTAGAGCGTATGGTCACCCAAAACGAACATCTCACCTTCCGCCTTCGCCTGTGTAGTGCCATTCGTTACATCGAAATACCAGCCTTTAAACAGATAATTTTCGCGTGTCGGGTCGCTGGGCATCGCAGTGTAGACGGTTGTCTGCTTTTGTGTAACAACATTCGCCGCGCCAATTTTGCCTCCAAGCGTGTCAAATGCGACATTCGCCACAAAGTCAGAGATTGTCACTGTTGCCACACCACGATATTTGGCGTAGCCGTCGGCAACAATTCGATAATACACAGTCCATACACCCACTTTCTTGAAAGTCGGATTCTCACTCTGATACTTGTCATCTTGAATATCCGCCTCCACCGTCGTATAGGCGACCGTTGCGCCCTTGATGTCCTCGAGCGCGGCACAATTATTCGTAATCGCAATGCCGTGCGCCGCGCCATCGTAGACCCCAGTATAGTTGAACGAAGCAAGCGTCTCGGGGCTAAGCGCAATCGGGATCTCCCTCATCGTATAGGTGGCGGAGAAGATGAGCTCTGAACCCACGAAGTATTCGTATTTGTATTCGTCTGGCTTCGTCGGTTGCCACGATTTCGTGCCAACCGAGGTCGCACCGCCCACAACTTCTGTTTTGTCGCCAACTCCACCCTCGCCCGTCTGAATGATCGTGACGGAAGCCGCCTCCGCGCCGAGGTAGTCGAAGTCAATTGCCGTCTCCACCGTCGCGCCTTCCGCAATGACGGAGGTCGTGACATCATTGACCTTGTAGACATTCGAGGCTCTTTGTTCAATAGCCATCGCCAGACGAAAGCCCATATAGCCGTAGGCATTAGCATCCGTTACGCTCCTGTAGGTACGCGAGGCAGATGTGCAGAATAATGCGAAATCGTTATATCCACCGCCGCGCAGCACGCGTGCGTCCGTAATATTAGAGGACGGTCCCTTGGGGTTTATTCCGTAAGCAAGTTCTTCGTTATACCCGTCCAAACACCACTCCCACACATTACCGTGCATATCGTAGAATCCCCAAGCGTTTGGCGTCTTCCCGCCGACGACGCAGGTTGTCTGCCTCGCGTTGTCCCAATACCATCCTGCCCTTTGGAGATCTTCTAGCGCGTTGCCCAGATTATAAGTCGTCGTCGTTCCCGCGCGGCACACATACTCCCACTGCGCTTCCGTTGGGAGATCAAACTGAACTTGCGTCTTTTGGCGCAACAGACCCAGGAAGGATGTCTCATCAACCTCATTCGATTGAGGCCAGTTCTTGCCCTTATCCAAACCGCGAATGGCATTGTAAGAGGCTCTCTCCACGGGTCTTATTGGGCTGTCAGCGTCTGCGTACTCTAACTTATTATACGACGGATTCGTCCCCGTCACGAGCTCCCATTGGTTTTGGGTCGTCTCAAAGAGAGCCATATAAAACGGCTTTGTCAGCGCAACACGATGATTCTTGTTTGTTTGGTCTGCGCCCATGATGAACGAGCCTGGATCAACGCGCTTCAGAACAAGTTTCGTCATCTTGTATTCGGTCGTATTGAAGGTGTCCGCCGCAGTCGTCCCACTATCAAGATTGAGATACGAGACATCGTACTGCGTTGCCGTTGTGCCGCCCTCTAGATTGACGACACAATAGTCGAACAATTCCTCTCCCAGCATAACGGAAATTGCCGCGTTTTCGAGCGTCGGCACACCGTCCTTCACCATATTCCAGTAGACGCGGTACTTTTTCTCGCTCGTGGATAGCGGAATTGGGTCGGTCAGGGTCTTCGCCATATAAAGCGTTAAGCCATCCGAGGTTGTCGCGGTGATGAAGGGCTTATAGTCCATCGTTGCGCCCTCCATAATCGTGTAGGTGTAGTCAATCGCAATGCCGAATGGCGCGACATTCTGAACCTCCACCGCCGTAATCACGGGCGGACGCTCCACCGCGTCATAAGTGACGGTGAAATCATTTCCATCGACGGAATACACAATCGTGTGCACGCCCACCTTGTTCGGTAGCCACGCATACGTGCCGTCTTCTCCTGGCGTGACTTCCGCACCATCCACCGTAACCTTAACGGTCGCACCGTCTATTTGAGCACAGTTAATCGTCACGGTATCATCAATCTTACTCCCCGAAGTGAGGATATTCACAGCGACTCCTGTCTGTTTCGTGGGTTCAACCGTAGAAAAAGACACCTGAAGTACCCGCGAGAGGCGAAAGCCGATATAGTTTTGAGCATCGCTTGGCTTGTTGGGGACGCGAGAGGACGACGCACAAGAAGCGGCATTCAAGTTCCAACTACCGCCGCGCACCACACGGTAGGTGCTCGAAACGGCTCCGACGGGGTCGATGCCGCAGGTGGGCGATGTGGCGTTCCAATCTAGGCACCATTCAAACACATTGCCGTGCATATCGTAGAATCCCCACGGATTCGCCGACTTTGTGCCAACCTCTTGCGTCTGGTCAGACGAGTTCGACTTATACCACATATAATCGCCGTTCGCGCTGTTGCCGTAGCTGTAGGTCGTCGTTGTTCCTGCGCGGCAAGCGTATTCCCACTGCGCTTCAGTGGGCAAATCGAAGTTCAGCCCCGTCCGTGCACGAAGTTTGCCAAGGAAGGACGATGCATCCACCTTGTTGTTGCTCGGCCAGTTCGCGCCCTCCGAAGTGCCGCGAATGGCGTCATAAGTGACCTTTTCAACGGGCTTCTTCCCGCCGTCCGTCGTGAAGCTTGACGGATTCGTCCCCATCACGAGTTCCCACTGCTTCTGCGTGACTTCAAAGAGTCCCATATAGAACGGCATCGAGAGCGTGACCTTATAACGAGAAGCAGTCTGATTGTCGCCCATATTGAACGAACCCGCCATCACGCGCTTTAAGACAAGTTTCGTAGTTTTATATTCTTCTGTGTTGAAACCGCCCTTGGGCTCGGCATTCAAGAATGTCAGCGGATACGATTCTGCGTCCGTTCCGCCCTTGAGGTCAATGACGCAATAAACCGCGCCGTCGCCTGGCACTGTCGTCGGCTCGTCAATCAGTATGCTATCCTTCTTTTTGTAGGTGACACTCACCGTCGCCCCTTCGAAGGACGCGACGCCGTCCGCCGCAAGGTTCCAGTAGAGGCGGTGGGCGCCCGCCGTCGCGTCCGTATCGCCCGAAAGCGTCGCCGCCGTCTTCGTCGTGCCATCCGCGAGCGTGAGCGTCACTTCGGGCATAAACGCCGTCGCGCCCGCTATTACATTATCAACGGTATAGTCAATCACAAGCCCGAATGGCTCGACCTTCTGCACCCTAATCTCGCTCACCGTCAACGGAACCAAGCAGAAGTTGTAAGCGACGGACATCACAGCGTCCCCCACAACATGCTCGATTATGTGTATTCCGTTTGCCGTCGGACGATACGCGGCAGATGTCCTCACAGTTTCCGCTTTCACGACCGTCTCGCCATCAGCCGTCACCGTCGCGGCATTCAAAGGCGACGGCAACGCTTCCAGCGTGAGTGAATCCGTTAGCGTCGTACCTTCCACAATGACGGAGGTTGTCACATTGTTGCATGTAATAGTATTTGATGCCTTTTGGCTGACAGGAAGGGCTAAACGGAGGCCTGAGGTAAGTATTCCAGAACTTGGAGCATACGAAGCCCGAGTTGCCGAGCTACACGACTCCGCCTCGGATCGGAATGAACCGCCGCGCCGCACACGGTTTTCCCCATACTCCCAACCCTTGGGGTCATTACCATACTGTAGAAAAACACCATTCTCCGGCGTTTTGCACATCCAGTCCAAACACCACTCAAACACATTGCCGTGCATATCATAAAAGCCCCACGGATTCGGCTTCTTTGTGCCCACTTCGTATGTCTTATCGGACGAGTTCGAGCTATACCACATATAATCGCCCACGAGACTCGCATCATCACCAAAGCTCCATTTTGTCGTCGTGCCCGCGCGGCAGGTGTATTCCCACTGGGCTTCCGTCGGCAAGTCGAGAGCTAGCCCCGTCCGTGCCCGCATTTTACCAAGGAACGACTCCGCGTC
>CAVCJC010000124.1:0-5046 GCA_963602475.1 Lachnospira hominis (ex Liu et al. 2021)
AAGGGCTACGCTAACGCTTCGCCTAATTGCTTCGCATTCAATGCTCAAACTTTTGATCAACGACGATTGGTAGGGCGGGCAGTCCCTTGCCCGCCGTTTATAGGGCGCGAATGCGCCCCGCCATATCTTCCGTGACCGCCGAAGGCGGTTCCGTGTGTTCCGTGGTCTAAACGCCGCGCCCTCAGCCCCGAAGGGGCTATCTCAAACCTCTCTGCGAGCTCTGCGTCTCTGCGTGAGACAATTACCCCCCAAAAGTCTTTGCGTCCCCTTTGCGTCAAATAAACACGGGGCGCAGAGGGCTACATCCCCTACCACTCTACGCCTTTCGGGGATATAGCTCACTCGAAGCGAATGGCGCGAAAGCGATAGTCGGCACATTCTGCCGCGAAAGGCAGGAACTGAATGGAGAGCCGCGTCACTTCCGTCGCCTCAGCTGGCAAAAGCCGCCGTAATGGAATCCGCACGGTACGCCACACGCCACTCTCAATAGAGCCGCCTGGGCAAATATAACTTCCGTGCTTCTCCTCACCTTGCGCTGTACGATAGTTGAACTGAAATTGCGGCACCCGTAAGGGACGCGGCACGGGACCTTTCGCGCCATCAACAAGCGCAATATCAAGAACAAGGCTACGATTAGCAATATCGTCCGTCGTAACCGCGAGCGACTTTTTGAGGTTCGCTCCAACTCCTGACCAGTCAGGAGCATTGGGCGCAACCTTTATGAGAAGCCCCTCGTCCGTCACCACAGCCTTGTGTCCGCCCCACGCCCCGAGGCGCGTCAGATTCGCACCTTGAAATGCCGCGAGGGACGGCGAAACGGCAGGCTTCTCCGCCGTAACTGCCGCGAGCCAAACGCCTTTCGCCGCGCTTGTGAATGTGAGGCTACTCAGTGCCGCGTTTGGACGCGGATTCATCTTGCGAATCGCATAAAGTGCCGCACCTTGGCGGTTGCTCCAGCCAATATAGCGCGTATCTTCAGGAGCCGCGAAGGACAAAGTCGCGCGCTGTCCGTCCGCATACGCGAGTTCGCAAGTAAAGAGTACGCCCTTCGCGTCCTTGGGAGCCGTAAAAAGGAAGTCGAGTGCCCGTATCGCGCCCTCAACAGGCACGGAGGGAACTGGCTTATCGAGGCACACCCCCGATCGATTGCCATTCTGGTCGATACGAATAAAGTCAAACGGAATCCCCGCACACATCTGCCTGCCCCACGGAATGGACGCGACCACATCCTCGAGGACTCCGTTAGCAACTTGTCGCAGATTTACAAATGAGACGCTATCAAGTTCCGTCCAGTATGGTGCGGTCGTGAGATTCGCACCACTATTTGCCGCGACCCACGCGGGGACGGACGCGAGAAACGCCGTCTCCGCTTGGTAGGGGGCGGAGTCCCTTCCGCCCCGTTCTTGTTCCTTGTCCGCCGCTAAGCCGCCGCGCAAAACAACGGGGATGCCCGGCAACAACTTCAGTAACAACTCACCCTTTGCCGAGCGCGTCACTTCCGCCTTCGTCGTCACATCCACCCAGCGCGTGACGGAAGCCCCCACACCCACTGGCAGTAGGCGCACCGCACGCGGAGAGAGTCCTTCATTAAAGAGGATAAAGCCAGCCGAGCCCGACTCCTTTTGTGCCGCGTAGCACGCGACTTCAGGAACTTCTGCACCATTCAGGGCTTCCGTTAAGCGACATGAGGGCAAAATATCGAGTTTCGCGGCAATTTTGGTGTAAAAGTCGCGTGCTTCGCTGGGAGCGAGAGTCCTTTCTACATAAATAATGCGTCCCTTGCCATAAGCAGAGTTCACCAGTTGCGGAACAAGCGCATCCTGCCGCGTCTCGCCCCATTCATTGCGATCCAGCTTCTTATTGATGACGACTAAGGTGCCACCCTTCTTGACCCATTGACGAAGTCTCTTATTCGTCTTATCGAGTGTCGCGTCAATTCCTGCGGCGACAAGCACCTTAACGCCTTCAAGATGTTCCGTGTCGAGTTGTTCCTCAAAAATCGCCTTCACAGGCAAGCGTGCCGCCAAAAGACACTCGCCCGCCTCACGCATCTGAAGAGCGTCCGAACGCTTCTCTGCCGCGCAAAGCCGAATCGTGGGCTGCGAAACAAGCACAGCAATGGAGTTCGTAATGCCACGATTGCGGGGCGTGAAAAGGTCGTTAACGGACGCAATATCGCCCGCCGCGTCCTTGAGTCCCGCAAAGGCTTCGGGCGGTACGGACGCTGGATTCAGCGCACAATAGGGGAATTGCTCGGCGAGCCGCGCAGGACCATCCTTCTCTTTCCAGAGGTAACTGTTGGGACGGCGATCCCACTTAAAATAATAAGTGCCATTAAGTCCGCGCGCATATTCCGTGAGAATGCGTGCACGATGACTCGCGCGGGTTGAGCCCGGATACGCCTCGCCATCCACAATCGGACGCTTCTCCGCCACCGCGAGCAGTAACAGCGCATCCCATGCGTCACCTCCTCCTGTGGGGGCGACTACAAGGTCCGTCGTGCGATTCGCGGCATAAAGGTCGATGTCTGCGCAAATATAGAAGCTCGAAGATTGGAGAGGCTGAAAGCAAGTGCGAGCCTCGGGGTCGACTTCCCGAAGAGCGACTTTGCCACGCCGAATCGCGTTCGCGAAACACTTCTGATTGAACTTTCGCCGCGCCACGAACTCGGCGACTGGATTTTTCGGCACGGAACACTTCTCAAGATACTGCTTAAAGGCTTCCTCTGCGGCAGGCGAGCGGTCATCATAAGAAGGCTCATTAAAAAGCTCATAAACGAACGGTTTTACGCCATTTTCAAGCAATTCACGCGCTCCGCTTTGCCACATTTCTGTGAAGAGTCCGAGTCCTTCTTTTGTGACGAGCGAATAGGACATAAAGTGGCAATCGCCTTTTGTGAAGGCCTCAGCGGCAGGAGGTCTCTTGGGGTCATACGAAATGCCGCCCTGCGACCAACTGGCACAAGTGTAGTCCACCCACACAGGCAAGCCATTCTTGATGTAGCCGTTCGCCGTGGTCCAGTCAAACTTGCGCCCGCCTTGCCAGAAGTTTGCCTCGGGACGATACTTGCGCATCCAAGTCGTCGGAACTTCCGTCCCTGTCGCATTGAAACCAATACGGTTAAATTGTGCACGGTTGGGCGGAGTTTCGTAAAGCCACTCCCAGCCCGCAGGCTCACCAGGAAACGGACGATAATCTTTGGCACTCGGCAATTCGTAAATGAGCGTCCCGATTAATTGCACGGGCACACCGCCCTCAACAAAGCCACCCTCGGGCGCGAACTCGAGTTCCGCGTGCACTACGAAACCCGCGAGCGACGCGAGGGCGGACGCAAATAGAAGCTTTCTCACGCCTTAACGAATAATGAGCATGAAGCCTTGCGTATACTTGAAGGCGGGATTCTGCACGAGCCACGCCGCCCGCTCGCCCGTCGTTTTCACATACGCACCAATGACCTTGTAGCCCTGCGCCTTCAAGGTCGCCTTCGCGCTCTCCTCATCGTCCGTGAGAGGGGTCGTGATATCACGCCACGACTTGAGGGAGAGCGGAGCAAACACCTTAACAGAGTCCGTCGTAAGCGCCGTATCACTCTCGCCCTTCAGAGCCAAGATATTATCGAGTGTCGTGGTGCTCGGAGCCTTATCCGCGAACCAAACTTCCTCGAGCGGAAGAGCCGTCGTATCATTCGCGAGGAAGGTCGTTTCTTCAGTCGTAAAGTCATAGCTCTTACCAAAGTCAAGCTTCTTGAGGGCGGTCGTATTATTTGCGAAGATTGTCGCCCCCAGCACCTTCAGCGTGGCATTCGTTCCCAGCGCGGCAGATTCAACGCGCTTCCAGTTATAGAAAGCGTTCGTATTAACCGTCTCGACATTCGGGAGAATAAGGTCGCCCTTCGGACCACCATCCGACTTACTCGTTTCAAAGCCATTATTCTTGACTTCTTTTAGATTTGTCAAATCCCACTCAGAGAGGTCAGTGTCAACAAAAGTTGCATTGAGGAAGCTGCATGTCTTCTGTGTATGGTACTGCCCAACACTCTTCAGATTCGGAGTATTAAGCACCACTCGAGAGGGGCTCGAATTACCCGCCATATAACCCCAATCTCCGAAATTACCAGTTAGGCTAGGGCATGCAAACACAAAGTTTGTTATTGTTGAGCAACCATTGAAAAGTTGTCCGCCCACCATTGTAATCGTAGTTGGTGCGTAAAACGAAGTTACTTTAGCAGGAATGCTATGGAAAGCTCTATACGCCAATTCAACTAAAGTCCATTTCTCAGTTTCAGCACCCACACTTCCCTTTGTATAAATCGGCCCTGAGAGATTCAATTCGCCGATTTGATCGGATGTCATTACATCCTTAGCCTTGCTCCCTTCAATAATCAAAGTATGGGCATCGCTCTCTTTTATAGCGACAGGAATTGCCCAGTAGCCATCCGAAATCGTGCCTGCATCTGCGTCATACTCCCACGGATTTGCAAAAACCGCATAGAACACGGCATCCGCCGTTGCTATATAGGTGAACGAATTGCCCGTAGGTGTCGAGCCATCGGGGAGTTTACCTTCCCACGAAACAACTGTCTCAGAGTTCTTAGGCGTTGCCATAACGGTCACTTCAGTTCCGTATGGAACTTCATCAGATGTAAGGGTTTTTCCATTCACAGAAATCGAAACCGTATCGCCATATTGTTCTGCCGAACGATTGCCAACTGAAACAGTGGAATAAACCCCAAATTCAGCAGGGTCTAAAGTTCCAATATATTGGGGATACTCTGTCTGAAACACATCAGCCGCGACAACACCAAAAGGAACTGCCCAATCAGGATGTGCCGCCTTGAACTCGTCAATCTCTTCGACTGTTAATTCTTCAGCGTTAGCACGAATCTCCGCCCACTCTTCTGTGTCAGGCACATAGAAAACCATTTCCTTCTCGGCTTTATTCAAACCAAAGGCAACGCTAGTATCCGCAAATGTCGGAACAGCTCCAACCATATAGACGCGCGCAAGATTCATAGCAAGAAACGCGCCGCTTCCAATTGTCCAACCC
>CAVCJC010000125.1:0-5002 GCA_963602475.1 Lachnospira hominis (ex Liu et al. 2021)
GTGCGGTCCGTATAAGAGTCTCACTTTGTCGCACCGCAACATTTGCCGCGAAATCCCCTACCGCACATTGCATTCCAAGAAACTCCTGTATTTGGTCATTTAATTTCACAGGATTCTCCTTGAAGTCACACGAATAAATGGGTTCAAAGCGTCCCGCCGCGTCCGAAACAAACTTCTTCTTTCGGCTAAAACAGGCCTGCACCCACTTCCTGAAGCGCTTCGGGATTTCTGCTTGGAAGAATAACTCATAAACATTCTCCCCTTCTCGCATAAGGCAGGTCTTGCGCAACTCAGGATGCAGAATCCAGAGAAACGCCTTCTCTCGTTCGGAGCCTCCGATATGATTATCGCGCGGAATGCAGAACTTGGTCGTGGAAAGTCCAAAGAGCACCGTCTTGAGTTGCCCTGGATGCATCTTAATCATATCCTTCAGCCGCGCTTCCCCAACGACCATCCCCATTCCTGCGGCCGAGCGATTGGCAAAGTTGGGAATATATTCAGGGTCTAGCCCGAGGCTCATTATCGAATCGTCCGAAGCTGTCATTGTCACATTCGCGGGGAAGTCCAAATCCCTATAATAGGCATTCACCTCCACAAAATACATTACAACTGCCGCGATAATAAGCGGAAGAGGGATTAGGCAGGTGAGCGCGATACGGATAAGAAATCGTTTCATTTAATCATCCCCTCTTTAGAACTGGAAGTATATAAAGCTTTGGCTTGCGCCGCGCATAAGAATGATAATCCAAATTAACGCGGCATAGGCAACCCAACGCCAAACTTCACGCTTCGGCCAAATAACGCACTCAAACTCTTCCTTCCTATTGAGCCACTCCACCGCAAACATTCCGATTATCCACGGCAAGCAATGGCGAATCGCTTTAGAGGTAATCTTCAGAGAGGTCTCGCCCGCGTCAAATGTGAAGATAGAGCCGAGCCAGGAGAATGCCGTAGTGACATCGGGCGCACGGAAAAATGTCCAGCCCAGAACCACTATGATGAAAGTAATCAAAATGGACGAAACCTGCGACAAATGCCACTCGTTATCCGTATAGCGACGATTCTTATTCGCCAAGAGTAGCGGCAAGAAGCAGATGGCGTGAATGGCACCCCAAAGGACAAATGTCCAATTTGCCCCATGCCAGAGTCCGCTAATTAAGAATACCGCGAATGTATTGCGTACGCGCTTCCATTTTCCGCAACGGCTTCCGCCCAAGGGGATGTAAAGATAGTCACGAAACCATGTATTAAGCGAAATGTGCCACCGCCGCCAAAACTCGGCTATATCGCGCGAGAAGTAAGGGACATTGAAGTTTCGCTTGAGCTTAACACCGAAGAGCTTGGCGCACCCAATCGCAATATCCGAATAGCCCGAGAAGTCTCCGTAGATTTGAATGGAAAACAGAAATACGCCCGTCAGAATGGCGAGTCCGCCCGAGCCTGAATTGCCCAGAAGTGAATCGGCGTAATGTCCGCAATTATCGGCAACCACGATCTTCTTGAAGAAGCCCCAAAGCATTTGCCGACAGCCCGATACAGCATCCGCATAAACAAAGTGACGCGGAACAAGAAATTGTGGCAAAAGATTTGAGGCGCGCTCAATGGGTCCTGCCACTAATTGCGGGAAAAAGCTCACAAACGCGAGAAATGCGACAACATCCCGCGTCGGCTTCATCCCTCGATAAACATCAATGACATAACTGAGTGCTTGGAAGGTATAGAACGATATGCCCACAGGCAAGATGATTTGAAGCGAGGGACGGCTAACGCTTAACCCAAAGTAGGCTAATAAATCCGCCGCAGAATCTACGAAGAAGTCGAAATACTTAAAGAATCCGAGAATGCCCAAGTTAACAATGAGTGCCAAAGCCACATGAAGCCGCCCTTTCCACGCATTCGGACTCCCCTTTATGCCGCCACATTGCGCAATAAAAAATCCGCCCGCGAAACTCCACAGACTCGTAATCGTCATCAGGATGAGGAATCGCCAATCCCACCAGCCATAGAAAATGTAGCTAACAACGACAATAAATAGATTCTGCAGGCGCAAGTTCCGTGCAAAAACAAACCAATAGCCCGCGAAAACCAGCGCAAGAAACAACGGAAACTCAATAGAATGAAATAGCATAAAGATATTTAGATATTAGAATCGAGAGAAACAACTCCGAAGGAGTTTAAAGAACGAGAAGTCAGCGCTACGGAACACGCGCGGCGAAAGTGGCGAAATATCCCCTTTCGCTAAACATTTGCGAATGACTTCGATTGCTGCTTGAATATCATTCCACGGCACAGCACCCAACGCGGCAATATCATAATTCCACCACTTGAGTGCCTCAAGCGCGCCAATGGTCTCCGCATCAAAACGATAACGAATCACTCGCGCAGGAACTCCGCCCATAATGGCATACGGTGGGACATCCTTCGTGACGACTGCCCCCGCACCGAGAATGGATCCATCGCCGATGGTAAGTCCACCCATAATCGTGACTCCCTCACCTATCCATACATCATTCCCGATGATGGTTGTGTTCCCGCCATGGGACGCATTAAAAGGAATCGTGTGTTCCTCACAACTGAATCGCTCCCAATTATGATAGTTAGGAAAATATTGACGTGGTGAAATTGAAAGCCAATTTGTCGGATGCTGTGGAAGCCCAATATTCACATTCTTTGCAATGCTACAATAGCGTCCGATTGTGACATTTGCAATGCGTCCCTCGCCACAAGCACCGTCAATTGTCGTGAATGACCCAACTTTGACAGGGGTTTTCAAATTAACTGCCGCGCCAATCATACACGGAGCTTCAAACGCACATTCGCGGCAAATCTTGCGCTTACCAGAGACAAAGTCAATCCCCGTAGCCCGCTCAACCTTCCGTGCCAAAAACCTATTCAACCTCAATGTCGTATACCCACTCATAATTCTACGCCACTATTTCTTATAATAGCCACCTGTCTTGGGGGCTCCACGGAAAACGACAAGCCCTTTAAGTTTGCCTTGTAAATGGCGCTCAATAGTTCGCTTGCTAAGACCTGTTAACTTCACAAGTTCAGGCACGCGCTTACCAGGATTATGGCGAATCGCATTCAACAAAACGGACTCGGAAGCATTTACTCCGCCACTCGGCACTTTTACTCCGCCACTTTGGACTTTTACTCCGCCAACTTGTTGTTTTACTCCGCCATTCGGGGCTTTTACTCCGCCATTTACTCCGCCATTCGGGGCTCTTACTCCGCCACCTGCCGCTTTTACTCCGCCATTCGGGGCTTTTACTCCGCCACCTGCCGCTTTTACTCCGCCATCTAGAGACTCATCAAGGGTTGCTTCTGCTTCAATTAGCGAAGAGTACATAGTCAGTTTTACTTCAGAACCGCTAAGCACTTCATATTTAGGAGGCTTCCCAGAAAACTTCTTCCCATCTTTCAGAATAATGGGTACCCCCTCCCCACGACGATCCATAATCGTCATTCGCGTGACCTCTTCTATACCCTCAATCATCTTGCAACGAGAAATCACCGAACAAAGGAGCTCATTTCTAGAAAACTGGCGCTCAGGAATCTCGTCCAATGTTAGGGCGTTTGGAAGCCCTCCTGGAGAAAACAACTCAAGACGGTCTGAGAACATATGCAAGCGAATCTTCGCACCTACGATAGAATAATCTCGATGAGCGACCGCATTAACGACTGCCTCAAAGACTGCCGCCAATGGAAACTGCGGAATGTCCACACGCCCAGGATTCTTTATCGCAAATACGCGCATATTCCTATTAACAAATCGCACTGCTTCAGCAATCTGAACATTTAACGGACCATATATGTCACGCGCATCAAGTTGTTCGTTGGCTGTTCGTTCCGTACCACGATAAGCGACGGCTTGAATATAGGCACTTGGCAAGTATTGCTCTGGATGTTCGCTCGCCATCAACAAACCGCCCACTGTAGGTTTCATATAACCTTGGTCATCTGGAGCAATAAAATGCATTTTGCGCAAGAACTCTTGGTCATTCTGAGCTGAGAACGGTGTTCTATACGCACGGTAAAGCGACGGATTCAAATCCTCAATTTTTGCGTCCGCCACAACTTGTTCGTCAAAACAAACGATACGCGATTGGCTCTTTTCTTGGAATAGCCGCGCTAATGCGTCAGGCTTTAATTCGCGCTTTGAACTACCGATTCGCGTGAAATAACCGTGAGCACCCTTGTGAACAAATACGCTTCTTGGGACTTCCAATACAATAACTCCCGCGTCGTCCGTTATTGGGACCTTGCGTATAAGGCAAGTCAACGGAGGGTCAATTATATCCGAACAAATCTCACAAAGCCAAGTCTCTAGCATATCCAACTGCGGGATAGTCAGAGGAGATAACTTACGCGTTTTATCATCAACACCAAAGATAATGCGACCCGATGCCGTATTAGCCATTGCAGATATCTCATCGGCGATATCGCGCTTATCGGGCCCCGCGATACGACCACTCTTAAAGATTACGCGTTTAAATTCTAACGATGTATCTTCACCAAACCTAACAAGCGAAAGTATCTGCTGCTTTTGCAAGCGAGGTTTTAATTGTGTTTCTATTTTCTCACTATTGTTCTTCATTGTAGCCCCCTAATTTATGCGCGAACACCGTGTACACCCAGCCCGAATCAAAGATACGCCACACCGCCGCGCCCATCTCTGCACGGAAGCGTCCATTTACCTTGCCTAAGTCTAGAAACCTTGTCATCTCTTTACGGACAATATTATACCTAATTTCCGCCCAAGATTCAAGCCTAACGCGCAAGGTGTCTTTAACCACGGATTTACACGGATTGCCACGGATGGTAGGGCGGGCAGTCCCTTGCCCGCCGTAAACAAGAAGATTATGGCGGCTTGCCGCCCACCATTTGTTTTGTCCGTATTGAGCAACATATGGGAAGAAGCTCGCGAAGCAAAGAAAAGACGGATGGTGAGGAGCGGGAGGGGCGAGCGAGTGTTGAGCGGAGTGAGGCGGGCGGACGC
>CAVCJC010000126.1:0-4814 GCA_963602475.1 Lachnospira hominis (ex Liu et al. 2021)
GTCTGGTAGGGCGGGCAGTCCCTTGCCCGCCGTTTATTGGGCGCGAATGCGCCCCGCCATATCTTCCGTGTGCCGCGAAGCGGCTTTCCGTGTATTCCGTGGTTAAAAACCGACCCCTCAGCCCCGAAGAGGCTTTCTCAAACCTCTCTGCTCCCTCTGCGCGAGATCTTCCCCTGCGGAGGCTGGGAAGAAATGACCGCAGTCCTTTTGATAAACCACTGCGGTCATTTGAGCAAACCACTGCGGTCTTTTTGGTAAACCACTGCGGTCTTTTTTCTAACCCCTCCTTAGACACACAAAAAGACCTCGGTTCGTTAAACGGAACCGAGGTCGGGTGAGGAGGAGAAATCTTTCTCTCTTGCTTGCCTTACATGTTCGAGAAGAACTGGAAGGAAGCGTACGCGTCTTGTCCGTGTTCAGTGACATCGAGACCCTTGAGCTCGGTTTTCGCACTGACGCGGAGGATGCCGCATTTCTTGAGGATGTAGAAGATGATCAAGCCGACACCGAACGCCCAGAGGCAGGTCATGCCCACGCCGATGAGCTGGATGCCGAGGAACTTGAAGCCACCGCCATAGAAGAGGCCCGCCAGCTCATTGCCATAGCCGAGCGAAGTCGGCGCGGCGAAGAGTCCGACCGCGATGGTGCCCCAGACACCATTCACACAGTGCACCGAGACCGCACCAACAGGGTCATCGATATGGATTCGGTCGAAGAAGAGTACGCTCAATACAACCAAGACACCGCCAATCGCACCAATCAAGAGCGCGGCATTCGGGGTGACGAGGTCGCAGGGCGCGGTAATCGCGACGAGACCCGCCAGAGACCCGTTCAACGCCATGGTCAAGTCGGGTTTGCCCATCACAATCCAAGCCGTAGCCAAGGCGGTGAGGGTGCCCGCGCAAGCCGCGAGGTTAGTGGTCATAGCGACACGGCTAATGGAACCGATACCAGCGGTATAGCTCGCGGGGTTGAAACCGAACCAGCCAATCCAGAGGAGGAAGACACCGAGGGTGCCGAGAACGAGGCTGTGACCCGGAATCGGATTCGGCTTGCCATCGTGGCGATATTTGCCGATACGCGGTCCGAGCATGATAGCACCCGCAAGCGCCAACCAGCCACCGCACGAGTGGACGACCGTCGAGCCCGCGAAGTCATGGAAGCCGAGAGCCTCAATCCAGCCCGTAGATGCCGCGCCGTGCAGGCTGCCCCACATCCAGTGACCCGAAATGGGGTAGACGAAAGCCGAGACGAGTGCCGAATAGATGAGGTAGCTCTTGAACTCAATTCGTTCCGCTACAGCACCCGAGACGATGGTCGCGGCCGTCGCGGCAAACATGGTCTGGAAGAAGAAGAACGTCCAGTCCCAAGTGCCTTCGCCCGCGAATACGCTCGGCATACACATACCGCCCCAGCCGAAGAAGCCTCCAGCCTTAGAAGCACCAAACATAAGTGCCGCGCCGATGAAGTAGAAGAGCGGAGCGCCCACCGCGAAGTCCATTAGATTCTTCATCATAATGGCCGCCGCGTTTTTGGCGCGCGTAAAGCCCGTTTCCACAAGCGCGAAACCCGCCTGCATCACGAACACGAGAATGCCGCCGATCAAAGTCCAGACGACATTCAGGTTGGTCTGCACTTCTGCCGCCGTAGGCTCCGCATCCGCGGCAAATGCCCCCGATACGCAGAGTGCCAACAAACCACTCAATATTAGTTTTTTCATTTTAGCCTTTTCTTTCCTTCGTAGTTGACTTGCCTTAACCAATTGCCGCACCGCCGCGTTCACCCGTACGAATACGGATGCACTCTTCCATCGGCAACACAAAAATCTTGCCATCGCCGATTTCGCCAGTACGCGCACCCTCGATGATGCCATTGACCGTCTCTTCGACATAATCATCATTGACACCAATCGCCAAACGCACCTTCTTCAGGAGCGTCACCTCTTCAATTGCACCACGATATTGGTGAACATAGCCTTTCTGCTGTCCACAACCGAGCGCATTTGAGACGGACATCTTGTAGACGCCCTTCTCATACAACGCCTGTTTCACGGCGTTGAGCCGCTCAGGCTGAATATAAGCAATTATCAGTTTCATGTGATTCCTTTTTACTTTTTCTGTTTGTCAGTCGTGACACCAGCCATTAGCAAAAAGCGTGCCAAAGCAGAAACGGACACCTCAGAGGTGTCCGTATTGTTCATTTTATGTAAAAGGTGTTAAAGCGATTACAAGATATTACAAATCTGTAAAACGCACATCTGAGATCTGCCGCGCTTCAGTTAATACCATAATTAGGCGGTCAATCCCCAAGGCAACCCCCGCGGCGGAACCAATCTTCGGGAGCGCGGCAAAAAACTCCTCATCTAAGGGATAGTCCGCCTCGCCAAGCGCGGCACGCTCCTTTTTCGCCGCCTCAAATCTGCCGCGCTGCTCCTCGCTATTGCACAATTCTGTGAAACAATTGGCGAGTTCCATGCCATTTTCGTAATATTCCCACCGTTCGGCGACCCCCTTGCAAATCACTGCCAATGACGAACACGCGGGGGGATAGTCCATTAGAAATACACTCTGGAAGTCCTTTAAGGCAGGCTCAATCTTGGTCGCCATATCAAAGTCAAAGCGGTCCGCGTCAAACTTTTCCCACGGATCCCACCCCGCGAACTTCTGATACGCCTCCCGAACGGATATCTTCTGCGGCGCGGCACTTGACGGACGCAAACTTATCATTAATTGCGTCAAATCGTCCATTATATCAAGATAAGTCGCTTCGCGGCGGTACCATTCCATCATTGTAAACTCGGGATTGTGCCGCGAGCCCTTCTCTCCGTCCCTGAAACACGGACCTATCTGATAGATTTTGTCCATTCCGAGGGCGAGCATTTTCTTCATCTGCAATTCGGGCGAGGCTCTCAAGAAGCCGCCCGTCGCCACAGGGGGACAGTCAATGTGGCATTCGGGTGCAGGCGCGGCAATTCTAACGGGGGTATCTATCTCTATAAAGCCACTTTTGTCGAAAAACTCGCGTATTTGGCGAATTATCTCAGCCCGCCGCGCCAAAATGCCGCGATTAATCATACCGCTCCAGATACTTTGCGAGGTATTTCTCTAGCCGAGTTTCGAGCCAAGGGGTGACATGCCAGTAGTCCCGCAACTCGAGATACTCGCTCACAGGCCCTGGTTGCCCCGCTTTTACACCATATTCGCACTTAATAAGGATGTTCCGTGCCGTCGCTTCGCTCGAGACAAACTCGATAACCTGCGTTTTGAAGCCGAGAATGCGCATAATTTGTGCACGGAAGGAATCCGTTAGGATATCGCACAGCCGCTCCCGAAGAATGGACTGCCGCATAAGCCCCGCGAAGACCCCCTTATCCGAAAGCGTCTTCTGCAATTCGTGCTGGCAGCAGGGGGCGGAAAGAATATACCGCGACCGCCACTCGAGTCCCTTCGCCATTGCCTCGTCCGTCGCCGTGTCGCAGGCGTGGAGCGAGACGACGAGATCCGCTTTCTCAACATTAAATGCCGCGAGGTCGGAGACTGTAAACTTCACATTTTCGGCAACATCCAGCGCTTTTGCCGTCTTTTTAGCGGAATTAATCACATCTTCGCGGCGGTCGACTCCGTAAACCGTGACCTCGGGGATGTTCTTGACCTGCGTTAAATAAAAGTAGAGGGCAAAAGTCAAATACGCCTTGCCGCAACCACAGTCCACGACGGTAAACGGGCCCTTCGTGCCCGCCTCCACCGTCTCCTCAACGACTTTCAGAAACTCATTGACTTGGTCATATTTGCCGCGCATAGACGCACGAATCCGCCCCTCGCCATCCGCAATGCCAATAGCCCGCAAAAGTGCCGCGGAATCAAAGCGTGTTAAGGGCAGATTCTTTACACGGTCGTGGGGCTCGACTTTAGCGACCCGCGTCATTTCTGCCGAGCGCGAAACAAGTACATGCCCCTTCTTTGTGACGCGAACATGCAAGTCGCCCGAGGCCGTCATTAAGTGCAAATCGCGTGCGCCGCGCTGGGCAATAATCTCCTCCAGCCCTTCCGCCGCAGCATTTGCCGTCAGATTTTTAACCTGCACCTGCCCTTCGTCCGTCATTTCCGCCTGGTACTTCTTCTCTCCGCTAATTTCCACAGGACGCAAGGCAATTTTGAAGGTCTTGCCATTGCGACGGACCACCTGCACGAGTTTCATAAACCCGTCGCCCAGAACACGGGCACGAATCTCCTCTTTGAGGGCATCTTCCAGCTCAAAACGCTCCATAACTGCTTATTTCTCCTTAATTGTGCCCTTTAATACGGCAATAAATGCGCTCTGGGGCACATTAACATGTCCGAATTCCTTCATTCGAGCTTTGCCGCGCTTTTGCTTTTCCAAGACCTTCATCTTGCGCGTCACATCGCCTCCGTAGAGCTTAGCAAGAACATCCTTACGGAACGGGCGTATGTCTTCGCGGGCGATAATCTCGCGTCCGAGTGCCGCTTGCACGGGAATCTTAAATTGGTGGGGCGGAATCGCTTCGGCGAGTGCCTTACACATCTGAATGCCGCGTGTACGCGCCTTTGTTCGGTGGACGAGTGTCGCGAAAGCGTCCACGGTTTCGCCATTAAGAAGGATATCCATCTTAACGATGTCCGAAACTTGGTAGCCTGCGGGTTCATAGTCCATTGAGGCATAGCCGTGGGAGACGCTCTTAAGTGTATCGTGGAAGTCAATCAAGATTTCATTCAGCGGCAACTTGCAATGCAGCATCACGCGCTTCGCGTCTAGGGTTTCCGTGCCCTCCACCAGTCCACGGCGGTCCATAACGA
>CAVCJC010000127.1:0-4736 GCA_963602475.1 Lachnospira hominis (ex Liu et al. 2021)
CGGGTTAGCACGGTTGCCGCCCGCCGTGCCGCATGTTGTCAGGCACAAAACAAGAAATGCTAAAAGTTGGAACGGTGAATGCGAAGCCTTTGTTGCCCCTCGGAGTTTATAACCCCTGTCAATTTGGGGTTGGCAGGGGGGCGAGATTTTGGTATAATGTTTATCAACAACAATCTTAGAAGGGGTTAGTTATATGACGATGAACTTCGTTAGACGGGGACTCTCTGTAGTTGCCGCGATTGCATTGACGGGGATTGCCTTTGCTGGCAACCGCTCCGTTTACTTGTATTCTGATAAAGAATCCATCATTATGCCGTATGCGTGCGAGGTGGTGAAACATCCGTATTTTAACGGAGAGTGGGGCGGAAGGGACTCCGCCCCCTACCAGGAGGAGGTTGTCGCGAAGGCGGCGGCGGGCGAGGCGTTTGGTCCGCTTGAGCCTGGTAGCTACCTTGTGCATGAGAAGGTAGCGCCTGGCCGGGTACGGACGCGCTACTTGGGTGTTGCCGCGCCAGGATGGACGGTACTGCAGCTCACCGTGGGTTCGACGGGCGACATTCTTGATAGCGTCTTTCATTCGCGCCGCGTGCCTGTTAACTACTATGTGACGCTCGACCAAGTTCAGGCGGATACCACATTCCTTGGCTTCGAACGCGACTATGGTGACGCGATTTACTTGCACCTTCATCCGGACTCACTCGGCAATCTGGACCCGAAGTTCAAGACGCTCAAGGCGAACTGGGACGACTTCACGGTGCCCGAGATTGTGGAGCGGCTGAAAGCGCTTGACGCGTGGATGCAGGCGTTCGGTTTTGAGCCGCTTCATGGCTTCGCGAGCTATACGCCCGCCAATACGCTTATCAAGGCTATGCGTGAAGTGAAGTGGAATGTGCTCCATTCGCTTTGCCCCGAGCAGAATTGGTCCGACGGACACTGGGCTATCAATCACTGGGGAATGCTCAATCAGCCGTTTTATGTGGCGGCGGACGATTTCCGTAAGGCGGCGCATCGCGGCAGTGTAGCGGGTGCGGGGGATGTGCTTGGCATGTGCATGAATAGCTACAACCTCTATATGCCGCATGTCGTCAATTGGGGCGACAATGTTTGCTCGCCGAGCCACTTTATGCGGTGGCATCGTAGTGTGGAGACGGGTGATGAGCCGCTTCGCTATGAGACTTTCTTTGATGATTACTTGAAAGTTGCCGCGAGCATGAAAGACTCGCCCTACTTCTTGACGACGGGCTATGAGTTCGGACGCTCCTTCGGCACGCGCTCTATGACCGTCCATAATCGCCGCGGTGCGGAATATGCGGTTGACTCGGCGAAGAATGGCGGCAAGGTCGTCTTCGCGACAGGACGCGATGTGGCGGCGTGGTACGAGCGGTTCTGTCCTTCCGCCCCCGAGAATGTCTTCACTCAGCGCGACTATCTCGCGGGAGCGCGTATTATGGATAAGCCCATCGATTCGGGTCCGTCTATCGGTATGGAAATGCGCGACTACAAGGCGTGCTTCAGCCATCTTGAGCCGATTGCCTACTATCACTACGATTACACCATCCTTTGGCACTTCGCGACGGCGGATACTACCGCGCCCAATGACTTCGCTATGGACGATGCCGCGCGCGTCGCTTTCTCGCGTGAAGGGACGAAAGTGCAGATTTCGGTTAAGGAACCTCTGCCGCGTGCCGTGCCAGTGTGTCTTTGGGATGCACGGCCCCAAGAGACGCTCGCGGGGATTCGTGCGTTTACGCCCTCCGTCCTCGATGATGGACGCCTCCACACGGTAATTGAATTGCCGAAAGGCTGGAAGGGCACTCTCGCATTTAATGTCGTGAGCACGGGCGAGCCTGACCCCGCTGAGTTTGGCGGACTCGTCACGCCACTCTGGCGCGTCCAAACGATTGGCGAAGGCTCGCGCCGCCGCCTTTATGCGTTCGTCGATACGCCGCTTCTCGGGGAGTGCAAGGTGGAATTGACCTTGCCTAAGCCCTGCACGATTGACGCGCCCGAGGGACGCCTTGGCGATTATAAGGCGGGCGACCACGTCACTTTAACCTTCAATACACGGCGCACATGGTTCCGATTCAACGGCGTAGAGGCGGCGGACATTCAGCCCGATAAGGCGGGCATCGCGGCACTTGAGGCGGCGGCGAATGAATGGAAAGCGTTCTCGGCAGGTGCGGGCGCGGCACTTAAGCAGATTCAGGCGGAGGACGACGCGTTCTTCCGTAAGGCAATTCCCGCGAATGAGACGCTGCTTCTCGATGTCGACTGCTTCGGAAACTGTGCCTTCGGCGAAAAGAGTCGCGCCAAGGCGTATGACCGCGTCGTTTACGCGGCGAATGACAAAATTACGGCACTCGAATATTCCGATGGCGGCATTAGCCTCGGTAAGGGCAAGTCCTACTGGGTGCATCCGCGCGGACTGACTTTCCAAATCGAGGGACTCGATTCGCTCAACTTGAAGCCGACGGATACCGTGCGTGTGCGCCTCTATGATGTCGCGGACGCGAATGAGCCGCTTTCGTATAAGTTGACGGTCAAGTCGGGCTGGAATAAGATTATCGGCAACTTTGTTGACCCCTCGGAGTTGGGACTCATAAAAGCCAATTCCCAGGCAAGTGAGGTCATTTGGGAGCCGCTTAAAGTGCGGTCCGTGGATGGCATTTTCGCGTTTGATGTCCCTGCGAATATGTTGCAGGAGGGGACGATTTCCGTAGGGCTTCGCACAAATCAAAAGCAGGTTCTGGACGACTGGTATGCGGAAGGCGGCTTCATTGCGCGTCTTGAGCGCATTCTCGTCACCAAAGTCGCGGCAGACGCAAAGTAAGTAAAGGATAAATAATCAATGAAGAACACATTTTGGAGCAAGGTCGTCGTCGCGGCGATTATGGTGGGATATCCTCTTGTTAGCGGGGCGGAAGGGACTCCGCCCCCTACCTCGGCAACAGAGATAGATGGGTTTAACGACGAGGGGCTACCCTATAAGAAGGAGGGGTTCGGCGTTCGCCGCAACTTCTATCAGTCGGGGCGCCTCTCGGTGAAGTATGCGGATATCGCGGGCATCTTTGAACTCAACTATGTCGGGGAGCAACCGTTCACAAGCCAGAAGATGTATTCAAGCGCGGCAGAAAACTGCACGTGGATGCACCAGTTCACTCCATATGTGCTCATCGATGGCATGCCGTATCGGCTGACCTTCGAGAATACGGTACACTATCCGTTTGGTTACCGCAGTGAATGCACGGTGGCGGGCGTGAAAGTACGCCACGAGTTTGTGCTCGACCGCAATGCGCTTTTCCGCCGCATTACGGTACTGGAGAATCCGCAAGGTAAGTCCGTCACCGCGCGTCTCTCGTTTATGCATGCGGGGCTCGCGAACGGAATGAAGTGGCGGCTAAACGCGGCGAAAGATGCGCTGGTGACAGAATGGAAGGGCGAGGGCATAACGATTCCGCTTGAAGTCGGTGCGTCCGTGCCGGTGCGCTTTCCGCAAAACGAGCGCAAGTTGCAAGAGCCCGCGACACCTATGAATGTCGCGAAGACCCAATTCCGCTTTGATATGGTGACCCAAAAGCCCACGGAGTCGCTCCTCTTTTGGTGGGTCTTCGATAAGGCGGCGAATGAGGATTTGTCGTCCGCGCGGGTGGATCGTGTCTTCGCCGAGTTTGCGTCCCACCACGCGGCAGATGCGCGTTTTGTGACGGGCGATAAGTTTGTGGATGGCTGGCTCGGCTTCACGCTCCCAATGAGCGCGGGGCACGAAGTGGATGGACAGGGCGGATTCCGTGCCTCGCCCACCTACTGGGTGTGGGGCTGGGACGCGATGGTGCATGCGGGGACGCTCGCGATGTGCGGACGCGCGGCGGAAATTAAGCGTATGCTCGCCTTTCATCGTGATACGGCGGGCGAGAAGGGGATTTTACACTCCTATACGACGGACTTCAAGCCCGGCATGCCGCTTGCTCCGACGGTGCAACTCTTCTGGGTCATCTTGCTCGATGAATATGTGAACATAACGGGTGATGAGGCGTTTAAGGCGGAGTGCCTGCCGTTCGCACGCAAACTCATTGAACGCGCCAAGGCTTTTGTGCGACCGGGCGAGCTCCTCTCGCGCGGCATTGGCTATTATCCTGACTTTCCAGGCACGCTCAATCAGCACTCCGAGGACTATGCGCTCATTGACGCGGCGATTTATTGGCAAGGCCTGAAAGCGTGGGTCAATCTCTCAGGCGAAGGCGCGGCAAATGTTGAAGCTGTCGGACGCGAAATTGTCGCCAAGTTCTGGGACGCGAAGAAGGGGCTATGGTCCGACTCGTGGGATGCGGCGAACGAAAAGTGCCGCGCGTACTATCCGATTTACAGCCTTTTCGCTGTTTCCACCCAAGCGCGTGGGCTGACCCCGGCTGAACCTAAGGCGTTCGCGGACGCAATGACGCGCGAGTTCTTGCTGGGCGAGCGTCTTTCGATGGTTGGCTGGGGCACGGAAGGCTATTTGTCGGACGGCAATCAGTATGGTTCGTACTATCCCGTCACGGACCGCACCTACTGGAATGCCCAAAACGCGGCAGGTCGCACGCAAGCCCTTGGGCTCTTCCGTAAGATTGTGGGGAGCCACGCGCGGGTTCTCACCTATCCTGAGGGACAGTCCGCCGACGCTATTAATGTCACGCCCGCCGACTATTCGGATGAACTCGGCAATAAGCAGTTCTTTGCGGAAAAGGGCTGGCTCGCGG
>CAVCJC010000128.1:0-4667 GCA_963602475.1 Lachnospira hominis (ex Liu et al. 2021)
AAGGGGGGATTATTTATTGAGCCTTGGAAACGGAAATGGTATAATATTTCGCATCATTCGGAGGTCTCGCGCGGCAATTCTATACGGATGTCGCGACCTATTACCGCGATCCAGCCCATTGGCAATATGAGAAGCGCGACAACTATGTCTCTGAGGGGCAAAGCGCAAGTAAGTTGACGGACTCCACTATGTGGACATTTGAGCCGCACGCCGCGCTTGAGATTCTTGAGCGCTGGGTGCAAGAAAACAAACTAGAGATTATTCGCGGCGAATATCTCGACCGCGACCCCAAGAAGATGCTCCGTGACGGAAAACAGATCGTCGGCTTTCGGACGCTTTCCGGCAAGGAGTTCCGTGGCAAGATATTTGTGGACGCGACTTACGAAGGTGACTTGTTGGCGGCAGCTGGAGTAAGCTATTTCGTGGGACGCGAGGCGAATAGCGTTTATAATGAGACTATTAGCGGAATCCAAAGGCGGCTTTCTACAGGGCATCAGATGAATCCGAAAGTAAGCGGCTATGTTAAGGCGGAAGACCCCACAAGCGGACTCCTCCCTGGGCTTGAGAAAGATGTCCCAGAGGCGGATGGTAGTGGCGATAAGCGCGTGCAAGCCTACTGCTTTCGGATGTGCCTAACGGATGTCCCTTCGAATCGAATTGCCTTTGTTAAGCCCGCGAATTATAATCCGCTTGATTATGAACTCCTTCTGCGCAATCTAGAAGCCGTGAAAGAGCCTGAGAAGTTCCAGCCTTGGATTAATTCTCGCATGCCAAATCGCAAAACGGATACCAACAATCGTACGGGCTTTTCAACGGACTTCATTGGCGGCAATTGGGCGTGGCCCGAGGCTTCGTATGCCGAACGCGAGAAGATTTTGGCTCAGCACCTCAATTATCAAATGGGGCTTTTGTGGACTCTTGCCAATCATCCCCGTGTTCCCGAACCTATTCGTGAGCGTGTTGCCAAATGGGGCACCTGCCGCGATGAGTTCCAAGATGGACTCGGCAACGGATGGCAAAGCCAACTCTATGTTCGTGAAGCGCGGCGAATGGTGGGGGATTATGTAATGACGGAACATAATTGTCGCGGCAAAGTTAAAGTGTCGCGTCCAGTCGCGATGGGAGCCTATGGAATGGACTCACACAATGTCCGTCGCTATGTTGATGAGAAGGGCTATGTCCACAATGAGGGCAACATAGAAGATTATTCCGCGAACTTGCCAGGCGAGCCGTTTAAGCGCTTCCCTCCTTTTTCGATTGATTATGGCTCGCTAACGCCCAAACGCACGGAATGTTCGAACCTGCTCGTTCCAGTGTGCCTCTCTGCCTCGCATATGGCCTTCGGAGCTATTCGTATGGAACCAGTCTTCTTCGCGCTCGGCGAAGTGTCAGGACTTGCCGCCGCACAAGCCATTAAAGGCAATGGCATCGTCCAAGATATTGACTATCCCACACTCAAGAAAACCTTGAAACAAAACGGCGTCGTCTTCGAATAGCGCGGCTATCCTCCTCATCTTCCGTGTGCCGCGAAGCGGCTTCCGTGTGTTCCGTGGTAGAAAATTGAAAAGTGTGTGGTTCTTGTTGTGGGTGGGCGGTAAAAGTGGTATAATAATGGGCGTTTCAACTAACAAGGAAATCTATGAAAGTTCGATTCGTATCTCTGTTCGCGCTCATGGGCGCGTTGTTGTTCACGGGGTCTTCGACTCCCGCCTATGCCGCGTCGCCCAACGACCATTTTCAGGTGCAGGTTGAAGGAGAAACCAAGACCTATGATTTGGGCGATGTAGAGTCCGCAAAGGCGTATGTCGATGCTTACGCGGAAAATGTCCAGAACGACAAAGCCTTCAAGGAGCACGAAAGTGCCGCGCTCGCGACGGTACGAACTCAGAACCGCTTCTTCGGAACTTGGTGGGCGGTGTTTCCTCCGTTGCTCGCCATCTTCCTCGCACTCGTGACAAAGGAGGTTTATTCCTCGCTTTTCATTGGTATTGTCTCGGGCGGACTCCTCTATTCGGGCTTCTCATTTGAGGGGACGCTCGTACATGTGGTTGAGGACGGCTTCATCACGTCCGTCGCCGACGCCTACAATATTGGCATTATCTTCTTCCTTGTCCTTCTCGGGGCACTCGTCGCAATGATGAATCGCACAGGCGGGTCGGCGGCATTCGGACGCTGGGCGGCGAAGCACATTAAGTCCCGCGTCGGCGCACAGGTGGCGACGATTATTCTTGGCATCCTCATTTTCGTCGATGACTACTTTAATTGCTTGACGGTTGGTAGCGTCATGCGGCCTGTGACGGACGCTAAGCGCGTGTCGCGTGAGAAGCTCGCCTATTTGATTGACGCGACGGCCGCGCCAGTTTGCATTATCGCCCCTATTTCCAGTTGGGCGGCGGCGGTAGCGGGCTTCGCGAAGGGCGCGGGGGCGGAATCAGGTTTCTCGCTCTTTATCGCGGCAATTCCTTATAACTACTACGCGCTGCTCACTATTGCCGCGATGTTCTTCGTCGCCATTTGTAAGTTCGACTTTGGTTCGATGAAACGCTATGAGGATGAGGCGCTCAAGAATGGCGTCTCGGACGCGACGGAACACTTTGCCGAAGCGAGCGAGATACTTCCGCAAAATGAGAAGGGCAAGGTTTGCGATTTGCTCGTGCCCGTCCTCTTCTTGATTGTCGCCTCGACGGTCGGCATGATCTACTCGGGCGGATTCTTTAGCGGAGAGAATTGCGGCAACTTCATTAAGGCGTTCTCCGACTCCGATGCGTCCGTGGGACTCGCCCTCGGCTCGCTTGTCGCGCTTGTTTTCGCAGTCATCTTCTTCATTTGCCGCCGCGTTATTAGCTTTAAGGACTGTATGGAGGCGTTTCCTGCCGGCTTCAAGGCGATGGTGCCCGCCATTATGATTCTTTGCTGTGCGTGGACCTTGAAGGGTATGACGGACTCGCTTGGCGCGAAAATCTTCATTTCGGACCTCATCAATGGCCCAGCCGCGTCCTTGAAGGCGTTTTTGCCCGCCATCATCTTCATCATTGCCTGCATTCTTGGCTTCTCAACAGGGACGAGCTGGGGCACCTTCGGCATCCTCATCCCGATTGTGCTCGCGGCAATTCCAGGTACGACCATGACCATCATCGCCGTCTCGGCGTGTATGGCAGGCGCGGTCTGCGGCGACCACTGCTCGCCAATTTCGGATACCACCATTATGTCCTCGGCGGGCGCACGGTGCATTCACATTAACCACGTGAATACGCAGCTACCGTACGCGGTCCTTGTCGCGGGAGTCTCATTCATTGCCTATATCATCGCACCAATTGTGAATAATGTCTGGATTTCCCTCGGCATTGCGCTCGCACTTCTCTTGGTGACGCTGACGACGCTGAAGCTGATTCTCGATAGCAAAGCAAAGTAAACGGACGCGATGGGCGCGCTTCTTCTCTTAATAACGACCTTCATCTGGGGGACGGCGTTCCTCGCGCAGAAATATGGTTCTGCCGCGCTGGGTCCGTTCGCGATGACGGTATTCCGCAATATCTTAGGCGGAGGCTTCCTGCTCATTTGCATAGCCTTACGCAAGAAGGGGAGTGAGCGTCCCAATTGCCGCGCTTCCATTTGGGCTGGCATTTGTTGTGGCATCCCGCTTTTTGCCGCGATGGCGACTCAGCAGATAGGCATCAATTGGACGACCCCCGGCATCAGCGCCTTTCTGACGGCGAATTATGTGCTCTTTGTTCCGTTGCTCGTCGCCATCCTCACGCGGCATTTGCCATCCCGCCGCGTTTGGGTGTGTGCGCTCGCGGCACTTGTCGGAACTTACCTCATTTGCCTCACGGGGCACGCGGCAAGTACGAACGCCCTACATATTGGCAAGGGCGAACTTTGGACCATTCTTTGTGCACTCTTTTTCGCGATTCAGATGGTTGTCGTGGACCACTTCTCCAAGAAGTGCGATGTCCTTATCATGAGCGCGGTGCAACTTCTAACATGTTCGGTTCTAGGGGCTCCGTTCTTGCTTCTGCCGAGCGAATCCGCGCCCCTCGCGGCGGGCGGACTCCTCGCCGCGTGGATTCCGCTCATTTATTGTGGCATTTTCTCGAGTGGCATTGCCTACACTTTGCAGAACTTTGCGCAAGCCCGCACGCCGCCCGCGCTTGCGGCGGTTATGTTGTCACTAGAGTCCGTCTTTGGGGCTCTCTCGGGGTATGTCGTCATGGGCGATAGGCTCTCTTGCGGACAGTTCGCGGGATGTGCGCTCGTCTTCGCCGCCGCGCTCTTGGTGCAGCTAAAGCCTTCGGCTCGCGGGCGAAGTAATTAGACAGGATTTACAGGATTTGGGGGCGGTGTTTTTAACCACGGATCTCCACGGCAAAAACAATCCGTGACAATCCGTGGAAATCCGTGGTTAAAAACCGCCTCTCTCGCCTCAAGCCCACATGCGCTCGTTTTCGGCGAGGAGGCGTTCACGAAGCGCGACGAGGTCTTCCGTCGGCTTCACGCCTTCGGTGATTTCGCGGCGAATCGCTTCGCGTTCGTCTTCGCGGCAATTGCGCCACCAAGTCTTCATCAGCGGACGCCAATTCTTGCGGTCGACGCGCTCGCCGCGATTGGTGGACCATCCGACGCTGACCATGTAGCGGTGCCACCACCTCGCGTACCAGGTCGGAACC
>CAVCJC010000129.1:0-4640 GCA_963602475.1 Lachnospira hominis (ex Liu et al. 2021)
AGCTCTTCGGTGGGGTAACGCACAAAGTGCCGCGTTTCTCTATCGCCAATCATCATAACGACGGTGAGGGCTCCAAGGCGGCCAATAAACATCGCGACCATCGTCACACACTGCCCCGCCACAGAAAGCCGTGCCGTCGTATCCGCCATGCTCAGCCCAGTCGTGGTCACGGACGATATAGCCTCAAAGAAAAGCGACTCGTAGCTCAGGCTCGCACCATCCGTACATAAGAGCGCGGCAAAGACAAGGACAATAAACCCGCCAAGCGCCATCATAATAACGATTGACTCACGGACAATATCCGTCGGCACCACGCGGCGGGAAAGAATCGTCTCATCCTCAGCGCGGCACATTGCCCTCAAAGTATAGATTAGAACCGCGAAAGTCGTGACCTTGAGTCCGCCCGCCGTAGAACCAGGTGCCCCACCAATGAACATCAAAACCTCATAAACAAGCCGCGTCACAGGACGCAGAGCTTCCGTCGGGGTCACACAAAGCCCGCAAGTGCGCGGCGTAACGGACTGGAAGAAGCCAATATAGAGCTTCTCATGCCAATTAAATGCCGCGAGGGCTCCGTTCCACTCGAGCAGGAGGAACAGCACAAGCCCAATCGCGAGGAGCCATCCCGTCACGCGCAAAACGACGCGGGTATGGAGCGAAAGCCGCCCCCGCGCCCCTGTCGCACGGCGCAGAAACTTGAAAGTGCAAAGATTAAAGACGACGAGAAAGCCGATGCCACCGAGAATCGTGGTCACGGACGACACAAGAATGACTATCGGGTCGTGGGCATACGGCGCGGCAGATTGAGGTGAGAGCGCGAGTCCCGCATTGCAGAAACTCATAATTGAGAGGAAGATGCTCTCAAACGGAGCTCGCAAACGCCAATAAAAGAGTGCCGCCGCGACCCCCTCTATCAGCAAAGTCGACCCAACAGCCCACGCGACGAGTCCCCTGAGTCCCTTAACTTGCTCTACGCCATAGGCATCCATAAGCGAAAACTCGCGTCCGAGCGAAAGGCGGCGCCCAACCGCAATTAGGAAGAATGTTCCGAGGGTCATGAGTCCGAGTCCGCCAATTTGGACGAGCGAGAGAAGCGTGATAAGTCCCGCGCGGGAATATTCCGTCGCGATATCAACGACACTCAGCCCCGTTACACAAACGGCGGAACAAGCGGTGAAAAGGCTCGGCAAAAAGCGTCCCCACTTGCCCGAGGCTTGCGCCCACGGCATAGCGAGTAGCAGAGTGCCCAAGGCAATCAAGAAAATGAAGCCGAGGGCGAATGAAGCACGCTTTTTCACGATTCGCCGCGCGAGAATGTCGCGCGTTCTTTAAGCCAAACTGCCCAAATGGAAAGCTCGTAAAGTAGGCAGAGCGGAATCGCCATAATGAGCTGACTCATGGGGTCGGGCGGGGTCAAGAACATCGCCACCACAAAAGCGAGCACAATCGCGACGCGGCGCTTTTCACGCAGTCCCTTGCTCGTCACAACCCCGAACCATCCTAGAATAAAGAGGATGAGCGGCAATTGAAAGACGAGACCAAACGCAATGATGGTCTTAAGCACAATTGAGACATACCCCTCAATACGAATCGTCTGCACGGGGAGCCCGACCCAATTGTTGATTTCCTGAAACGCCGTCACGACGAGTGGCAAGGTCTTCGCATAGGCGAGCGCCACGCCAACAATAAATAGCCCTGTACCAATGACGAGAAGAGAAAGGAGGATGAACTTCTCGCGCTTGGTAAGGGCAGGAAAAACGAAACGCAAGAGCGCATAGATGAGGAACGGGAAGCTCAAGGCCGTGCCGCCCCAAATCGCAATGCCCATTGCGGTTGAAAAGCCACTGGTGAGATCGAGACCCTGCAAAAGCCCCTCATTATCCGCCGCCGGACTCTTGATCCACGTCAGAATCTGCGGAGAGAACACCGCCGCGACAATCATGCAGATTGTCCACGCAATTGCCGCGAAGACCACCATATCGCGCAGGGCGAGCAGGTGCTCCAAAAGCGGACGCGGCGGATCGTTGCGTTCGTTAGGATTGTTGAGAAGCGTCAGTGCCATTAGTAGTAGCTGGTGTCTCTTGTGCGGGCTGAGGCGGTGTCGCCTCAGGTGCCGTCGGCGCGGCAGTTTCGGCTGGAGGCATCGGCGCGGCACTTGGGTTCGTCACAGATTCGGGCGGATACCCCGCCGCCAATGCGTCCCACTGTGCGTCCGCGTGCTCGATGCTCTTTTGCACCTCAGAAACAGCCTTGTCGACCTCCTTCACAGCCTGTCCGAACTCGGAGTCCATATCGAGGAGTTGCCGCTTGAACGATTCTGCCGCGCGGCGAAACTTCGCGTAGTACTGTCCGAATTTGCGGGCTGTGGCGGGTAGCCGCTTAGGCCCCACGACAATCAAGATTACGGCGAGTAGGACAAGCCACTCGCCGAAACCCACACTGTCAAAGAGGAAGGCCAGCGTCATTTAAGTGACGCGCCTTACTTCTTGTAGATAAAGAATTCGTCGCGGCGGTTCTGCGACCAGACCGATTCGCCCGTGCCTTCGACAGCCGGATTCTCTTCGCCACGGCTCACCGTCTTGATGCGCGAGTCAGCGATGTCATTCTGCACGAGGTAATTCTTCGCGATAAGCGCACGATTCTCGCCGAGCGAGACATTGTATTCCGTCGAGCCGCGTTCATCGCAGTTGCCCTCGATCGAAACGACGCGATCCGGATTATCCTTCAAGTGCTTCGCCACGGCTTCAATCTTGCCGAGTTCCGAAGGCTGGATGGCCGTCGCATCAAACGCAAAGTAAACTGGCGCGAACTCAACATCCGTGCAACGCGAATAGCCCAGAGCTTCCCAGCTCTTGCCATTCGACGAGATGTCGTCGAGGCTGCCCGTCTCGGCCGCCAAATCATCAACGCCGCCATTGTTCGCCGCTTCGTCAGCCGAAGAAGCGCCCTTCGCGGACTTATCATAGCGGCATCCTGTAGCCACAGCCGAGAACACCGCGCACGCCATTACCATTGTCGAAATTTTCATTTTACTCCTTTTGACAAGTTCAATGCCTAATATATTACTACATTTTCGGCATAAAATCAAGTGAAATCTCATTTATTTGCGTCGGCGATGAGTGGATTCGCCGCGCTCAAGTCGCATTTCTTCCTCACCCAAAAGCCCGATTTCGCGTATGCCTGGCGTATCCAAAACGAGTACGCCCGAGGGCAAACGCACCAATTCACGGCTCGTTGTCGTGTGGCGTCCCTTGCCGCTCCACTCCTGCACTTCGCTCGTTGCCGCCCACTCCGCACCCGCGAGCGTATTGAGGAGCGTCGACTTGCCGACACCCGAACTACCCACGAAAGCGAGCGTGTCACCAGGCACCTCAAGCGCACGAATTGCCGCGAGTCCTTCGCCTGTCACACACGAGATTTCAAAGTAGTCCGCCTTGCCCGCGATAGTCTCACGCAAGTCAGCGATAAGGGGCGCGTCTTCTTCTTGACGCAAGTCCACCTTCGTCAGCACGACCGCCGCACGCGCTGGGGCGATATCCGAGGCGAGCTCCAAATAGCGTTCGACACGCGCAATGGAAAAGTTCTCGTTCAGGGACATCATAATAAAGAGCCAGTCGAAGTTCACCGCGAGCGTCTGCGCCTTGCGCCGTGCCGTGGGGTCGCGGCGTTCAAAGCGCGAGAAGCGCGGCAGAAGTTCCGTGATGAGGCTGTCGCCTTGAGCATTGTAGGTAAAGCGCACGAAGTCGCCCGTCATCGGCTTCACCGTGCCTTCCGCGCCACGCACGCCCGTCTCGAGCGAAGTGCCGCGTCCAACGACACGCATCTTCGTCGCTTTCGGAGCAAAGACACTTTTCTTGGTTCGCGCCAAGATTTCGCCTTCCGCCTCATTGCAAACGAGATGATAGTAGTCGCCATGGGCACTCACGACACGCCCAATGCCCGGCTCCAAAGTGCCGCGCCACCCAAATTGCTCAATGCGTGATTTCATGCTTCCTTAAAAGCAAGGGCACGGTAATTTCGCCGTGCCCCCTACTTTCAATGCGGACTTCTTTGAGTAAGCCGCCCGCTACTTCTTGCTTACCAACGCGTCTCACGGCGCGGAGGACGATCGCCGCGATCACCGCCGCGGAAGCCGCCACGGTCACCACGAAAGCCGCCACGACCACGACCACCACGGAAGCCGCCTTCACGACGCTCTTCACGCGGACGCGGCTGGGACTCATTGACGCGCACGGTGCGGCCATCGAGTTCCTTGCCATTTAGCGCGTCGATCGCCGCCTGAGCCTGCGTAGCATCGGGCATCGTCACAAAGCCGAAGCCCTTGCTGCGATTCGTCATGCGGTCCGTCACCACTCGGGCGGCGGTAACTTCGCCGAACTGCGCGAACGCACTTTTCAAACCTTCGTCAGTCGTCGCGTATGCGAGGTTACCAACATAGATTTCCATCTTACTTTTTTCCTTCTTGATACCTTCACCCGCCAGGGAGCAACCGCGCTTCTCAGCAGGTGACAGCAATTAGTTTACCAATTCTTGCGCTTTAAGTCAACCACTTTTATCAACTTTAGTGAAAAAAGTTTCGCGGCAAAATCTGCCCCAATCACGCTTTCACCTCGGTTTTATAAGGGTGCGCGGCACTTTTG
>CAVCJC010000130.1:0-4577 GCA_963602475.1 Lachnospira hominis (ex Liu et al. 2021)
TTCGCCGCCTCGCGCTGGATTCCGCGTCCGTCGCGACATCGTGGACGCTGAAGAGCCTCTTGCCCGCCGCCTACGCGACGCTTTCGGACATCTCCCTCGGCGCGGAGGTGACGGCGGTTGCGGACGGATTCTTCGACGGCTGCCTCGCGCTGATGTCGGGAGTCAAGAACTGGCATTCAATCGGCGAACAGCTTGGAAAGAAAGGGCTTTGGATAGAAAATAATTGGTTGTTAGGCTATTACGATAGTGATGATTCTACGAGAACAGGGGAGATTCCTGAAGGTGTCACGCATATTGCCGATTATGCGTTTCATAATGTAGACAATGTGTTAAGGGTGACAATTCCCGCTTCCGTCGAATATATTGGTGCAAATGCTTTTATAGGATGTAGCGGGGTCATGAATGCAGAGCTTAATTGTGCAAGTATTCTAAAAGAGCATACGATGAGGGAAATCTTTTCCGATGACTTCTTCTTCAATCTGCAAGGTGTCTTCTTAGGAACGAATGTGACGGAACTAGCTGAAGGGTTCTTTACTAATTGTCCAAAAATTTGCAAAGTTGAGCTGTCCGTTTCGAATCTAGTCGCAACAAAGACGCTGAAGGAGATCCTGCCTGATTCTTATACGGGTCTATTTTATTTTGGGTTGGGCGAAGGCGTGACGACGCTCGCGGATGGTTTCTTCGATGAATGCGAATCTCTGATGGAGATTGCGATTCCGTCCACATTGGAGGACTTCGGCGACAACGATGTCCGTGCTATTGGCAAGCGTGCGGACAAGAGTGGGTTCTGGATTGAAAACGGATGGCTCCTCGGTTATATTGGCGATGCCCCTGCCGATGTGGGAATCCCTGCTAATGTAAAGGCAATTGCCGCGTATGCGTTTGCTCATCAATATGCGATTGAGTCCGTTGCCTTCTCTCAAATACTTACCTCCATTGGTGTGAATGCGTTCCGTCAATGTACGAAGCTTGAGCAGATTACTCTGCCTGAAGGCGTTGTTCGTGTGAATGATAGCGCGTTTCAGGATTGTACTTATGCGAAAACACTCACTCTGCCGACATCTCTCCGCACGATAGGCGCGGCATCTTTTGCGAATGCGTCTGAATTAGAGAAGGTTACACTTCCTGAGGGACTTCTCGCAGTCGGACCTGCCGCGTTCTCAAACGACTGGCGTATGATGTCCGCCACTATCCCCGTCAGCGTCACAGATATTGGAGACGATGCCTTCTGGGGATGTGATAACTTGCGCGGCGTTACGACGACGACACATATTAAGCCTATAAAGGAGTTATTCCCCGCGGCATATGACAAGCTAACATCCGTCACGCTCGCACAAGGCGAGACGGAACTTATTCCCAATATCTTTGCGGACTGCTCAGCCCTCGAGACGATAACTCTTTCAGAGGCGATTGATGATATTCCAGATGGCGCATTTAGCAATTGTGCCGCGCTGCGTCCGTTTACCTTCCCCGCCTCCGTCACGAATATTGGGGCAAGCGCTTTCGAGAATTGTGCCGCGCTAACGCGCGTCATTTTCCCGAAAAAGCTACGCTCCATTGGAGCACGCGCCTTTGCGGGTGTAACGCCGCTTGAAGAGGTGCATTTGCCGTCCACCTGCACCATCATCGGCTCCGCCGCGTTTGCGGGATGTCCGAATATCCACGTGGTCACACTTCGTGGCGAAATCGGGAGTCTTGCAAACATCGTCCCAGATGCCTACGCGGCAATGGAACTTGTCGAGATTTCGCCTGAGACGGCGAAGATTGCGGACGATTTACTCTCGGGCTGTGCTACCTTACGGACAATTCAGATTCCGCGAGCCGTCACGGCGATAGGTGCATACGCATTTAAGGGTTGCTCGAATATAGCCTCCCTCACATTCCCTGAGGGACTTCTCGCGCTCGGCGGATACGCATGTGACGGCATGACGGCACTTACCAGTATTGAGATTCCAGCAGAAATAAAGGAAATTGGGGAAGCCGTGTTCGCAAATTGTACGGGCATTCGCCGCGTGACAATGCCAGGTAATATTGTTGCAGTAAGCGATGTTTTCCCTGATACTTATACTCAGCTTCTCGAGGTTAATGTTACACCTAATACGACAAAGCTCACTGACGGATTCTTTGCAGGATGTGAGAGCCTTAAAGAAGTCGGCATCCCCGTCGGTGTCTCCGAACTTGGCGTTGGAGTGTTCCGTGGTTGTAAGGGTCTTTTGAGTATTGCGCTACCAGATGGCCTTACGGTGCTACCTGACGAGACATTCGCGGGCTGTTCGGCACTGACGGAACTTGTTGTTCCCGCGAGCGTAACGCAACTTGGTACGCGCCTATTCGCTGGATGTAGCGCACTCGCTTATGTCCACTTTCTTGGCAATGCGCCAACTGTCGCGGCAGATGTTTACGCGGATGTTCCGTCTTCGCTTATCACGCGCGTCGTGAAAGGCACCTATGGCTGGGACGGCATTTCAACTTCGAAGAGTTTGCCGCGAACCTGGCCGAGTGGAACGACGAACGGAATTGAAACCAAAGATCCGACTTTTGTAAAGGTGACATTTAATCCTTGCAATGATGATACGGAGGTTTCCTCTATCACTCAGGTTGTAGGGACAACCTACCGCTTGCCTGTACCAGAGCCGACGCAGCTTGGGGCGACATTTAACGGATGGTGGAATGAGCCAGAGGCAGGCGCGGAGGTGCGTCCGACAACGCAGGTTGTCCTTCAAAACGACCATACACTTTACGCTCATTGGAAGGCTCATAATTATACCATTCTCTTTGATGCGAATGAGGGTAGTGGTGAAATGGAAAGTGTTGTGCGCGAAGTTGGCTCAGAAGAGGGCTTGCCGAAGAATAGCTTCTGGCGCGTTGATTACGCTTTCGTTGGTTGGGCATTTGACCCTGAGGCAAGTAGCGCGGCGTTTGTGGATGGTGCTGCGCCAGGCGATCTCACTTATGAGGATGGGGAAACCATTGCGCTTTATGCCGTTTGGACACCTCGCGCATGGAATGTAGCGGACTGCCTGAACGCGACGGGACTAGCATTTACTACGGAAGGCGACGCTTTATGGATAGCCGATTACGAGACAAGTCACGATGGCGTCGCGTCCGTGCGTAGTGGCACACTTAATAAAGCCCCCGAATATGAAACGGTGCGCTCCACATTGAAGACATCCGTGAAGGGAAGCGGTCTCTTGTCTTTCTGGTGGAGGGTTATTTGTGAGCCGCAAGATGCTACGGACGGCTCGCTTTACGATTATCTTGAACTGACAATTGACGGAGAGCGCCCCGAGGGCGTTTCGCCAATTGCGGGAGATGTCGATTGGGTGCAGGTGACTGTCCGTATAGAGGGAGCGGATGTTGAGCACGAAGTTTGTTGGTCGTTCGTAAAGGATGACTATGATGAAGAGGTCCTTGCTGATATTGCTTGGCTGGACGAGGTGGTATGGACCCCTGACTATGTCGCCCCGACAATTGGTGAGGTGTTGAATGCTCCTGAACGCGAATTTGAGCAGGGCGGGGACGCGGAATGGGTGTTTGATGAGTCCGTTACTCACGATGGCGAAGTTTCGCTTCGCACGGGCGCTATTACGACTGGACAAGAGTGCTGGCTTGAGACTTCCGTCACCAACGCTGGCAAACTCGCATTCTGGCTATACGCCAACGGATACCTCAAGCGCGGCAAATTAGCCAACTATATGCAGGTGCAAATTGATGGCGTGGCAGTCACGAATGTCGCAACAACATCGGGATGGAAATTCTTCTCCTTCGCCATTGAAGGAGCAGGTGAGCATAAGGTCCGTTGGCTCTATAAGCAAACGGTAGATCAGGAAGATTCCGCCGCTTGGCTTGATGAAGTCTCGTGGATGTCTATCGCACCAACAATTGCTGATGATGCGGGCGCAGTTATTGAAGGCGACCCAGAGAAGGGGTATACTATTACGCCGAGTGAAGGAAACAAAGAGGTGAAGGTGACAATCCCCGATGGGGTTGACGCGGCGAAGGTGACGGTGAAGGTGTCGCCGGAGACGAAGACGGTCACGCCGAATGGCGCGACGGTGAAGATCGTGAACGGCGGACATGAATACAGCGCAAAGGAGTTTTTGGATATTCCGGAAAAGGACGGCGTTCTCGACCTGAGCGCGGCGACGGTGAAGGATGAGGTCGCGAAAGTGCCTCTTGACGCGGCGAAAGGCGCAACGATCGATTTCTCGTCGCCGAACAAGCCTACGCTCACGACCGCTCCGACGCGGGAAGGTCTCGTCTACCGCCTGAAGGAGGGTAAGACCATGGAGGCGATGGCGGCGAACACGACCGGTGACACAAAAATCGGCGACGGCACCTCCTGGACACCGACGCTCTCCGTCACCGGCGGCACAAGCGGCTTCTACACCATTCAGGTCACGAAGTAATCAGGTCGGCAATCCGCGTCGTTTCTGCGTGATCGAGACCGAGAAACAGAGTGCCACATCAAGGACGAATTCTCAGTTTTAGCTAAAACCGAGAGTCAATTGCCTGGGGACAGACCCCGCCCCGCTTGGGATTGGGGGACAGACCCCAGCCCGATTGAGGACAGGCAC
>CAVCJC010000131.1:0-4501 GCA_963602475.1 Lachnospira hominis (ex Liu et al. 2021)
GTACTTCTCAAGCCACGCCTCATACGCCGTGTTCGTGGAAGCCTTTGCAGATGCCGTAACAGGCTTCGCCGCATTCTCCTCAGGACCAAGCGTCTTGCCCTCCGCCTTCGGCGTGGGCGTATTGCCGCTTTCACTATCCTTCGCCTTATTCGCTTCCTCAATCAGCGCGTCGATTTCATTTTCCTTTGCCAACTGCCGCTTGAGTATTTCGCCCTTAGTCGTACCCTCGTGCGCCTTTACTTTCTCTTCTGTAACCTTGCGCATAGGGGCATAAAGGATTCTCCCCGTTTCACCATCAAAGGCGATTGAGGCATTTGTGTTCCAAAAGCGTCCAATTTGAGGTGCTTCTGTTATTGCCTCCTCTAGATCCAAAGTATGCATAGGGCAAATCACTATGGTTGCGTCATCATTCTGTGCATAAATAAGAGAAACATTAGGGCCATTAAGTGTGGATTCACGCTCAAATATCTCGTTTATCCCAAATGACTTCATTGCTTTGGCTACCCGCAAAAGCAACTTTGCATTAAATATCCCATACCTCCCATTGATTTTTAACCATACCTGCTGGCTTTGTCGTTTTTCACCATTCCTAAGCCGAATTGCCTTTTTGCAAATATCTATAATTTTATCTACATCAACTGCCTTCGGTGCAAAGACATCAGATTTAGACGGCAGGATGCGACTAATATCTGGACGATTCATGCTGTTTACAGCATTTGGATTAAATCCATGCTTTGTTACAAGCATCGTTGTTCCGTCTGTTACAATAACTTCGCCTTTTTCCCCGTCGTGATAGACAATATGCATAGGTGCATTATGACCAAAGTCAGCCAAAAATGCCTTTGTGGCCTTAGCCATTGCTTTCGGGCTGACCTTTGTTTCTGTTTGCTCCGCCGCCGCTTTCTCATCAACCTTGCCACTCGCCTTTGGTGTGGTTGTCACTTTAGGTGATTCCGCCTTCGGGGCTTCTGCTTTCGGCGTTGCTTCTTTCGGCGTGGTCTCCTTAGGTGCGACGACCGTTTCCGCCGCCACCTTCGTTTCCGCCTTTGGCGTGGCACTAGGTTTAACGCCCGCCGCCTTCTTCGCCGCATACTCCTTGCGCCGTGCGGGCGTATCCTTCAAACGATACTTATTGAGCCACGCGGTGTAGCCGTTGTCTGCGGGATTCTCAGTCTTTTGTGTTACAGGCTCTGCCGCCTCGTCCTCTTTCGTTTGTCGTGCGCTTTGTGTTGTGTCCGCCGTCTCTTGTAGCGCGGCACTTTCTTGCGGTGCAATAGGCGTGGGATTAGCCACATTCCCTTGCGACTCAACGCTTGCACCTGCGTTTTCTTTAGGCGCATTGCTTGGCTCTTTCGCCGCCTTCGCCTTCTTGTGAGTGTCCCAAAGCGCGTAAGCGCGTTCGTTAAACGCCTTAATCAGCGCGGCGCGTTTAGTCGCGTCTTGCTCATTTTTAGCCGCCTTGTAGAGTCTCATTGCCTCTTTGTCAGCCGCCATAACTTTGACGCGCTCTTGTTGCTCTGGCGTGAGCTTGCTGTCTTGCGCGGCGTTTACCACTCCTTCTGCCGCCGCGTTTCCTTCCAACTCCTCTGCTTGCGACCCTTGCTGGGCTTCTGCCGATTGGGGTTGCGCCGATTCTTCATTGGCGTTAGTCCTTGTTTCATTCGGTTCTTCCTTTCCTGTATTAGGTCTTTTACTTTCAAAATCATTGGTTTTACCCTCCTCTTGAAGCGTGGTTTCTGCTTGCGGCGCAGTGGTAGTGGCGGTGTCGCTAGCCACGCTATCTTGTGGCGCGACACTGGGCGCGGCATTAGCCATATCATCTTGTGGCGCGGTCGTGCCACTGACCGTCTTCCCTTGCGGCGCGGCATTAGTCGCATTGCCTTGTGGCGCGGCGTTAGTCGTTTCTTCTTGTGGCGCGGTAGTGCTAGTCCCCACCGCCTTCGCCGCTTCTTCGGCCGCCGCATTAGCTGTCGCTTTCGCCGCCTTCTTCTGCTTCTTCGCCTTCTTCGCTTCCGCGACAATCTTCACAAGTTCACTCAGCGGCACGGCTTCAACCGAGACATAACTACCGTCTTTGCCCTTGCGCATAGCCTTCTCAACGCCAGCCGCGACAACATCCATATCAACATCGTTCTCGTTGAGATTAAGCCCCACGCTCCTCAACGCTTGCCGTACGCCGTGAACAATTCTATCACCCACGGACGGAACATGCGGACGCATCTGAACCGTGTTTGCCACTGATTCGCGCTTAATACGGTCCACTTCGGCTTCAGAGACGCGACCGTTCTTCTTCACCGTTTCATCTATGTTTGCGTCGCGCAATGTGCCGATTTCGGACTTCTCGCCCGCATTGAGCCACTTGTCCTTCATCATCTCTTCGCTGTGCCCAATGTTTTCGTGGCGCAAGAGCCGCTCCGCTTGCTGAGGACTGCTAATATTGTCTCTCACCAGCACCACCGTGCCGTCCGCCAAATGGAATCCCGCACGCCCCGTGTCATAAGCGGACGACTTCGTAATGTCATAGCCGCGCTTCTTCGCCACATCAACCGCTTCCGCCGCCGTCTTCACACAAACGACATTCGCGCCGCCGTAGTCCTTCTCAACCATCTTGTTGATGAACTCGACCTTCATATTGTCACGCGCATAGTCTAGCGCAATTTCATTCTTCGCTTGCGTCGCGAAAGTAATCGCCTTGTCAAGCGACCTAAAGTTGTGCCCTGCTTTTTGTCCCGGGATGAACACCGTATATGCCGCGCCCGACTTGCGCTTCTTCGCGCCATTGTCCACGACCGAAATGCCCGATTCATCATCATAAACCGCATTGCATTCCATCGTCTCGCCCGTCGTCGCATTCATCACCTTGACGCGCTGGAAGTCGGGAACGACCTTCCCGTTCTTGCCTTTCTTCGTCTTGATGTTGAACTTCTGTTCGGGGATGTTCAGCTCCGCGAGTTCCTTGCCTGCGGCATAAGCGTTCGCCGCCGCCATCTTCTCGCGAATCGCGTTGACTTCAGCGGAGTACTTCCCGCTCTCGCCCGCAATCTTCGCCGAGAGCTTGTCGACCCAACTCGTTGCTTTATCGAGCTTCGCAACAACCTGTTCCTCGCTCAAACCATCCAGCCAAGCGTCCAGCGCGGCGGCTTTCTTATCGAGGGGCGTATCTTTAATCTCCGCTTCCGTCATAAGACTGTTCTCACGGATGAGATTATCAACCGCCCGCCTATTGCCGTACTGGGCACACTTTGCGATAAATGCGCCCGTGCCCATCGTCAACAACATTGCTTCATTGAGTTGGGCAAGGTTCTTGGCCGAGAAGAACTCCTTGTTCGCGTCAATAAACCGTCCCCACGGATTGGTGCGCTCGCCCGTCTCGGGGTCGACCAATTCGCTTGCGCGACGGTCAAATCCCGTCAGCGCATTGAAAATGGCGGACTCCAACTCTTCAATATTTTCTTCAGGCAAACTTTCCAAATGAAACTTCTTACTCGTCCACTTCGAGGCATTCAGAAGTCCCTTGCCAAAACGCTCTAAAACCTTGCCTGCCTTCGTCGCTTCAAACTTATCAACAGCTTTCCCAGCCCACTCACTAGCTACCTCGCCCGTCTTCTTAACAAGCGGAATGCGCCCAATCGTCTTGCCCGCGAGAGCACCTACGCCCTTGCCGCCCAATTTAAGCACACGCTTAACTATCGCGCCGCCAATCTTGCCGCCAGCAAGTTCCGTCGCGGTTTCAAAGCCAGCCGTGCCAAATCCTGCCGCAATAGCGCGTCCTGTGCTATCGCCCTTGCTCAGCAAAATGAAGTTGCCGTCATCGTCATAACCATATTCGTCATTCTTGTTGCCCACCGCATTCGCCGAACCTTCCTCCAAGAACTGGAGCGTAATCCCAAGCGGACCGAGTGCGTACGGAAGGGAATATCCAACCATCCCCAAGCCACGCGAGACAATGTTCGCCGAGTGCGTTGTTTCGCGATTTGCGAGTTCCGTATTTGCGTTCTGCTTAGTTCTTGTGCGTTCCTTGACGAAGTTCGTGCCAATCTGCTGGGCATACGCCCTCCGCGCCTTCGCTCGTTCTGCGGGGTCTTTGTACTGCCGTCCCTCGCGCTCATCCCACTCCTTGAGAATCTTATTCGTAATCTTCTTGCGGCCAGGAATGAGCGAAAAGTCCGTTTGTCTAAGTTGAGCGACCGAACCATAAAGAAGCTCATCCATTAGGCGGTCTTCGTCCCCCGCGTCATAATCGCCAGCCATCAACCTCTGCGCGGCTCTCATCTGAGTATTCGCGGTCAACTTGCCGCCGACCATCGTGCTCATATTCGCGACCTGCGCGAGAAAACCATTCTCGGGCGCGTCAATGCCCGTAGCCGCTTCAAAGTCCTTCTGCGCCGTCTCCTTAATGCCGAGTTCGCCTTTAGCCTTCGCTTCAGCATTTGTCGTAATCGGGGCCTGGAAACTGTCGTTCTTGTCCGCCCAAACGGACTTCCCTTTCGCCAGTCTCGAC
>CAVCJC010000132.1:0-1454 GCA_963602475.1 Lachnospira hominis (ex Liu et al. 2021)
TCCTTCACAAGCGCCGACATTTTAGCTAGAAGCGACAATCCTATTAAGCATCAAATCGTTTCCCAAAAACAAACCGTCTCACTTTTAGTTAAAAGTGAGAAACTGATATAGAAACATATGGTCGAGAACTGGAAGAGAAGATGTCTCACTTTTAACTAAAAGTGAGCAAGTGTAAAGTTGATTTTCTGCTTTTAGCGAGCGTCCAGATATGGTATAATAGAAGCATATGATTGAGAATAATTTCTGGAAGGTATGCGAGGCTCTTGATTGCGAGTTGCGAATCAAGTTGCTACGCTATTTAATATCCGTTGAAACGACGGAGTTTCCGTGTGTTGGTGAGCTTGCTAAGAGATTCGAAGTGAGCAATGCGGCGATGAGCATTCACCTAAAGAAATTGTCTAGCGCAGGATTAGTTTCGTCTAAGCGAGCCGATAGTTATGTTTATTATCGTTCTTTTTTTTTTTTTTTTGAAGGGGAGTACATAATTGATTCGCTACGCGAGTTCTTCGCTACAAATCCAGATACGGAAAGGCTATCGCAATTAATTAAATATACGCACCTACTTTCTCATTATCGCCGTAATCGACTCTTACGCTGTCTCCAAGGTGCGCCAACAGCTGATATTCGCACCCTAGCAAAGAAAATAGAAATGCCACAGAGAACTGTAACTCGTTTGTTTTCTGAGCTTAGCAAAGAAGGCCTCATAGATTCCAGTGGGAATATAAAGGTCTGCGAGATAGAACCTGAATGCACATTATTAAGACTAACTCTTGCATAGTACGCCACTTTTAACTAAAAGTGGCGCGGCTATTTTGCACTTTCATTTTTATCTTAGATGTCTTCTGTCGTCTTACAACCTTCACATATTCTGTAGAAGCATTAATAGACGCTCTTACTCTAATCTCATAAGCGACTCAATCTCGCCACTTTTAGTTAAAAGTGGCGAAACTCTTCTGCACTTGACTTTTGCTCTCAGTGGGACTTACATCGTCTCATAAGCTGCTCATATTTTTGAAAAGGCATTAAATGGAACTCTTCTAGTGTAGTTTTATAGTAATTCATTCTCGCCACTTTTAGTTAAAAGTGGCGAGGTTAGTCGGGGAGAAGGAGAGTGGGAAGCCGCATACGGAGAGAACAATGTTAGTTGTGTCCTCTCTGCGTCAGTTACACATTGAAGCAGGAATGATGTGACGAACAGACCAAGTATCATTTAGTGGAAAGAGTCGCGCCACTTTTAGTTAAAAGTGGCGAATGTGACCATGCAGGCAGGCCCGATGGTTAAAGAATACTGATAACGCACTTGAGCGTTGAGCGGAATTCTAATAAATCGAGAAACAAGGTCAGACCTTCATTCTCGATTTATTGTAATTTTTCGAAGAGATATGCTCGCCACTTTTAGTTAAAAGTGGTGGGGTTAGTCGGGGAGGAGGAGGGTGGGGAGGCCCATATCACGG
>CAVCJC010000132.1:2328-4486 GCA_963602475.1 Lachnospira hominis (ex Liu et al. 2021)
GTTCGGCGTTTTTGGATTCCCAGAGGGATTCGAGGTTAGCGGGCGCAGATTTTGAAAGGTTCTCGAGGTCTTTCTTATAGATGGCGAGCTTTCCGCGCTCGATTTCGAGGCGTTCGTCACAGAGGAGCATATAATCGCTGATTGTGCCGCCGCCTGAGAGATAATCGGAGAGTTCGCGTTTCATTCCGTTGACCATTTGCTTCATTTTGATAAGTTCGGGGGTGTCGGAGCGATGAATAGGCAGAAGTTTGGTAGAGAGGATGATATTAGTTGGGTCCGCTTCGCGGCAGTCGCACATAGAAGCAGGAATGGTGTGGCGGGCAAACCATGCATCATTCGCGGCGAAAGTCTTGCGCCATCCGTCGGACGAGAGTTGCTGAATGATGGCGGGGTCTCCGTAAAGCTGAGCGCGCGGCAGTTCTTGAGGAAGTGCCGCGTTTTGAATGAGTAAATAGCACAAAACTGCCGCGATTAGAGCTAAAACAGCAATAATTGCCCAGAGTTTCCAACGGAGCGGGTCGCGTCCGATGAGCTTAAACGGTTTTATGCCAAGCTTTTTGAGCTGGGAATAGGCATCATTACGGTCTTTGGCAGTAATAATGCCTTCGCGGTTCTCATTCTGCCGCGTCTGGTAGTAATAGTGGTATTTCACTTCCCGTTGGGCTTCATATCGGGAGTGATTTTAATGGGCTTAGTCGGTACCTGTGCCTGTTCGGCTTTTACCTTATCCCAAATGGCTTGCTGTACATCATTTGTCGGTGCAGGTGCCCAGCCTTCTTGGCAAGCGCGCTTATAGGTCGCTCTTTTGGGGCGTGCAAAGTTGAGCCTGTCAACTGTGAGTGAGATTCCCATAAGCGGGGCTGGAGACAAAGTAGACACCTTCTCGGCATCAAGGTCGCCAAGTGTGAATATTGGACGCATTAAGCACGGCTGGATAGATGAATTTGACGCGCCCATAGCAAATCCAAAGGCACGGATTAACTCTTTAACTATGCGAGTCTTTAATAACTCATCAGAAGGATTGTCCTTTCTTAAGTTTTTGACATTTAGAACAGCCGAAGGTTCTTCAGGGGCAATAAGTAATGTTGGAGAATTGTCCTTCTCCACAAGTGTAATTAAGCAACCAGTACGGGAACTTGTTTCATTCTCATCTCCTGAAACCTCACACATTATGCCTAGCAGTTTTGAAATCTCTTGCGACGCGGCACTTAAGTCATCATTCGAAAAAGCTGTTGTCTTGGACAAGATACGCACAACTCGTCCCTCCACAGGCTTTATCACATATCCCCCCTCAGCCTTGGCGCGAGCGGCAATAAGCGCACGAAGTTCCGCGCTAGTTGGACGCTTTTTCGTCTTTTCTGCCGCGTCGTTGGCGAATATAATGCTTGTCACAAGTGCCAATATTGCTGAAATTAACAAGTTCTTCATTTTATACTCCTTAAACCTTAGTTCCTAACTGGATGGGTTGGCATAGATATAGGTTCTACACCCATATCTTCCAATGTCTCGTTTATCTTCTCAAGAAACTCCCTCGTGCCTTCACTGTCACCCTTATCACGCTCTTTCTTAAGTGCCGCGAGAGCTTCCGCTCTTAGTGCAGCGTTCTTATTCATTAAAGACTCATGCTCTGCGGCGATTTCACGGAAACTCAACCCTTGATCCATAAGTGCCTTTACTTCAATCCGCGCCTCCCGAACAATGCGTTGCCTTTCTTGTATCTCAGGAGAGGCATTCTTGTCGATTATAATTGGGTCTTTTAATGATTCTAAGAATACTTTATCCATATTATCTGTGTATGGGATGGGAGGAATTGGCCCACTGCCGCGTTGGGTTAAAAGCATCGACAGCACATTATCAGTTGCATGTCTAAAGAGCGGAGGCTTTGCCCACCAGCGAACCTTGTGTGTTTTGCCGTCAGCACCACGAAATTTCTCAACTATCCGCCCTGTGGAACTTGTCACAGATGAAATCAATGTGCCAAACGATGCTTTAGGGGGTGTTAATACAAATGTATTAGCAGAAGAAGGTTTAGCCTTTTTTGCTACATCTTCTGAGGGCGTAGATGGCTTCTTTGGAGAATGTTTCTTCTCTTTAACTTCTAAAGCCGCTTCTGCCTTAACCCTACTACTTAAGAATGCCTTAACGCCCCATCCGATTC
>CAVCJC010000133.1:0-4419 GCA_963602475.1 Lachnospira hominis (ex Liu et al. 2021)
AGCGGGGCGCTGGACGCGCAAGACGCCCGCATCAGGGCGGGTTAGCACGGTTGCCACCCGCTGTGCCGCATGTTGTCAGGCACAAAGGGCGCGGCGAAGGGGGATAAGCAAAACTCATAGTTTTGTTTAAACGCGGCGGAAGGGACTCCGCCTCCTACCAGCGGCGGTGAAAAAAATGAAGGTTTTTGGCGAAAGGGTAAGATTCCGCTTGATTCGTAGGCGCAAGTTTGGTATACTATGTGTCTAACAATTCGGAGACTTTGTAAATATGGGACAACTCGAAGAGTCCGCCGACTTGATGCTTGACTTCACCAAGCTCGAGAAGGTAGGTAAACAGGTCTCGGATGCGCGTGCCGCGGGAGACGTGGCGAACGATCCGGGAGTGATTCCGGTGGCCGTACAGAATGCGGACACTAAGGAAGTGATTCTTGTTGCGTACACAAATGAGTACGCGATGAAAGAGTCCTTCAAGAAGCGCAAGCTCATACTTTGGTCCACGAGCCGCAACAAACTGTGGTTCAAGGGCGAAACGAGCGGCGAAACGTTCGACTTGCTGGAGGCCTATGTTAACTGCGAACAAAACTCGCTACTTTACATTGTCCGTCCGTGCCGCGGGGGTATCTGCCATACGAAGAATAAAGAAGGCAAACCGCGCAATTGCTATTACCGTAAGATCGACTTTGATACTCTTAAGCTTACCTTTGTCGATCCTTAACCCCGATTGAATAACTAACAACAACAAATAAAGAAGGAACAGATAAAATGGCAGTTCTCGGACAGGGACTAGTCCTACTAATAGCCGGCATGGGCATCGTCTATATCTTTTTGACGGTGCTCATTTGTGTCACTAAAACTACGATGGTCGCGCTTGCTCGCTTTGACCATCTGATGCCCCAGGAGGCGCCGAAGAAGAAACCGGCCCCGAAGGCGGCAGTATCGGACGACGCAAATGTCGCGCTCGCAATAGCAGTTGCGCGTGGCTAAGGCTCGTGAAACAGGATTTACAAACAGTAAAGTAAAGAAAGAGTAAATAAAATGTCTAAAAAGACAGTAAAGTACATGATGACGGCGTTCCGTGACGGCTTCCAGTCCGTAATCGGCGCGCGCGTTCTTTCCAAGGATTTCCTCCCGTGCGTCGCTGAGGCGTATGACGCGGGTGTGCGGTGGTTCGAGGCGGGCGGCGGCGCACGCTTCCAGAGCTGCTATTTCTATTGCCAGGAAGACGCTTTTGATGTGATGGATAAGTTCCGTCAGGCGGCTCCTGAGGCGGACCTTCAGACGCTCTCCCGTGGCGTGAATGTCGTGGGCCTCGAGTCTCAGCCGTCCGATATGATCAAGCTCCATGCGCAGATGTTCAAGAAGCATGGTATGAGCTCCATTCGTAACTTTGACGCGCTCAACGATGTTGACAACCTCAAGTGGTCGGGTCAGTGCATTCATGACGCGGGTCTCAAGCACGAAGTCGTTGTGACGATGATGGGCTTGCCCCCGGGGATTGATAACCAGGGTACTCACACACCTGAGTTCTATGCGCAGCGCCTGCGCAAGATTATGGACGCGGGCATTCCGTTTGACCGCGTGTGCTTCAAGGATGCTTCGGGTACTTCGACACCTCACACGGTTTATGAGACCATGAAGGCGGCGCGCAAGCTCCTCGGCGACAAGGTGCACATCCAGTTCCACAGCCACGAGACGGCGGGCAATGGTGTGGCGTGCTATCTCGCGGCACTTAAGGGTGGCGCGGATGGCCTCGACCTCTCGATGGCCCCGATGAGCGGCGGCACTTGCCAGCCCGACATCATCACGATGTGGCACTGCCTCGATGGCGACCCTGATTTCTGCTTCGACTTCGACATTCAGAAGATCAAGAAGGCGGAAGATGCGTTCAAGGACGCGATGAAGAAGTACTTCCTGCCGCCAGAAGCGATGAATGTGAATCCGCAGATTGTGTGGAGCCCGATGCCGGGTGGCGCTTTGACGGCGAATACTCAGATGTTGCGTGACAACAATATGATGGATAAGTACGACGATATGATTGCTGAGATGTACGATTGCGTCCGTCTCGGTGGCTTCGGTACTTCCGTCACGCCCGTCTCGCAGTTCTATGCGCAGCAGGCGATTCAGAATGTGATGTTCGGCAAGTTCAAGAAGTTTGCGCCTGGCTATGCGAAGATGGTTCTCGGCTACTTCGGCAAGACCCCTGTCGCGCCTGATCCCGAAATCGTGAAGAAGGCGGCGGAGTTCATGAAGATGGAGCCCACCATCAAGACGGTGCTCGAGCTCAACGATGCCGACCCGACCAAGGGACGCAAGGCGGCGGAAAAGATGTTGACGGACGCGGGCCTCGCGATTACGGACGAGAATGTGTTCATTGCCGCGTCGTGCAAGGAGAAGGGCATCCTCTTCCTTCAGGGCAAGGGCCCGATGGGTTGCCGTTTCGCGGAAGACGCGAAGCCGGCGGCTGGCAAGGGCGGTCCTGTCACGGTCACCATCAATGGCAAGGCGTATGGCGTGGAGATCAAGGGCAACGGTCAGGCCGTCGTCAATGGTCAGTCCGTCGCTTATACGGCGGAAGCGGGTCTCAAGACTGCACCTGCCGCGGCGGCAGCGCCTGCGGGCGGTACGGAAGTCAAGGCTCCTGTGCCTGGCACTATTCTGCGCATCACGACCCCGAGCGGCACGCGTGTCTCGAAGGATGACGAGATTCTCGTCTTCGACGTGATGAAGATGGAGACCCCCATCACCGCCCCGTGCGATGGTGTGGTTACGGTCACCGTCGCCCCGACCGACAAGGTCGCGACGGACGATGTGGTCGCGGTTATTGCCTAACCTCTCGCTAGAAGGAGAACTAAGAAAATGAAAAAGATTCTTATGGCTCTCGTCCTCGCCGCCTGTGCAATTGGTGCTCAGGCGGACGGCGACTGGCGGACAACTGCTGCGCGCGTCAGAAACCTCTCGGGCGACACGGGCATCGCGGGCTTTATGTCCAAAGAGGCTCCTGCGTTCTTGACGGGCAACTACGCTGAGGCGGATCGCGTTGCCGTGAATGACATGATCGGCAAGGATCCCCACGACATCAACTCGGGCTACAAGACCCCTAACGGCTATGTTGATAAGGCGGGCGTTTGGCACGGTGGTTACTTCGACGATGTGGGTAACTTCGTTGAAGGGCACCAAATCAAGACGCTCTTCAACATGCCCTATGGTCTCGGTCAGCTCATTATGATCCCGATCTGTCTCGTCCTGCTGTATTTGGCGATTGTGCGCGGCTTTGAGCCGCTACTCCTGTTGCCAATCGGCTTTGGCGGACTTATCGCGAACTGTCCGTTGACGGGCATTACCTCGCCTGCGATGATGCATGACGGTGTCGTCACCTTCCTCGCGTCGGGGATTCCGTTGATGACAGGTGGCGTTATTGAACCGGGAGGATTCCTTTACTACTTCTTTAAGTTTGGTATCGACTCGGGCGTGTTCCCCATCATGATCTTCATGGGCGTCGGCGCGATGACGGACTTTGGTCCGCTAATTGCGAACCCGAAGACAGCGCTTCTTGGCGCGGCGGCTCAGTTCGGCATCTTCTTCGCGCTCTTCGGTGCGCTGGGACTTTGCGCGATCTTCGGCAACGACTTCTTTGGATGCGATCCGTTGAAGGCGGCTTCGTCCATCGGTATTATCGGTGGTGCGGATGGTCCTACGGCGATTTGGCTCACGAGCCGCTTGGCGCCTGAACTCTTGGGTGCTATCGCGGTCGCGGCGTATTCCTATATGGCTCTCGTCCCGATTATTCAGCCGCCGATTATGAAGGCGCTGACGACGAAGGAAGAGCGTCTTATCCGTATGCCCGCGCTTCGTCCCGTGAAGAAGATTGAGAAGATCTGCTTCCCGCTCGTGGTGCTCCTCCTCTGCGCGTTCTTGCTCCCCTCGGCGGTGCCGCTTATCGGTGCGCTTATGATTGGTAACCTCGCGCGTGAAGTCGGTCCTTCCGTTTCGCGTATTGCGGATACTATGAGCAACGCGCTCATCAACATTGTGACGATTATGCTCGGTCTCTCGGTTGGTTCTAAGCTCGCGTGCGAGAAGTTCCTTTCCGCAACGACCCTCGGCATTCTCGCGCTCGGCTTGCTCGCGTTCTGCGTGGGTACAGCGGGCGGTGTCTTGATGGCGAAGTTGATGAACCTCTTCTCGAAGGATAAGATCAATCCGTTGATTGGCTCGGCAGGTGTTTCGGCGGTTCCTATGGCGGCGCGTGTGTCGAATAAGGTTTCGCTTGAGGATAACCCGACGAACTACATTCTCATGCAGGCGATGGGTCCGAATGTCTCGGGCGTTATCGGCTCGGCGGTTGTCGCGGGCGTTCTCTATACGCTCTGCAAGTAAGTACGCCTCGTGCGTATTAATGAAAAAGGGGTGCGCTTTTAG
>CAVCJC010000134.1:0-4375 GCA_963602475.1 Lachnospira hominis (ex Liu et al. 2021)
TTCCGATTACCATCACCCGTGACCTTACGATTGACCAAATGGTGAAAATCATTGGTAATGGCACAAATGAAACAAAGATTGCTATTAACAATGATAAGGATGTTACCATTGATATTTCAGCTGGTGATGAGGGTCTTCGAATTGCTAATGCGTCCATCGTGCTTGCGGGCAATGGCTCTTGGACGCGGACAACCTCCAATACTAAGCAGATTATATCTGTTGGTGAAAAGAATGACGATAACAGCGAATGTGCGCCTGGTAATCTCGTTGTTAATGGAGGTAGCTTCACCGCCGAAGCATCTGCACATATTATAAGTGTTATGAATGGTGTGGTTGTCGTTAATAATGGCAAATTTGAGATAAAAGGGAATGGCTACAATGATAGGTTCTGCGTCCGTGCTGAAGCAGACCCCGATATGAACGGACATAATGCACTTTCTTATGTTGTTGTCAATGGTGGCACATTTATAGCACCAGAAAAGAGTAAGAATGGAAGCGATTGTGTGGCTCCTGTTGGAACGAAAAAGAAAACAGGTGCTGATTATGATCCTGAAGTGTTTATTCTTGAGCTTGATACGGACGGTAACCCTAACGCGACACTTAAGTTCCAAGGCAACGAAACGCAAATCTGTGAGGTAATGAGCGAGTTCCTTGGTACAATTGGCGAAAAGGGTGCGCCTGAGTATGATGGCGATGGCACATACAAGTTCAAGCTTGATACGGAAGATGGCTACTACAAGGTCGTAAAGACTGTTTGGGGTACGGTTAATATTAAGTGGACCGATGGCAAAGTCGTCTCGTTCGTCTATTACGAGGGCGAAGAGTCAACTACTATTGTTGTTGGTGCTGAATCTATTCATACTGAGTATAGTGACATTGACGACGAGGCGGTCGTTAAGGTCACTGATATAAAGTTTGCAGAAGGGTATGAGCTGGATGAAGATAATAGCGTCCTTGAGGCTACGGTTAAAGAAGAGACGACCTATACACTCAAGATTGTTGAGAAGCCTGTGAACTCAGTGGCGGTTGACCCCGAATCTGAATCGAAGGAAATGACATATGACGAGGCGAGTGCCTATGCTCAGGCCATTAATGATTACAAGTATTGGATGATTAATGCGCCGTCAACTGAGATTGATAAAGCGGAGTATGTGAAACTCTTCTCGGCGCAACTTTCGCAGAAGACAACTGATAGTGGCTGGGTGGTAACTGTGAAGTTGACAGAGGATGCAGAGAAGGCGATCCAGAAAGAAGTAAATGAAGTCTTTACGAAAGCAACAGACCTTGACCTTTCTAAGATTGCGACAGCGGACGCATCGTTTACGGCAACGACGACTCCGGGACTCTACTACACCGTTCTTTCGGGCACGGATGTAAAAGAAATCAAGACAATGTCTGACCCTGTACTTGCGGAAAGTACGCAAGTTAATCTGACGCTCCCGAAGAAGGATGGCAACTGCGGATTCTACCAGATTCAGGTTGATGTCAAGAAGCCCACTACTTCTGCTCAGTAAGGTGTTTTCATCAAAGGCAAAAAAAGAACTAACTGACTTATGAGAGAGAAACTAAGTAATCGGCTCGGATTCTTGATGATGGCGGCGGGATGTGCTGTCGGACTCGGGAATGTATGGCGTTTCCCCTACATCGTGGGCAAGAATGGCGGCGCGGCGTTTGTCATCGTCTACCTGCTCTTCTTGCTGATTCTGGGGTTCCCGCTGTTGACTTCCGAACTCGCGAACGGACGCGCCGCGAAGCGTTGCGTCACGGAGTCCCTCGCGGCACTTGCCCCCGAGAGTACGAAGAAGTTCTGGCATAAGATGGGCTTTATCATTGCTGCCGGATGCTTCGTCCTTATGATTTACTATACGGACGTCGCGGGCTGGCTCGTCAAGTACACGGTGGACTATGCGCGGGATATTGCCCCGAAGGGGGACTTCTTCCCTGCCTTCACGAACTTCCTAGGCGATAAGGATATGCGCGGGGCTTATATGCTCGGGGTTGTCGCGTTCTCGACACTGATTTGCCTTGTGGGTGTTGTGAAGGGGGTGGAGCGCGTGACGAAATGGATGATGATTTCGCTTCTCGTCCTTTTGAGCGTTCTTGTGGTGCGTGCCGTTACGCTACCGGGTGCGGAAGCGGGGCTCGCGTTCTACTTGAAGCCTGATTGGGCACGCTTTATGGAGCACCCCGTAAGTGCCGCGTTTGATGCGATGGGGCAGGCGTTCTTCACGCTTTCCCTTGGCGTGGGCGCGATGACGATTTGCGGTAGCTACATTGGCAAGGAACATTCGCTTGCTAAGGAGTCCGTTTGGATTATCATCATCGATACATTCGTCGCGTTTATGGCGGGACTCGTCATTTTCCCGGCTTGCTCGGCGTATGGTGTTGAGTACACGCAGGGCCCTGGCCTCATCTTTGTGGCGCTTCCCGAGGTCTTTGCGCGTATGACGGGCGGACACATCTGGGGCGCGGTCTTCTTCCTCTTCCTCGCTTTTGCCGCGCTCACGACGATTATTGCTGTCATAGAGAGCCTGATTGCGGGGCTAATGGACTCTTTTGGCTGGTCGCGCATCAAGGCGGCGGCGCTTGTCGGTCCCGCCATCGCGATTTGTGCGATGCCGTGCGTTCTCTGGGAGAATGTGCTGGATTGGGAAGACTTCGCTGTGAGCCAGTGCTGGTTGCCGCTTGGAGCCCTCGTTATGGGACTTTTCGCCGTCAATGGCAAGTGGGGCTGGGGCTGGGAGAATTTCCGTAAGGAAGTCTCCACAGGCGAGGGTTTCGGACTCCCTGAATGGCTGAAGTTCCATTATGCCGTGGTTATCCCGATTTTGGTGCTGGTAATCTTCTTTATGGGAATCTATCAGAAGTTTTACGCTTAAGGTGTGAGTGAGAGGTGAGGAGAGAGAAGGATGAGAGAAAGTCTTAGTAATCGGCTTGGTTTCTTGATGATGGCGGCGGGATGCGCCGTGGGGCTAGGGAATGTGTGGCGCTTCCCCTATATCGTGGGCAAGAATGGCGGCGCGGCATTTGTGCTCGTCTACTTTGCCTTCCTGCTCCTCCTCGGGTTTCCACTTCTGACGGCGGAGCTCGGCATTGGACGCGGCGCTAACCGCTCCCTCGCCGCGGCACTGACGACTCTCGCGCCTTCTAATTGGAAGAAGTTTTGGCGCGTCTTGGGTATAATCATCGCGACGGGTCCGTTTGTCTTGATGATTTACTATACGGACGTCTCGGGTTGGCTCGTTAAATATATGGGGGACTTCCTTTTTAACACCCAGCCGACGGAAAACTTTCACGGAGCCTTCACTTCCCTCGTCTCCAATCGCGGCGTTTGCACCGCTTACACGATTGGCACAGTCGCGATTTCCACGCTTGTTTGCGTGATTGGCGTTGTGAAAGGGGTGGAGCGGGCGACTAAATGGATGATGATTTCGCTTCTCGTCCTTCTGTCGGTTCTCGTGGTGAGGGCGGTCACTTTGCCGGGCGCGGCGGAAGGGCTCGCGTTCTACTTGAAGCCTGATTGGGCAAAGTTTATGAAGGACCCCCTCAACGCCATCTTCGAGGCTATGGGGCAAGCCTTCTTTACGCTCTCCCTTGGCGCGGGTTCTATGGCGATTTGTGGTAGCTACATTGGCAAAGACCACTCGCTTGTAAAGGAGTCCCTCTGGATTATCGCGATTGATACGCTCGTCGCCTTTATGTCCGGACTCGTCATTTTCCCTGCCTGCTCCACCTATGGGGTCGCCTATACTCAAGGTCCTGGACTTATCTTTGAGGCACTTCCGCAAGTCTTCGCCCAAATGACGGGCGGACGCTTCTGGGGCGCGGCATTCTTCCTCTTCCTCGCTTTTGCCGCGTTTACGACGATTATTGCCGTCTTTGAGAGCTTGATTGCCGCGCTTATGGAACTCAAGGGTTTCTCGCGCCGCAAAGCGTCCCTCATTGTGGGCGTGGGCGTCGCGATTTGTGCGATGCCGTGCGTCCTTTGGGATGGCGTCCTTGATTGGGAGGACTTCGCTGTGAGCCAGTGTTGGCTTCCGCTCGGCGCCCTCATTCAGGGGATTTACGCTTGCAACGGAACCTTCGGATGGGGCTGGGAGAATTTCCGTAAAGAGGTCTCTACGGGCGACGGATGGAACCTTCCGTCTTGGCTCAAGCCGCATTATTTGTATATTATCCCGATCATGATGCTCGCCATCTTCGTGACTGGCACCATCCAAAAGTTCTTCTAAGGCTTTGGGGCTTTCTTTCTTAGACAGGATTTCAGGATTTGGGGAGGGTGGTTTTTAACCACGGATTTCCACGGATTGTCACGGATTGTTTTGCCGTGGAGATCGGGAGAATCGGGAGATTTCTTTATAAACTCCGAGGGGCA
>CAVCJC010000135.1:0-4153 GCA_963602475.1 Lachnospira hominis (ex Liu et al. 2021)
AAATCTAGAATGAAGGTCAGACCTTGTTTCTCGATTTATTGTAATTCTTGGGACGGCCAAAGGACCGCCACCTACCACTTACTTCGTAACCTCGATGGTGTAGAATGCACTGGTGCCGCCTTTTTTAGCTACCATGGGGTCTGACCCCATGGTAGAAAAATATTGATAAGTCCTTGCCAGCCGTCTAAATTAGCCGTGTAGAGTTGTAGAAAGAGGTGGGACGGGCCGCTCCATGCCCTCTTGCCTCTCTACACGGCAGAAGTTGTTACTTGGCATTTATGGATACCTCCACGGCACCTACGGCACCGCAAGCAATCTCATAGGGATTATAAACAAAGTGCAACTCGCCTTCTGCATAATAGAAGTTCTCTATAATCTTCACTTCACCCTGGAGATTTGCCGCGCCGCCAATCTTCTGAATCGCACCCGCGACCAGTTTCTTCTTTAGAGTCTTCCATTCGCTCTTCGGAATGAAGTCCGCAACGCCAAGAATGCGTCCCGCCTTACGGCTAATTGTTCCAACAAATACGCGGCTATGATTACCATTGCCGCCATGATAATCTTGCATATCTGCACGAAAACTCACATAATTCTCGTCAATATAAAGAACCTGAAACTCACGCTGGACAAAATGCGTTGTCATAGAACTCGATAATTCAGGGGCACCCGCAAATACCTCCAGTTCTTCTGCTGTAGGTTGACGTGTTGCCGCTTTCCGTAGATAGTCAACATACTCTTTCAATGTAATCACCGATTCATTATCAAATCTGCGATTATTATATTCTAGACGCACCGACCTACATCCTGACAATGAGGACACTAGAATCGCAACCACGAAGGCACCTCGCCTTACTACACTATTTCGCATTATAATCACTCTCCTTTTCATATTTATTCTCTCCTACTGTATAGGGTCAACACAAAAGTCACGCCGTCCGCAATCGCGACAGAAATCGCCGCGCCAAACGGAATCAAATTGCTCACAGAGCGGCTCAACAAAGGACGGGCTATCGGTCAAAACACCATTCTCAAAGTTGCGCTTCTTAACACTCTTCGCCCCCATACCTGCCCCAGTCAAATTGGCACTGCCGAAATAGGCAATCCGTCCATCAACAATGATACACTTGAAATGAACACGCGGACACAGCACCCGCTCCATTCCCTGCCAAAGGCTAGGATAGCGGTCAAAGTCATCGCGCCAATTTGGTCCTGGCTCTTTCGCATGAATAAGCCGCAACTCAACGCCGCGGTTAAGTAGATCGTCCAAGACCGCTAGAAACGGCACACGGTCACACCCACCAGAGTCCACATACATATCCTTAATATCGGCGGTTGCAATCCACAACCGCTCCTGCACCTGTGGCACAACACCACAAATGACGCGCTCATAAATCTCTCGATTAGAAAGAAATGTAGTCATAACAACAAAGGCAAATATTTCTCTTATATTATATCATTTTGCCTTCGCTTTGCCTATATTTCGTGCGGAAGGAACCGCAAAATGCCGCGCCGTCAAGTAGTACGCAAATTCTACAGGATACTGACGGCGGTGCTGTTTCGCCTTCGGCGAAAGCGAACGGACACGCTCAATGGGGAGCCGCCGCACATTCCAGGCGAAGTTCAATGCACCCAAGAGTTGACACATAAGTGTCTTCAGCCGCGCTTCCGTCAGCGGCTCGACATTCGCCGTACTACACAATTTATTCATTTACTTCTCATTTATTAAAGCAACCCAAGCAATCAGAGGTCAGATATTCCATAATCATCTCAGAAAGTCTCTCTCTTCTCGCAATAGCTGTCGACTTATCCCATTCGGCGTTCTCGTCAATTACCATTTGCAAAGTTCTATATGCACTCTTGCGATATATTTCTCGCTTCTCAACATACTTAGAATTTTGAATAGACCTATTGAGATTATATTCAAGAAGTGAGAGATTCCCGAGTGAATTCAACTCCGTCCCCCAGTTATCTCTCACTGCGCTCGCATTATCGGAATCAGTATACGATTGAATGTGCTCGATATCAAACGGTATATGGAACAATCTGTCGTCAAGATCGCGCCATTCGGAGTCTTCAAATCTATGATTCTTAGCACATTCAAGTGTAATAAGATACTCTACGATTCTACACAAGAGCTTCTTCAGCATTGGCGACCATGCAATTTCCTGAGTTAATCCAGATTTAATAAGGGATTCCTCAGAATATCCGTCCGCGCCCCAGTCTGACGACAAATACCACTCAAGGGTGTCCGCATTTCCAGATGCCATTACTTTCAAAAGTCCATGTAACTTCGTTGATCTGATGGGGTTCACAACCTTTGAAAATCCGATACTTGCGGGAACTAACTTCTTAAACAATCTCTCATTAAATGCCGCCATCTCAGTCGGGTCATCTTCCGAGATAATCTTGAAATAACAAGCAACTGCTAGCATATGTTTCGCATACCAACCATAACGAGTGGCATTTAGGAAATTACGCATCAGCCTCAACCGCGAATCCTTACGACACGATTCCTCAATCTTCAGAACTATACGCACGACATCTTGCAAATCATTTATATCAAGACGAATACCGAGAGCATCATGAAATCCAGCCCATTTCTTTCCATTCAAGAGATAGTCAAATAGCCGCTCGAAAAATTGTGACGATGACATCAAACACGCTTCGGCACTCATTCCAAACTTCGCAACGATGATACGCTGGAGGGCAGCCAAAACATCATCCATCCCGACGACATACATGCCGAGACTGCGATTCCGATCTTCAATCTGTCGATAACATTCCAATATTTGATAAAAGAGATTATCATCTGCGCCTTTCATACGAATCAAATAGTCATAAAAGTTAATCTTAAATACATCCGACGCATTCAAATCCATCCCCGCCGTGTTTATGACATTAAATATCTCCAGCGTCTTTGAAATGCTGGCCTGTGTCTCGATAACCACAAATCGCAGTTCTGATTCAAGAAAGTCGCGGAAAGCAAACGCCGAGAAATTTTGCTCTTTCTGAAAATCACTAAGCCATCTCTTAATAAAGTCTGCAGCTCTGATGTACGGATTAACAGAAGACGCTTCCTTGTTAACCAACTTTTCCAACGCCCAATCGCGATAGTCGTCCCAAAATTGTTGTGCCGCCCCTTTATTTACGACCGTGCGCAACTTTTCAGTGTAATCCGCACCAAGTAAGTTCAGTAATATCAACAATGTGGACAAACGCTGCTGGCCATCAATCAAATGGAAACTATACTTATTGTCATCTATCTTGATTGGCGCGGACACCTGAATGGCACCTATGAACATTTTGTCCTTACGATCAAACGATTCCTTAATGTCGCCTAAAAGTCTTCCAATCTGTTCCTCTTCCCATGCATACGGACGTTGATATACTGGGATAACATAATGATTCCGTTCGCCACAAAAAATTGAATCCTGCTTCCCGCACAGACAAGCCGTTCTAGACTTTATGTCAAAACCACCATCCTTAGGCACGTTCTTAAACGCTTCCCAAAAAGCCTTAACTTCATCGACTTCTTTTACAAGTTCAAAAAAGCGAGACATCCGCTTGCCATTTCTTATAGGCTCATTTAACCAGCAAACATCTGAAATCTCACAACCAACAGGCTGGATATCAGGATCGTCGTCAAACACCTCTCGGATTGCGCGAGGCACAACAAGGCGGCATGACATTCCCTTCAACGGAGCAAACTGCGTTTTTGCCTCAGCAATCGCGACAATTGTCGTTCCACGAGAAATAGCTATTAAATCGCCTGGGGCCACTTCCCAATAATGTCCAATCTTGCCAACATCTGTGCCAAAAAACACACATCGATAGTCAACAAACAAATCCAACACTCTCGTGCCGCCCCATTTACTGTCGCACTTCCAGACTCTCATACTTACTCTCCTTTCTAGTTACAAATACTTTTTACTTCCCTGCCTGTCTGCTTCCGCTTTGCATATCCTCCGAACTGAGGAATCCGCAAAATGCCGCGCCGTTAAGTAGCACGAGAATTCTGTTGGATACTGACGGCGGTGCTGTTTCGCATTCGGCGAAAGCGAACGGACGCGCTCAATGGGAAGCCGCCGCACATTCCAAGCGAAGTTCAATGCACCCAAGAGTTGACACATAAGTGTCTTCAGCCGCGCTTCCG
>CAVCJC010000136.1:0-4084 GCA_963602475.1 Lachnospira hominis (ex Liu et al. 2021)
GATGGGTAGGGCGGGCAGTCCCCCGCCCTCCGCGCAATAGGCGTTAAGATAATCTACGCCTGAATCGTTATCCGCCTGACTTTGAGATGACGGCTGAGATGGTTACGAATGGGGTGCTACATGCCTCTCCCTATCCGATTCAAAGCACGGGGCTGCCCGTTCAGAAGATTAAACACGGACTACCGCCAAGGCGGCGTATTATGCACTTGACAAGCTCATCAACCACGAATGGAAGACGCGGTTAACGCTGAAGGCCGATGCCGCAGGACATATTGCATTTCGTGGCTTTAAAGGTCGCTATCGTCTCTTGAGGACAGATTCAAACTGGAAGACCTCCGAGAAGTTCATTGATGTTAAATAAATCGGTCTTGTTCCCGATTCTCACAATCTAGCGACTAATTCATACGGCGGGCAAGCCCCCGCCAAAGCCGCCCACCACATCTCTGAGCTTCTGTGTTAAAGACACCCATACCTTAAATCTTGTAAATCCTGTTAATCCTGTCTAGAATTGCCCTCTACCAACGCCTCTGCGTTAAATAGGTTGCTAAATATTATGCTTCTCAGACATTATGCTTGCAATGCATAATGTTTTTGTGGTATAATATTCTCGCTGTGTACAAATTAGGAGACTAAAATGAAGTTTCTGGGTCGCAAAGAGGAAATGCAAAGATTGCGGAAGTTCCTATCCGCTACTGAAGGCGGACTCGCTTGCGTTTACGGACGCCGTCGAATTGGAAAGAGCCGTTTGCTTGCTGAGGTCACACGCGGACGCCGCGATGTTGTTTCGCACATTGCTGATAGAAGTGATGTAGCTTTGCAACGCGCACGGCTTGCTAGTGATTTGAGCAAGCTACTTAAGGGATTTGGAGATGTTGCTTATTTAGACTGGGGGGCACTCTTCGACCGTTGGCTTCGTGATGCGCCGCGCAAAAGCATCCTTGTGATTGATGAATTCCCTTATCTCGTCATGCAATCGCCAGAACTGCCTAGCGTGCTTCAGCGAATACTTGAGGAGATTCGTCCGACGGGACTTAAGATTATAATTTGTGGGTCATCCCAGCGGATGATGCAAGGGCTTGTGCTAAAAGAAAGCGAGCCTCTTTATGGACGCGCTCGTGAGATATTGAGAATAGAGCCCCTTGGATGCCGTTATCTGAAGGAAGCCTTTCCTAAGCTTAAAATCAGCGAACTGCTGGAACATTATGGCGTTTGGGGAGGCGTGCCGCGCTATTGGGAATTGTCCGAAGGTGAAACAAACCTTTGGGATACTTTGCGCCAACAGGTTTATTCTTCGTTGGGACTTTTACGAAATGAGCCTAATTACCTGCTCTTGGACGACTTGAGTGATTCGGTGCAGGCTTCGTCCGTTCTTGCGCTCATCGGCATGGGGGTGTCACGGCTAACGGAAATTGCGGGGCGGCTCCAAATGCCCGCAACAGCACTGACGCGTCCGTTGAAACGCCTTGTAGACCTTGATCTTGTTCGTCGGGAAGTTCCGTTTGGGGAAAATGTGAAGAGTGGGAAGCGTTCGATTTATCGTGTCGCGGACCCATTTCTCGCCTTTTGGTACCGCTTTGTTTTGCCAAATTATTCCGATGAGCATTATTTAGAGGACGCGGCGGATCGCGCGGAATTGCAGCGTTTGTATCGCGTTTATCTAGGTGGCGTTTGGGAAGATATCGTGCGAGAGGCGGTTGGACGCCTCAAGTTGTCTGGTTTTTCGTTCCGTTTTAGGAATGTCGCGCGCTGGTGGGGAACAGGTCTCAATCGTGCACCAATGGAGTTTGATGTTGTGGCGGAATCGCCCGATCGCAAGACTTTGCTTGTGGGAGAGGCTAAATTATCTTTGACGAAGACGGAGATGGAGCGCGCTCTTGCTGAACTACAAGAGAAAGCTAAACTTTTGCCGTTTGCCTCGAAATATGATAAGGTGGTTTGTCAGCTTTTTGTGGCTGAGTCTCCGTGTAAAGGGGATTGCGATATGCTCTGGGCGATGTCTGAGTGAGGGCGCTGGGTGTTTCTAACCACGGATTTGCACGGATTGTCCCGAATTTGGTAAGGCAGGGGTTGTAATTGAGAGGGTGGTTTTGGTATAATAGTCGTATGAATAAGATAAGACTGTGGGTTAGCGCGGCACTTGCCGCTTGTGTAACTGCCGCGTGCGCGGCACCACTCGAACGCCGCGTGGCGTTCTTGGGGGGCTCTATCACTGAAATGCACGGCTACCGTCCGCGTGTGATGGAGATGTTGCAGGCGAAATATCCGGATGTCTCGTTTACAGAGATAGCGGCGGGGCTCTCTTCGACGTGCTCGGATACTGGAGCCTTTCGCCTTGAAGAGTATGTGCTTGAGAAGGGCGTGCCCGATTTGCTCATTGTGGACTTTAGCGTCAATGACCACGGCGATGGACATTTTGACTACACGCACTGCGTCCGTGGGATGGAAGGCATATTGCGACGGATGCGGGAGGTGAATCCTAAGTGTGCGTTAGTGGTTGCAATGTTTGTGACGAAAGACCAATATGACCTTATTCAGGCAGGAGGCGAGCCAGTTTCGTATAAGGCTCATAAAGAAGTCGCTCAACATTATGGCGCGGTAGTTGCGAATGTGGGGGCCGCGCTTGTGGAGTCTGCGCGTTCGGGTGGACTCGATTGGACACTTTACCGCGATTGCCATCCGTCGCCCGAGGGATGCCAATTTGGAGCGGAGGTTGTAATGAAGGCGATAGCCAAGGTGTTTAGTCCGCATGAACTTCATGCGGCGAGCCTGCCCGCGCCCCTTGATAAGGGCTCGTACTATCATTCTCAACGCGTACCCACGAATGCGGTTAAGGTGGTGGCAGGCAAGTGGCAGTATTCGATTCCTGATTGGGAGAACATTAGGGGAAGTGTCCGTACCCCCTATTTAAAGAGTCCGTTTTGGTGGACAGAAACCGCCGACGCGGCACTTGAGATAACCTTTGAAGGCGCGACACTCGGGGCTTTTATCTTGGCTGGACCTGACGCGGGCGAGATGGAAGTTTCTATTGATGGCGGTGCACCACAGCGTTTTAGGCTTAGGGCGGATTATGGTGACTTGCATTATCCCTATACGCAGATACTTGCGGACGACTTGCCGCGCGGCATCCATAAAGCGAGGGTAAAGGCGTTGCCCTTCACGCGCAATAACATAACTGGCGCGGCACTTCGCTTCTTTAGGCTCTATTCGAATTGAGTGATTTAGGATGTCGAACACAAATAGGAGATGAGAATGTTGAATCGACTTGTTTTGTTGGGCGCGGCACTTGTGATGGGTGCGGGTGCTTCGGCATATGACTTGGTGTTGTGGCGCGGCGAAACGCGTGCGGTGATTTTGCCAGATAGCGTCGAGGCATCATCCGTAGTACGTGAGGGGTATACGCTTCGGTTGGGAGCACTCGAAACGGTGAAGTATGCGCCTGCGCCGCGCAGTTTGCAACGCCTTGAGGTCTATGACCGCGTCGTTTGGGAGGGTGCGGCGGCGGGTCCGCGCGTTCTTGAGGTGACGGTTGCGCCCAATGCGAAGGCTGGAGTTTATACGGAGCGCGATATCACTTTGCGCATCCTCGACCGCGTATTGCCGCCCGCGAGGGAGTGGAAGTACTTTCTCGACCTTTGGCAGCATCCGTGGTCCGTTGCGCGGCAGGCGGGTGTGAAGCCGTTCTCTCCCGAGCACTATGCGGCGATGCGTCCACTGTGGGAACTTCTTGCGGGAGCAGGACAGAAGGCCCTCACGGTGACGTTAATGGATAAGCCGTGGAATCATCAGTGTTATGACGCGTATCATTCGATGATTGGGCGCACGAAGAAGGCGGACGGCTCTTGGGTGTTTGATTACACGCTTTTTGATGAGTATGTGGCTTTTGGGAGAAGTTGCGGGATTGGTCCTGATATTGCCTGCTACACGATGTGTCCGTGGGGATATGTCTGCGACTACAAGACTGAGTCGGGCGAAGTGCGGAAGGTCGTTTGCAAGCCGAACACGCCTGAGTTTGCCGATTATTGGGGCGCATTTCTTGTGGACTTTTCCGCGCACTTGAAGGCGAAGGGCTGGTTTGACGATACTT
>CAVCJC010000137.1:0-4052 GCA_963602475.1 Lachnospira hominis (ex Liu et al. 2021)
GGCTTATTCCACTCGGAGCGGCGCTTGCGTAGGTCGGGCTTCGTGGTATCTACGCCCTTCTCAATCTCGGGCGGCAAGGGTAATTCCGCACCTTTGCGAACGGCCGCGAAAATATACTTGTCAGGACTCGCTTTCAAAATGCTCCAAACAGGACCTTCCGCCGCGAAAGCTTTAGCGTCCGTCTTCTTCACCGCCTCAAAGAGATAGGGCACAATGCAATTGCGTCCGATATATTCAGTTATATCTTCCTTTGTATAGTACGCACCCATTTGCGCACGGTCATTGATGTACTGCTCGAAGATATACCCCAAGACATCGGGATTAATGTCGCGTCCAGTTGCCGTAAGACGGCTATCGAGGTGCCAACGCCATTGGTCAAAGAAAGTAAAGAGTTTCTTAAAGACGGAATCAGGAATATCCAGCTCAGGATTCTTCTCTTCAATCTCGTGCTTCGCGAACATACCTCCGTTCAGATAGGGTATCACGCCATATTTCTTCTTAAACGCGGCAGATCGTGTACTCGTAGGCGCATTCAGTCCCTCGCCGAAGAGTTGCTTGAGAAACCCTTTATAAAACGAAGAATAGAACTTATCCTCGCCGCGCTTCTCCTGCACCTCGTGAAGCTTATTTCCTAAATAGTCCATATCACCATTCAGAAACCCCTTCTTCTGAATGAAGTAACAAAACATCAACCTATTCAACATCACGGAAGCATACCACTCACGGTCTTCCGCATTAGCCAAGTTCTCAATTTCTTCAACAAAAGCCTTATGTTGTGTTCTAAAGCCGCGATAGAAGTCTTTCGTTACCTTCTCAGTATTTACGAGAAACGCCGCGTTTACGCGATTAACGACATCAACAATCGAAATGCTCTCATCTGCGCTAAGGCTAAATGAGACTGCATTGACCTTCTCTAACAAAAACGCCGCCTGTTCTTCAGAGGTATATTCAACCGTAACTAGGTGGCGGCGGTCAACGCTTCGTACAGGAATGGACCACAAATGATGAAGCGGCTCACTTGCCGAGATATAAATGATGAAGTTATCGTTGCTAATCTTCCGCAGTTTCGCATCCAATGTTCGGCGGATAGCCGAAGACGGTATCGCGTCCATCTTACAAATATAAATACGAAAACCGCGTTTCTGCACAACCTCTAAAAGGTTATATGCCGCGTCCTCAACCTCAAATGTAAGCGGCTTCTTTACGGAAGGATTATCCCACCCACATTCTATGAACATCTGGGCAAAGTCGCCAGCCCGCAAATAATCAAGAAAGTTCTCTTTTGTCATAGTTTATTACTCCGCTGAAAGTCCCATAGAACAAATTATCCGTGCTGTCACGGGTTCTCCCTCATTCTCTTCAGGAACAAGACACAATTCATTATCACGATGCATTGCAAGAATCGTCTGAATCATATCATCTGCCGAAGCATGATTTTGAAACATCCGTCCTAATTTTTGTTTTGCCAACTCCCTCAATGGATAGGCATACACTTGGTCAACCGCCGCCTTAAGGTTCAGCTCAAGAAGTGGCAATGGATTCTCTTTTAGTCTATCAGAAAGCAATGAAAAGACTTTATATTTCGTTGAAGAATGAGAGCCCAAAATACCTGTCCCCGCATTTACACACTCCTGAATCTCTCCAAGTGCTTTTGCCACGAGCGCGTGATGATTCTTGAGGGGCTGTTCTCTTGCCGTATTCTTCTCGCAAGCCAATGCCCTAAAGATGCGCGTGGGCGACTTTGAAACAACATTCCCGTCTTGATTAAGCCAAACCAGCACATCGCTATCGCTCCGTGTACGGGCGTAAGTAATAACTCCAGAGGGGTCACCACCCGCGAACTTTGTCGCGTAAACAACATCAGCGAGTCCCATAATCTTCTCTCGCAGAGCCGGATTCCCCTGCGTCGCCGACTCCCAAATCTGATAGGCTTGTGAGGCGAGATCTACTTCGCCATCATCTTCTTCGTCAAGGATTCCCGCCTTCTCATTAAAGATGTCTTCTAGATTCTGAGTATTCCCTTCAAAGAATATCTCGTCCGACCCAACCGTCTCAGCATTCGCGTTTATACGGTCATTCAACTTCTTCCGCAAGTGAATCGCCTTATCAATGCCTTCTTGCGGGAAGAACGAATAACAATAGACATTCTCTGACTTTTGTCCAATGCGGTCTACACGTCCCGCCCGCTGAATAAGCCGAATAATTGCCCAGGGCAAATCGTAGTTAACAACAATGTGACCATCTTGCAAGTTCTGCCCTTCCGAGAGCGTATCCGTCGCAATCAGAATGCGCGTCTGCTTCTCTAAAGATGGCGGATACTCCACGCGATTAGAAATGGGCGAAAATCTGCCCACACGCGAGACGACATCGTCTGTGTCGCCGTCCACTCTATCCACATTCAAAATACCACGCTTCTTTAACTGGGCTTCCAAATAACGGGCGGTATCTGAATACTGCGTAAAAACAAGTATCTTCTCGCTTGCGTGGACACGCGACACAAGATCCTCTAACGCGTTCAACTTTTCATCCCGCGCGGGATTCCACACATTACACCGATTTAGGATGCCCAGCAAAGTTCGATTGTCTTTTTGCAATGCCGATACAAGCGAACGCTTAAAGAAACGCGGCGATATCCAACGGACGGGCCCCCTGCCTTCAACTGGATTGTCAGCCACAATCCGCTCATATGTTTCGCGCCCCTTGGCTTCATATTCCTTAGGGTCAGTTGAAAAAGTCAGCACGACTGACCCCGACTCATCATCTTCCTCATAGCAATCGCCAATCTCTGTACCTGCATTTAGCGGCAACTTCAATCCATTCTTTAGCGCATACAAATAGGCCGCGTTTCGCACAATATGTCGATAGAGCGTCTGCAAAAAAGAAAGCCCGCTTGAGTCCATTCTTTTATAAAAGCCGCTCATACAAAAGCCCTTCATCTGCTTGCCTGCCCGCGACAGATTTTTGAGCATTTCTTTTTCAGCAGGGGACGCGTCGGATATCTTTGTCGCATCTATATATTTCTGTAGCCCATAGCGCGGCAAAGCAAGGTCGCCCATTGCGTCAATCGACTCTTCATTATAGAGCCGCTCAAACATATCATTCGGAGATGTCTTGAAAGTTAGCGTTTTCGGAATGCGGTCAGGGAAGTAATTGCGCGTCCCATCGCGCATCTGAAGATAAACACGCCCCGTTTCAGCGTCCTTCTTCGCATAATTACGACGAATAAATGTGCGCGTTCGCCGCACGAGATAGAGCTTCATCAAATCGCGCCAATCATCCGTTTGCGTACTGCACCCAAAAGCACCAATGGATGAAAGTAACACTTCGCTATGATTGCTCGCGAACCGCTGCTCACCACCTTCTGCTTCAATTTGTCGCTCGGGGCGAATGCCTAGATCCTCATTAGGGTCAACAAAAAGCTTCAATTGATTGGCAAGGTCAGCAAAATCCTTATTATAGGGCGTTGCTGTAAGAAGGAGTACTTTATTGTTCTGAAAATCTAAAAGGTTCTTTATCGCCGTATAGCGTGCACCGTGTCCATTACGCAAGTTATGGCTTTCATCAACAATCACAAGCTTAAAGAATTTCTCATTTCGTGGGTCAAACTTATCCGCTATGGATCGAATCGTCATCTTAAGGTCATATCGCCGTACATAATCTCGCCACATCGCAATCAGGTTTGGCGGACAAATCACGAGCGTGGAAGATCCATTCACTTCTTCGTAGAATTTTGCCACCGCGCAAGCCGTGATGGTCTTGCCCAAGCCCACAACATCGCCAACCATGGCTCCGCCGCGCTTCTCAAGATGGCGCACGACGAGTTTCACCGCCGTCTTCTGAAAATCAAAGAGCTCTTTATCAAAAGGCCTAGGCAAATGATATTCCGAAACACCCTGCCGCGCCTCACGGCTGAGATGATACATTATCTTGAGATAGACTTCATACGGGGTCGGACCCTTCTCCGCCGCCCAACAGGCATCTAGAATCTCACATAAATCAGCCGTTATATCAATAGAGAAACTATCATTCCAACACTTATCAAACCATTCGGC
>CAVCJC010000138.1:0-4005 GCA_963602475.1 Lachnospira hominis (ex Liu et al. 2021)
GTTACGGTTGAGGGAGAGATGCCCTCGCTTTGGGGCAAGGGACTCGGTGAGGACTATATTCATGTCCGTGCTGGTGCGGACGGTCTCGGCGACGGGTCAGATTGGCTTAACGCGGCGGCGACAGTCGTGGATGCGGTGGCGCTCGTTGATGAGACTCATACCAACCTCATCGTTGCTGGCACGGTGCCTGTTGGCACGGCATCTATGGGCACGCTGAGCATCCCTGTCACAATCTACGGCGGCTTTGATGGTGATGAGACATCATTCGATGCGCGTTCCGCAGAGTTGTCGACAATAGACGGCGAAGATGTAGCAAAGAACTGCCTCATAATTGCAAACAAGGCGGGGTGCACGCGCGTGGATGGCATTATGTTTACGCGCTCGACGGGCGTTGCCGTCGAGAAGACACTTGCTGGTGACATCACCTTTGCCAATAGCCGCTTCTTTACCTGCGGCTCACCGAGCGAGACCACATTGACAGGGCGTACCCTGACGGCGGACGGGGCATCCACTGCCACGCTCACGATTACCAACTGCGTCTTTGACCGAAATTGGGGACGTGATGGCGGCTACACCGACAGCTTCACTGGCACGGCTGGGTATCTCACCTCATTCAAGGCGATTGACATTACAGATACGCTCTACGCTACAAACGGCTTTAACCATTCGAACAACGGCAAGGTGAACGGACGCGAAGGGCTCAATGGCAGTACACTTTATGTGCAGAATTCGCCGTTGACGCTGACGAATTGTCGCTTCATCGGCAATCGGTATGTCGTCCATAACGGCAACCAGCAATACTGCTGTGCTGTCGAAATTATTGGTACTTCGCCGACGACGATGAAGAATTGCCTCTTCACAGGCAATGGAGGCTACGCCACGGAGGACGACGCGGCGTTCTCGTCGAAGCGTAGCGGCGCGGTCATCTTCGACTTGGCGAGCGCGACGACGGCGGCGTCAATCGAGAGCTGCACGTTCGCCTACAATTCGTCGTCGAAGGGGCACGCGGTTGGCGTTCAGATGGATAAGGGCGCCTTGACCATCAAGGACTCAATCTTCTACCGCAACCAGTTCAACACCAACCTCACTGGAACCTGTGGTGCCGACCTCTATGTCGGAAAGTCCGCGACGGCGAGCGTTTCTTATTCGCTTTTCACGAGCACGGAGACTCCGTGGGTCTATGCGGAGACGGACGGTGCGCTGACATGGGGTGAAGGCGTGCTGACGAGCGACCCGCTCTTTGTGACGACGACGGATGAGTTCCTTTCTCACCTCGCGGAGGACACGGATTCCAAGGGAAAGGTGCGACTGCGCTTCACAGACGATTCGCCGTTCTTCAGCCACCACCTGCGTGGACGCGCGGGCTATGTAGACGAGACGACGGGTTTGCTTGTCAAGGGCCTCGGAAAGGTCGAGTCTCCCGCGATTGACACGGGCGATCCAACGGCTGATTGCGCGAACGAGCCTGTCACAGGCGTAACGCCGCGCCTCAATCTCGGCTACTACGGTAACACGCCGTGGGCGACGGGAGCCTACAAGCCGTCTGGTTTTATGCTTATTGTTCGCTAACCGCTAAGGATAAGGAGTCCCTGCTATGAAAAATCACATTCGAAACTGTTGTCTTGTCTGCGTGTGTTTGGCTTCAGTTTGGGGCGTACGAGCAGAGGAGAGCTCTGAATCAACCGAAACACCAGCGGTCACCTTCGAAGTGACATCAAGCGGTATGGCGCTCCATGCTATCGGCACGCGGGACGATGCCGATACGAGCATTTACGATGTCTATCTCGCCTATGCGCCCGAGGGAGAGTCCTTGCCTTCGGCGACATGCGTTGGTCAGGGCTATGAGAACGACCTCGACACGCGCTTCAATGTGATGTTTGACGGTCTTAAGCCCGAAACGACCTACGCCTACACAATTTATGCTCTTACTGGAGTGGAAAAGGTGGGCGAGACGAGTGGCACATTTACGACGGGTAAGATCTACTATGTGAACGGCACATCGGGTGATGATACGAAGGACGGGCTCACTGAGGCGACGGCGGTCAAAACTCCCGAACAGGCGGTGACGCTCGCTTTAGCGACGAAGACGGAAGGGCATGAAATCCGTATCGCGGCGGGGCGCTATGTAATGTCCGCGACACTCCTGCCTACAACGCGCTTCGCGCTTGTCGGAATGGGCGAGTCAGCGGCGGATGTTGTCCTTGATGCCAATTATGCCGTTGATCAGCGCATCGTCCAAACGAGTGAGGCAAAGTCAAGCAAGCACATCTCGCTTATGAATCTGACATTCGCTAACGCGCGGATGGAAACATTCAACTGCTATGCGAATTGGACCTATCCTGGCGCGGGTGTGCGCATCGGCATTGCGGGCGGCAATCAGACACTTGGGAATCTCTATACATGGGTAAGCAATTGCACATTCACGGCGTGCACGAATGTCAACACGGGAGCGGGCGCACTTTTCCTCCATGGCGGGTCGATGGTGACGGACTGTCGCTTTGAAGATAACTACGCGGGGAGCGGACTAAACAATGGTTGTGGTTTGGGTGGCGCAGTTGTTGTTCAGGCAGGTGGTGGACAGACCTTGTTTCGTCGTTGTGAATTTCTTCGGAACACCTCAGCGGGGAATGGCGGTGCGCTAACATGTGGAGTCTATAGCGGTGACTTGCTATCTACGAACACCCTCGGCGTCGTGCTCTCGGACTGCCTCTTTTCTGGGAATAGCGCCGCCGAGCAGGGCGGCGTGCTCGACGGCAAGATTGTCCTCGCGAAAGGTTGCACATTCGAGGGGAATTCGGCTAAGACGGGTGCTGTGTATGGGCGCGGATGGAGTAAAACCAGATTCCCATGGGCGACCCCATATCGCGACTGCACATTTCGTGAGAACCGAGCCGCTTACCATTCTGGAGGTTTCTGCGGCTACAATACTTCCGTGGCACCTGAGCTCGTGTTTTCGAACTGTACATTTGCCGCGAATTCTTCGGCAGGCGGGTGTTCGTTGTTTCTCTATGTCGACCTTGATCTTCAAGACTGCACATTTTTCGACAACGAAAATAATGCGCTCGCCGATGTGAAGACGACTTACGGCAACTGGGGCTTTGATAATGGGCTAGGATGCGTGGCGAATGTCAAAGCGCGTGGTTGCGTCTTCTCAAATAATGTCGCGCGCGGCACGGCTTTGCTGTCACTTGTCGGTGGGTGCAAGCTTGATATGGACGCGTGTTCGTTCATCGCGAATGAGTTGCGTCCAGCGGATGGAAATAGCGACCAAGCTAACCGTTGCACTCTGGTCCTCCCGCAGAATTGCGACGGGAGCATTCTGCGCAATACGCTTTTTGCGAATAATACGAACTACTGTGGCTACGGTGCCGCGCTGAATATGGGCACGGCAAACGCGACGAACGACAATTTGACAATCGTTGGCAATCGGTGTTACACGGATAACGCGAACGGGTGGGTCGCGGCAGGCATCTATATTTCCGATAGACGTGCGAGCGTGTTCCGCAATTGTCTTGTTCTCGACAATGTTAACTTGACGAAGAATGTGCTCCAGAACTTCTACCAGTGGGGACAGGGTACATTCATCAATTGTCTTGAAGACGGCGAACAGTTGTTGGCGGACGGCAAGAATGCGTTGAGTGGCATTACGCGCGAGGGCACCAACTATAAGGTTTCGTCGCTAGAGTTTAAGAACGCGGCGGATGGCGATTGGACGCCTGTTCGGAAGTCTGTAACGAAGGACGCAGGACTTCTTCTCGAATGGATGACGGCGGACGCTACAGATATTTTGGGCAATCGTCGTGTGTATGATACGGCACCTGATATTGGTGCGTTTGAGAATCAGGAGCCTGTGCCTGGATTCTTGCTTATGATACGCTAATCAGATTGAATTTCGCAATAAAAAGTTAAAAGAAAGAAAAATAAATGTTGAGTACAACTCTTAAAATACGTTTTGTCGCTATGCTCGTGTTAGCAGGGGCGATAAATATGGGGGCATTAGCGAAA
>CAVCJC010000139.1:0-3924 GCA_963602475.1 Lachnospira hominis (ex Liu et al. 2021)
GGGTGTGCGGAGGGACGGCATACGCCCTTGCGCAGACCCCTATGCCACTTGTGCGGAGCGGGGCTGAGGGGACTCCGCCCCCTACCAATCACAAACCAAAAATGGTATAATAATGGTTCTTGCAAGGAGAGAATTGACTATGGCAATAGATAAGATGGAGCTTCCGCTTAAGGATATGAACAATGATCCTGAGGTGCTTGCACGCTTTGCGGCGTGTAAGGATAAGTGTCACGTATATAACTTATTGAAGCCCTCGGATGTAGCGGCAAAAAACGCGGCACTTAAGGACATTTTAGGCAAGATCAGCGGACGCCTCACCATCCAACCCAACTTTTGGTGTGACTTTGGTACGAATATAGAGGTCGGCGATAACTTCTTCGCGAATCACGGACTCACCATTCTTGATACTGCCAAAGTGACTTTCGGAGATAATGTCTTCATCGGACCTGACTGCGGATTTTACACGGCGGGGCATCCGCTCGATATTACGCGGCGCAATCAAGGGCTCGAATATGCGCTCCCGATTACAGTTGGGGATAATGTATGGATTGGCGGACATGTCACCGTGTGCCCAGGCGTTACCATCGGCGAGGGTTCCGTCATTGGTGCGGGGGCGGTCGTTACGCATGATGTCCCACCCAATAGTCTAGCGGTGGGGAATCCTTGCTGCGTCATCCGCAAGCTCAATACGCGTCTCCGCAAATCGAGTAATTGACAAATCCCCACCGCGCCGCGCTAGTTTTTAACACAAAGGCACAGAGACACAGAGATGTGGTGGGCGGCAAGCCGCCATAATCTTTTATTATTGATTTAGGCCGTGTAGAGTTGTAGAATTGTAGATAGCGGTAGGGGGCGGAGTCCCTTCCGCCCCGTTTAAACGGCGGGCAAGGGACGCGGGCTCTACCATTCCTCTGCGCCTCTGCGTGAGATAAACTCCAATCCTGTAAATCCTGTTAATCCTGTCTAAACGGAGGAGTTGGCGCTTTACGGTTTTTGACGGAATTCGCTCATGGTCATACCGAAACGCTTTTTGAAGAGGGTCATGGCGTGAGTGGGTGAGTGAAAGCCACAGAGACGACAACAAGTTTCGACAGAGGTAGTGGTCTTCTTTAGCATTTCTTTCAGCTTATTGAGCCGCTCATCTTGAATGAAGTCGAGAATGCTTCTTCCAGTTGTGTGACGAAAGTTCCGTTCTAGAAGTCTGCGCGAAGTCTTGGCGGCTGTCACGACGGCGGTTACATTTATCCCTGAAGTCGCATTGAGGCGGATAAACTCTCGCGCTCTAGCGACATAACGCAGGGCACCGTGGACATCGGCTGTTGAAAGGCGCTCAATTACTCCCTTTACGCCAAAAGAGAGTTGTGTGACGCGTGTTGTTGGCGTGTGTTTCTTGCCGACGACAGAGTCGAGAAACTCCGCCGCGAGATAGCCGCCTGCCTCAAAGTCAGGTTCAATGGACGAAAGTGAAGGCGAAGTGTATTCGCAAATGTAGCTCTCGTTGTCTACGCCCAGAACTTGGATGTCATCAGGGACAGTTATTTGCTCGGCGCGGCAGATATCGAGTACTTGTTTCGCGAGTTCATCATAAGCCGCCCAAATTCCGCAGGGCTTGGGCAACTTCTTTATCCACTTCGTTAATTCCTCGCGGAATCTGTGTTGCATTTGTGGCGTAGAGGCCGTGAATGAATAGATTTGCAGATGCTTTTCTTTGAGTGCCGTTTTGAAGAGGCGTGCTCTTACCTTGCTCCACCAAATGGGAGAGGGTGCGCCTACAAAAGCGACATTCGGAAGATGTTTGCGCAGAAAGAGTTCCGTCGCCGCGAGCGCCAATGCGCGTTCATCAGAGCGCAAAACAGCGATATGTTTCGTCTTATTCCGTTGCGGCACGGTATTGACATAGACGATGGCGGAAGGATTGAGTGGTATATGGTTCGCTTTAAAGATGTCTTGATAATTGCTACCGATTATGAGGGCGTCTACCTTCCCGTGGGATGAGTTGGTCAGTGGATGGGATGTGGTAGCTGGGTGATCCTGAATGAGATTAGCTTCCCACGCAGGGTGCGTCGATATAAAGCGCATCACGCCGCTGATTATTTTCCGTGCAGAGGCGTGGCGGATGTCAAGATAGACAAACATCTTCTTTAATTTTAGCATACTTCTATTATAGCAAAATTGGGGCTGGCATAAAAGAGAATTCTTAAAGACGCAAAATTTAAGGGTCATCTGCGTGTAACTGAAGGATTGGAATGATATAATATAAATATGAAAGAAATTGAGTTTAGACAAAAAGTCGCGGTCGTGACAGGCGCGGCATCTGGTATAGGGCTTCTCACAGCAGAGGAGTTTGCAACGCGTGGCGCATCCGTTGTGATGTGCGATCTTAACGAAGAAAAGCTTCGTCAGGAGGCAAAAAGGCTAAGAAGCCTTGGCGGCACGGTCGTGGTGTGTGCGGGTGATGTGCGTAAATTTGGCGATGCGTGCGCGGCGGCGGCGAAGGCGGATGAGTTGGGCGGTTGTGATATACTTGTCGCGTGTGCGGGTGGCAACGAAGCGCGATGTTGTAATAGTCGCGTACCATTCTATGAGCAACCGCAAGAAGTTCTTGATTGGGGGCTAGATGTGAACTTGAGGGGGGCCATTTATTTCGCACGCGCTTGTATGCCAACGATGATTCGCAAAAAAGGTGGTGTCATTTGTTGTCTCGGTTCTGTGACAGCATTCGAGGGAGATGGCGTGGGTGCGATGTACGGAACGGCGAAGAATGGACTCTTTAGCTTTGTGAAGTCTCTTGCGATAGCGGGCGGACCTTATGGCGTTCGTGCTGTTTGTGTTACGCCTGGTCCCATTTTGACACGTGCGGCGATGTGTGGCATGCCGACCATTCTTGGTCGCGCAGGCGAAACGCACGAATTGGTTGATATGATTCTTTTTCTTTGTTCAGATAATGCAAAGTTTGTTACAGGAACAAACCATATCGTGGATGGTGGGCGGTTGCTTATGTACCAGCCCTATCGAGCCCCTGAGGAGTCAAAATGAAATCTGTTGTCTTTATTGTTTCTCTATGCAGCGCGACCTTACTGTTCTCTGCTGTTCCCACAGCAGAACAAATAAAAGGTCCTTTTCTGATTGCTTCAACGCCCTATCACACTGATGGGACAGTGGATTACGATTCACTTGTTGCTGAGGCGTACTATATGGATGCCGCAGGGTGTTCGGGTATTATCTGGCCGCAATCAAACGATTCAATAGATCTTCTTACGATAGATGAACGACTTGAAGGGATGCGTCGCTTAGTTGTGGCCGCGCAAACATTTACAAATGCGGTTCTTACACTTGGTGTAAATGGGGAGGATACGCAAGAAATGTGTATAATTGCGACCTGTGCTGAAAAACTTGCCGCAACAAGTAAGGCTCCTATCGCGTTTGCTGCGCGTCCGCCTACGAATGGCAAGACAAAGGAAGATGTAACTTCATATTATGAAGCACTCGCCCAAATTGCTAAACGTCCTGTTATTATTCAGACTTTTGTGTCGGACGAATGTCCTGCGCCTGAGATCTCGTTTCTTGTAGACCTTGCTCAACGATTCCCAAATATTTATGGTTATATTAAGGAAGAAAGCGAGGGCAATTGTGCAAATGTACGCCAAGCTGAGGAAATTGCGTTCAAGCCAATTATTAAGACGGTATTTAGTGCGTGGGGTGGTTGGCAATGGCTTTATCAGTGGCGTGCTATTGGAACGGAAGGCCTCATTTCGGAACGCCCCGCTTACGCACCTTTAATAGTACGCATTTGGCAGGAAATGCAAGCGGGCGACCCCAATGGAAAGCTACAAGCACTCTATTCAATATACCGCTATATGATAGATCAACGCGCCATTCCAGTTGGAAGTCTGCGAGGTTATTCCCTTTATTACTTGCAGAAGC
>CAVCJC010000140.1:0-3914 GCA_963602475.1 Lachnospira hominis (ex Liu et al. 2021)
AAAACTTGATAGATTCCGCCGACCCTTCCGCCTCACGGCGGGATCAATCAATCGCCCCTGTTGAGGATGAGGTTTTGATTCAGTCGGCGAAGGATGCCGCGCAGGCTAAGTCGGGGAATCTCGAGCCGACGGAAGCCGAGGTCGTCGCCTTCGCCAAGAATGTGATGGGGGTTCCGACCTGGTACGCGAGGTGGTGGCACCGCTACATGGTCAGCGTCGGATGGTCCACCAATCGCGGCGAGCGCGTCGACCGCAAGAATTGGCGTCCGCTGATGAAGACTTGGTGGCGCAATTGCCGCGAGGACGAACGCGAGGCGATTCGCCGCGAAATCACCCAAGGCGTGAAGCCGACGGAAGACCTCGCCGCGTTGCGTGCACGTCTCCTCGCCGAAAACGAGCGCATGTGGGCTTGAGGCGTGAGAGCGCGGCAGTTTTTAACACAGAGGCACAGAGTCACAGAGGCTCAGAGAAGTTGTGGGCGGCAAGCCGCCATAATCTTTTTAATTGACGGCGGGCAAGGGACTGCCCGCCCTACCATCCGCAATCTTGACTCACTCATTGATCTTTGACAACTAAATTAGAACAACTTCGCCACTTTTAACAAAGAGTGATGCGACATTGAGGCATTATTAGTAAGACGGGCCGCTTTGTTTATTGAACGAGACCTGCGCGGCGGAGGACATTTGTATAGAGCGCGGCACCTTCTTCAGGGGAAAGAGTTGGTAAAATAGCAGAGGGGAAACTATTGGTCACAGTTCTCTCCAATGTGCCTATTGAATTATCTATGTTTACATATTTATTGCGTGCAGCATACCATTCTTTTGTATTGCCGCCAAAACTAAACTCATTAATTGATTTCTTGTCAATCGCTTGCCACTTCTCATAGGCTTCATCACGCTCTTGTATGATTCTGTGTAGACAATCTGCTGCATTCAACCAACAATTCGTTGATGTTCTTGTCATAGGAGAATATGATGCCATCATTATCTCGCCATTACCTTCCCTTAACCATTCTGGAGATAACGAAGGGACTTGACTTATATAATTAATAAAGAATAAATACCATTCATTATAAATTGCTGTTCCATCTTCATACTTCTTTAAACTTGATTCAATTTCTTTTCGAGCTGACCAATATTTCCGTACACCGCGTGACTGCCCCCAACAATTTGTTAAGGCATAGAGCGAGTTTTTCAATTCAAGTGGCACTTCGTCTGTATATGCAATTGCTCCACTTATAGCCAACAATAACATTATTACTAACTTCATTGAGAACCTCCTGTTACACGCGTAACATTATTAGTCGTGCGTTCAGCACAATATCCAAACTTCTTTATCCGAGCTGTGCCATTTGCATCCAGCTCAAATCGCTGTGTGTAATTTGCAAAGATAACTTCGCCACTGTCTTCTTCATCTTGCAAACGCCAAACATAAGGAATCGGCCATGTAAACGAGCCTCCGCCAAGCCAAGGCTGTTCATATAGGACTGTGGACACTGTATCTTTGAGTTGATTATAATCATTAGGAGCGTTCCATTCTCCTGCACCATGCTTGCCATGATCAAGATAATCAGCATACTGCGGCTGTGCAAAATACCCTGTCGCATCTGTAGCAATTTGCGGGACTTCCATAAAATCTAAATGGAAAAATGGAACATCCGTGGGCTGAATCTCTATAATAAAATAGACTCTAATTCCACCAGCAACCCCTAAAAAGCTTGTATATTCATCCTTATATTCTACAACTCCTATCTTTTGTGGTTCGACGACTTCTAAAACGTCATGTACAATCGTGCCTTCAATCTCCATTGTTACAGTCACAAAAGAAGCCCTTGGAGGCAATGAAATGCGTCGATATCCGCTGTCATTTAACATCTCTGCACCATTATTGCATGTTATATTCATTTCAATACCTCCAGGCGACCACAAATAATTCACAACTTCTCTAATAGCGAAACGGCTCCTCGTTTCATCCTGAGGACATGCGAGATATGCAAGACGACGAATCTCAATAACCAAAAGTGATTTCTCCTGCACTTCAACATTTCCATTAACAGATGTATATTTGGCGACTATCTTTATCTCATTTTCATAGCTACTATGTCTCTTCGCAACTATTTCAACTTCCTTTGTCGTGGATCCTTCAACCTGCCAACTAGTTGCACCGCTCAACTGCACCTTATCTGCACCACTTACACATTCAAGGCTTAATGTGCCGCTTTCGCCTTCGGGGAGTTTTAGGTCAATTGTTATAACGCCACTGTTTTGCCCTTCTTTGACCGCGTTTGACGGCAACACCAAAACTTTAGGCGCGGAGACTGTGAGCGAAGTTTCTTCTACTACCGAATTTGTCCAGTAGTGTCCGTTAATCATCGAAGTTAGTTTATGTTCACCAAGCGTTGCAGTTACAGATAAAGCATAACTTTTGCTATCCGCACCCTCCTTATAGGCGACTTCCGTTTCGCGTTCATTCGGCGACTTAATCTCTAAGTTATCATAATCGGCTTGCCATTCATAAGAAGCCCCCAACCCCTCAGCCGCGTCGCTTAACACGCCCTCAAATACGGACGGGAACGCGCTAGTCGACAAATACGGGAGGTCAGGCGCACCCTGAAAGTACGGAAGCCAACAGCATTTACCAAATGTTGCTTCTGTCGGGAGCGTCCACTCAAGTCCGCCGCCTGCCATACTCCATGTATCACCCCTCCACCCCGACGTGCTTCGTAGCATATTATTCGCCGTACCAAAGTCGTCTACTGCCGCATAGGTGACATCGGCGACAAACGGACGCGTCCCGAAGCTGTAATCGCGTCCCTTCTCTAACAAGAAGACATAGTCGCCCGCATTCGTTACGGCGACGGTATAAGGGCCGACGAAGAGCTCGATGGCCTCGAGCGGGGTTGTTGGGAATGTCGCCGTGAAACGGTAGAGTCCGTTCTCTAGCTCCACGCCCACCTTCTCATCCACCCACGCGGCATAGCCGCCCGCCTCGGCGATGGATTCTGTGTCATTCGGATAATTTGCCGCGACCCAAGCCGTGTCTTGTCCGCGCCCTGCACAATCGAATGGTAGCTCGCGTTCTATATACCGCGTCACATTATTTGTGGTAATCGCAATGTCACCATTACGGAACAGCTCAAATGACGCGGATATCGCATTTTCGCGGCTGTGGCGGTCGGGGAATCCGTTCTGCCACGCGATGCGATACGAATTGGAAGAAGTTCGCTCCCAAGTGACTTCTGATTCCTCAGGGAAGAGCGCAAGTTCCGTCCCGAGCGCGGCAAAAGATTGACGCGTGCGTGGCGCGGCGAGTTTGCCCCAGGAGTAAATCCAAATGCCTAAATAGTGGTTGGTTCCGTGCGGAAATACCCAGTCCGTATCAAACTTCAAATAGTGGTCATCCCTCCATGCACCGCGCCGAAACCACTTCTCTATTCGCGTGGGCTGAGATTCTGATGCGGTTGTCGCAGCAGATACGGCGACGCGCTTGGGGGTGCTACGGATGGGGGCTTTGGTTGTTGCGTTGATGGAGCAAATAAGGAAAAGAAGTGCGCCGAAGAAGCGTCCGAGGGGAGAGGCGCGGCGCCAGAGGAGGCGGAGCGTAGGGAAAGTGACGCGAGAGAGCGCGAGGACGATGAGCGCGGCAATTAGTGCCACACCCACCACGCCCGCAATCAGAACGACATATTCGCCAAATCCTCTCGCCCATTCGCTCATACGCTAATATTATACCAAATCGGCGGGGATCGCGGGGGGATTATTTTACCACGCAGAGGCGCGGAGAGGAAGAGAATGCGCGGCAAGAGAGGGCGAATAGCTTTAAAGAGAGTAAATTATAAACTCCGATGAGCAACAAAGAGCCTCGGAGTTTATAATCTACTTGCCGCAGCGGGTTTCGGTGACGCGGTGGCCGTT
>CAVCJC010000141.1:0-2068 GCA_963602475.1 Lachnospira hominis (ex Liu et al. 2021)
TAATGGAAGCGAGATAGTCCGCGTCGTCCGCAAGGTCAGGCGAAAGCCGCACAGTGGGACCCTTCAAGTTGTCAATGCCCGCACGGCGGAAGGGACGCATCCCAACAGTAGGCTTGCCAAGGATTGTTATTTCCTCAAGTTTACGGCAATCCATAAAGGCGTAATCGCCAACATACACGACCTCGCTGGGCAAGCGCACATTCACAAGTCCCGTCGAAGCGAAGACATAAGCACCAATCTCAAGTGTTCCTGGTTCAGACGGATTCTGCCAATTACGAACGGGCGAGAATGTGACACTCTCAAGCGTCTTAATTCCCGAAAAAGCGCGCTTTTCTATCTTCTCCAAGAATGCGGGGAGCGTGACGGACTTAATGCCATTCGCCGCGTTCGCAAAAGCTCCCTTATCAATCTCTGTCACAAAATAGCCGTTCGCTGTCTGATCTGGGATAACCAAGTTCTCAAGCTCAGTATCTGCATTGGTGAATCCAATGAGTTTCACCGTTTGTGGTCCTGTCACTTCAAACTTGAGGATATCTTCCACATCCCCAACTTCGGTGGAATCAACCTCCCAGCGGGCAAAAAGCGTGTGGTCGCCGTTCACTAACAATTCAGCGTTCGTCTCTGCTTTCGGCGAACCATTCGTCACACCAAGATACCAGCCCGCGCACTTATAATTCGTACGGCTTGGCACGGGTAGCGCACCATAAGCATAACTCACTTCCTGCGTGAGGGTGGTTACAGAACCTATGCGCCCACTCAACGCGTCAAAAACAACCTTTGTCGTCCCCGCGCTGAGAATCTGGAATTCAACAACGACTTCGCCCTTATAATTGTTCTTGCCTGTGAATATTGCTCGGGCAGTGCCTGGGTTAATGTTATCCTTATAATCAACTTCATAATCAGCATCGGTTATCCGCGCTTCGGGGTCGTTCACACACGGCGCAGGACATTTAGGAGTTCCATCATAATGAATATCGCTAGACGAATCAAGTCCTACCATATCTTCCGTTAGCGACTTCGGGGTAATACGCAGAACCCCCTTGCCATAATACGGCGTGTAATTTGACGCTGTAAACTTAAAGTAGACAACGAGAACACCTTCCGCAACATTGGTTCGCGTAGGCGGCACTTCAGAATAGGCGCTTTCATCGTCAGGGCTAAGCGCATAAGAAAGATTATAGGACTCATCAAAGTCAAGTTCGAGCGAGAACGATTGTGCCGCGCCATTATAGACGCGCTCACAAACGATTCGTCCGTCGCCATCTATCTCATCACCACTAAACACGGTATCTGTGTCAAGCGTGGCAGGTGTAATACGCAACCAACCATACTCCGTTGTAATCGCATAGTTATCTGCCAATGCGCCGCCTGTCAAGGTATACTCAAAGCGATTCTCAACCTCACCGACTTCCGTAAGTGTACCCAAACATATTGCCGAGAAGCCCTCGCCTACCACAAAACCTTCCCCGGATACAACCACTTCGGATTCTGTCAACGGACTCCCATCATAGACCTTCGTTGCACTCTTAGAGGTCAACTTGACCTCACGCTTCAACATCTTCCAAGCGGAAGTCTTTTCACCTGTGAAGTTCCCAGTGCCCTTCACCGTCAAAGTAATATTATCGGACGCATTTACGGCTGTTTCACCATTCAAATCATAGGTCACAGCCAAGCCCTTATAAGTGACACGCTCAACGGATATCGTCTGCTCGGTTCCATTATAAGTCGGATTCTCTCCTAAAACAATCTCGCAATCCGCGCCTTCGTTGGACGCAATATCGGCGGGCGAGATTGTCAATTTACCGTCTTTAACTTCATAAGTTACCTCAAAGCAGTCGTTGTTATTCGCGAAGTCTTCTTTCTTAAGGCCCATAGTATAAGTATCGGCATCCGTTCCTTTTACTTCGTCCGTACCACTAAAGGTCGTGCCTGTGAGGTCGTAAACCTCGTCTTCGGTTGAGATATTATAGCCAGAGACAGAATGCTCTTCGCCGTCATAGATTACGACATCTAACTTGCCGACAATACTCACAGTAACAGGACGCTTAGTCACGGAAAGTTCGCCAGA
>CAVCJC010000141.1:2565-3873 GCA_963602475.1 Lachnospira hominis (ex Liu et al. 2021)
GCGAAAGTGTCCACGGAACAACCTTCTCGCCCGTGAAGTTGCCCTTGCCTGTAATCTTAAGATTATAGGTATCCGCGTTAGTTTGCTGATTGTCAGTTAAGGTATAATCAACTTCTAGTCCCTTGTAAGTAACGGAATCAACCGTTTGCTCTTGTGCCGCACCATTATAGATTAGACCAGAACCAAGAACAACCTCCCAATTGCTTTCATCACCACCCGAAATGTCCGCAGGTGTTACTTTCAAACTTCCCGTTTTGGTCGTTATCTCATAATCCGAAAGAAGTGCCGTACCGTTCGCTACAGAGAAGGTTGTTACAACAGAACCGACATCTGTTTGTGAAACAAAGTCGCCTAAGGTAAACTGTTCTTCGCCCACATAACTTCCCTCACTTACAACAATATCTGAAGCAGCGTAAGTATGCGCCCTCCCATCATATTCATGTGTGATAGTGGGACCCGTCAATGTAATAGGACGCTTTGTCACCTTAATCGCACCATAAACAGGCGAGATTACATAATTCTCGGACTTCGTACCTTCCGTCCATTCATAGGCAAAGACATTAGAAGCTTCGCCCACATGTGTCAAAACAGGATAGTCCCCGCACTCTACACCCTCTCCTTCTACAAATCCATCACCTGAAACCGCAACACTATTCGCACAATGTACTGCACCATCATAAACCCAACTCTTCGTATCCGATGTCAGCGTCACAGCACGCGGCGAGATCGTCACTAACGCATTCGTTGTAAAAGGCGCGAAGTTATCCGCCGCGATACGATACCAAACACTCGTTGAGACGACATTCGTAAAAACAGGGTTCTCTAGTTTATAATCTCCATCACGCTCAAGTGAATATGTTATAATCGGATTATTTGCCGCGATTAACGAACTCAGCAAAGTCGCAACCTCAATAGAATGCCCTTCTCCATCATATTTGACCTCACAATTAGGCTTTGCTAGTATCTCATCCGTAATCGGGTTCGTTGGGTTCTCCGAATCAAACGGATTTATAATTGCTGTTTCTGCAACTGTCAGCGTCCCTTCTTCTTTTGTAATCACATAATTATCAGCACTTGTGCCTTCGTTAAGCGCATAATCGAAAGTATTCTTTGATGAGCCAACAACCTTTTGTGTTCCAGTATAAGTACAACTCACCCCTTCATCACCCACAAAGCCATCGCCTGTAATACTGAATGATTCCTTTGTTAGCGCGGTACCATCATATTTCTTACTCGCACTCCCTGAAACGAGCGTCACTTCACGCTTCGCAATAGCAACCGTTGCCGAGTTTGTATACGGAATATATC
>CAVCJC010000142.1:0-3685 GCA_963602475.1 Lachnospira hominis (ex Liu et al. 2021)
TTTCAATTCACGCGCCCACGGGGGGCGCGACGTTAAACGCGGCGAGATCCATAGCGGGCGCGATGTTTCAATTCACGCGCCCACGGGGGGCGCGACGCGGCGGTCGTACTGACGATTAAAGGGGGTCTCGTTTCAATTCACGCGCCCACGGGGGGCGCGACCTTGCGCCTTCTTGAGGGCTTCTTCGTAGGGAATCGTTTCAATTCACGCGCCCACGGGGGGCGCGACGGGGTGATTTTGGGGGTGTTGGGCGGTCTCTACCGTTTCAATTCACGCGCCCACGGGGGGCGCGACATCCGCTGGTCCGACCCACAATATGCAGTGGTCGTTTCAATTCACGCGCCCACGGGGGGCGCGACAAGCGGGAATGGGTCTCGCGGAGTCAAATTGCGAGTTTCAATTCACGCGCCCACGGGGGGCGCGACTACTTTGCGGGTTGTGGGGACTGCACCGACTTCCGTTTCAATTCACGCGCCCACGGGGGGCGCGACAGAAGTCGGGACCATCCGTAACCGCCTTAACGCGTTTCAATTCACGCGCCCACGGGGGGCGCGACAGAACGGGGTTAAGACCAGCCTGGAGCAAATCGTTTCAATTCACGCGCCCACGGGGGGCGCGACCCACGCACGCGCCCGCCACGCCGCTAACGGCGGACGTTTCAATTCACGCGCCCACGGGGGGCGCGACACCATATATTTTATCATATTTCGGGGTGGTAATGCTAGAGGAATTTTCCGCGAACCTCCTTTTATTAACCCTTTAATGTTCTAATTCAATTGCCAAAGATCCATTATTAATATGTTTCTATTACATATTATGCTTTCCGCGAACCCCACTAGGATAGTCTGTGAGCTTAGGGTTCGCGGAAGCCTTTCTACAAGACCAAAGGTGACTCCACATCTATGGATGGCTTTGCGCCATAGTGCTCTATCCGTCGTTGGTAATCGCGGCCAAGGTAGTAATAGCGCAAGCTATCCACCTCTTTGTCACATATGCATTCTAATTCTGCCTTAAGCTTTGCCCATTGTGCAAAGTCCACATTGCATTCAAAAACAGAGTTCTGAACGCGAATCCCGTAATCCTGACACTTCTTTGCGATGCGCCGCAGTCGGCGTTGTCCAGTTGCATTCATTGTGGAGACATCATAACTAACTAACACCATCATATCGCATCTCCTACTTAACAATAAATGAAGGATAGGCATCAAGGTCACCGCGCAAATGCCGCGCCAATAATTGCGCTTGTATAAAAGGGAAGAGACCCACTGCAACACGCTCTCCGAGAAAAGGATGCACCAGTTCATCCTTCTTTCGATTCTGCCACTCTACAAGTACCGTCTTGCGGGCGGTATCGGACATCTCAACCGCTCCTGATTCCGTAAAACGGAAATCTTTCTTCCTGATTTGTCCGCGATTAACAAGGGATAGTGCAACACGGTCCGCGAAAAACGCGCGGAACTCTTCCATTAGATCCAATGCTAAACTTGCACGACCTGGACGCAACGCGTGGAGAAAACCAACTTGCGCATCGAGTCCCACACTTTTTACAGCACCCACACAATCGTGTGCCAGCAGAACATAAAGGAACGAAAGCAGGGCGTTCATTGGGTCACGCGGCGGGCGACGATTGCGGTCCTCAATTCGAAAATCTTCTTGCTGCGAGACAAGAAGCGAATTAAATGCTGCAAAATAATAAGAAGCCGCCTCCCCTTCTAGCCCACGAATTGCGTCAACTTTGTCCGCACCCCTCAACCTTTGAACGACATTTGCCAACCGCGACACAGTCGACGCGCACAGTTCGTCATTGCCATGGTCGCGGAGTCGACGCTGGAGAACGGTTCGTGAATTTAACACCTTGCCTATAACCATATTGCGTGCAATTGCCGCGCATTTCTCACTCTCGCGCATCGCGTCCATTTGTGCAACACGCAAAAGGACATTTCCGCTCTTTTCACCCTCTACTCGCGCAAGCGGTCGTCCCTGCTCTGTAAGAAAGCTTACATTAACGCCGCGCTCAGCACAAAGTCCCAACAAGAACGGACTCGCCAAGACATTTCCGAAACAAACAAGCCCTTGCAAAGTGTGAATAGGCAAGCGCATAACGGGCTTTTGCTCACGCTCAGCAACTACCGTCTCGCCATCTCGATGTAGATAAATGCCCTGTGTAGAAACATAAAGTGTATTGAGGAGTTTCTTCATACATTAACCTCCTCTATTTGCCGCGCAAGCCACTTCTCAACAGACAATCCCTGTTTCTGAGGATGGCAGTCATCTAAAAGCGAACAAGCTTCACACCACTTGCCATATTCCGCGCACGGCACTTGCCCTATTAAAAACAACTCATGGACACCTCGCGCGGCATCCTCCGTTAATGTTCGCAATGTCGCATCAAAGTCCACATCTAACCGATGCCGCGTTTTGCCATAGAAAAGTGCGCCACTCGGAACCGTCACCCCAAGCATCTCCTCTAGACACATCGCCTGTGCACAGAGTTGAACTTCGTCGGCTTGTCTTCCGTTGGGTTTTCCATGCTTATATTCAACAGGAAACGGAATCCATCTTCCCCTTTTACCCGCCAATTTCGCTCCGTTAGGGTCTTCATCGCTTGTACGATGAAATTCCACCATATCCGCAATTCCTGCCACGCCAAGTTTATGAGAGACAAGGCGAAGCGTTGCCGCCACACAGATATCACCACGCGATTCATGCATACTCGAATCCGCGCGTTCGTGCAACGCCCGCCCTTCCGCCGTTAGGCGGTTTTCCGTCCAAATACCATCAAGATGAATCAACGCACAACGCCGCGAACAAAAGCGATAATGCATCAATGATGAGATTGGCAATAACTCTTCATCTTTATAGTACACGGCGCTATTTACTTTGATATTATCTCAGCAAGTTGTTCGCCTTCCAACTGATCCAAAAACTCTGTCTTAAGATTAGGCGTTGCTTCTAGGACAACCTTCTCATCAAAGGTTCCATCAATAGCAAGCGCATTCTTTAACGCATGATGAACCTTTGCGGATGAATATTGTCCACTAGGAAGATTATGTTCCCACCAAACAACCTTCATGACACGCATGCTCCCTTCTGGACGCGCCGAAGACATATCATTTTCAAACAAAGAACACAGCGCATTTTTTAATTTTCTGGCATCCTCTTCAGAGAAACCCGTCTGCGATGCAAGTTGCGGACTAATAGAACCATATGCCACATAAACACCCTTGCCAATACGGTGTTTCATACCCATCGTGTCTGCGCCGCGCTTATCGGGATTTTTCTTGTCCGTTTCAAGATTTACGCTCTTGGTAATCTGTAAACTATCAACCGTTACACGATCCAGACTGTATGCACTCTGGATTGTAACAGGACCACGGATGCCAATAGATACGGCATTATCCCCGCCAAAAGCAAAGACCTGACCAAATGCACGGACATCAAACCAAATCGCGGAAGAATCCACACGAGGGTTCCATTCCTTTCCTTTTGATTTCGCCGCATTGTCATAACGATCTTTTAGCGACCGACAACCATCCGAAGAACGGTCATCTGATTGCACAAAGATGGCTTCTCCAATATCCTGAAGGCGATTCCGAATCTTCCGTTTCAGGCAGACATCGGAAATCTCACCGTAGCCGTCATATGTCTGCCGCGGACGATTCCCATTCAATGGATCGCCATTGGGG
>CAVCJC010000143.1:0-3669 GCA_963602475.1 Lachnospira hominis (ex Liu et al. 2021)
ACGCGACGGCACTTGTGCAAGGTGCGTTTGACGACGCGTGGAAGCGCGGCGGCGCGACGGTCGTCCTTGAGGCGGGTACTTATAATGTGAAGGGACTTCGCCTGCGTAGTCACACGACGCTTCATTTGCGTGCAGGGGCGATGTTGAAGGCGAGTCGCGATTGGCGTGATTATGATATTCTGAGGAACGACAAGCTCGAGCCCGTTCCGGCTGAAGAGTTTACGGACGCTATTTGGATTCCGCCAAGCGTCAATAATCCGAAGGACCGCAAGTTCAATGAATATTTTCGTAAGAGCTGCAGTTCCTGGCATGATGGTGCGATTCGTATCTATGGTGCGACGGATGTTGCGATTATTGGCGAAATCGGCTCGGTGATTGACGGTTGCAATAGCTATAATCCGAAGGGACTCGAATACTTCCGTGGTCCGCATATGGTTATGGCGCAGTATGTGACAAATCTTGTCCTTCGTGGCTATACGATTGTCAATGCGGGCGACTTCGCGCATTACATCAAGTTTAGCAAGAATGTGGATATCCAAGATGTCACCGTCGCGGCGGGACATGACGGAATCCATATGGATAGCTCCAACAACATCCGCATTCAGCGTTGCAAGATTGATACGGGCGACGATTGCATTGCGGGCTTTGATATTGAGGATTTGTATGTGTCGGACTGCCATTTGCGCACCTCGAGTAACCTCTTCCGTCTTGGCGGACGCCGTCTGCTCATTGAGCGTTGCGATTGTTCGGGGCCTGGTAGCTACGCGTGGCGGAGTGCCCTCACGCCCGAGCAGCGTGCGGCGGGTGCGAGTAGCTATGGTATGGCGCGGCGGAATCCGCTCTCGCTTTTCACCTATTACTGTGACTATACGCTCGATGTTCGTCAACCGGCGGGCGAAATCACCTTCCGTGATTGCCGCGTCCATGATGTTGACCGCCTCGTCCATTACAACTACTCGGGTAATGACTTCTGGCAATTGAATCGTCCGCTGGAATCTCTCACTTTCGAGAATCTTGAGGCGACACACATTGGTAAGAGCCTTTGCTTCTATGGGGACAAGGATGATCCCGCGACGCTGACCTTTAAGAATAGCCACATTGCGTTTAAGCCTGTTTCTCAGGCGGAACTTGAGCGGATGCGCAAAGAAGTCAGTGCTCACGCGGGACACCTCCCGCCCGTTCAGAAGCCGACGGAATTCATTCGTGCGTGCAATGTTAAGGCAATTAACCTTGAGAATGTGACGATTGAGGGTGTGGAAGGTCCGTGCGTCCGCGATTACGGCAATGTTAAAGGTGCCGAGTTCAAGGATGTGAAGGGCGTGAAACCCTGCGTCGAAGAATCAACCGAACCCTTCGTCGCCTATCAGATTTAAGGGTTAGGCGGGGCGGAAACGCCCCGCCCAAGTCTATTTAACGCAACATCCGCAAGGTTGTTTTTAACCACGGATTTACACCACCCCCTATATTTGACGCGGTTTTAAACAGCCGCGTGTGACGTGTGACCCTACCACTTGGCGGCAAAATATGGTATAATATGTGGTATGACAGTTGCGGAACTATATGAACTAATTGCTAAAGGCGAAACGGAACGCGTGGAAATGACGCGGGCCTTTGATAAGGCTGATAAGATTGGTCAGGCAATTTGCGCCTTTGCTAATGACTTCGCGGATAGTGGCGAGGCTGGGATTCTGTTGCTGGGGGTAGAAAATAATGGTGAAATCTCAGGTCGTCGAATAGAAGATAAGCAACTGGCTTCCTTGGGCGGATTAAAATCGGACGGCAATCTCTTTCCGCCGCCCTCAATGTCCGTGGAGAAATTAACCCTTCCTGAGGGTGATGTTGTAGCCGTAACAGTGTTTCCTTCGAGATATCCGCCCATTAAATACAATGGACAAGTTTGGATTCGTTTAGGTGCGCGCAAAGCGTTGGCAAACGAAGAGGATATTCATCTTTTGGTCGAGCGGCGGAGCCGTTATGGAATAAGAGATGAAGAACTGCCGTGTGACCGTGCTAAGTTTGATGAGCTTGAAATAGACTTGTTTAAGAACTTTTATTTGCCGCGCGCCATAGATGCCCAAGTTATCGAGGCAGATGATAGACCCATCTTGGAACAAATGACTTCCCTTCGATTCTTTAATCAGGAGAAGAATTGTCCTACGAACTTGGGCGCTCTGCTTTTCGCTAAGCACCCTGAACGCTTTATCCCCTCCGCCTATATCCAATATGTGAAGTTCGCTGGAGATGATAATGCTAGCGATATACTGCAAGAGAGTGTCTTTCGCGGTCCTTTAGTGAAGGTCGTGCAAGATTTAGATGTGTTTGTAAAGACGGGGCCTGCCGCATCGCGTCCAGTCCTTGTGACGGCGCTACGTGAAGAAATGGTAGCGCAATATCCGTCTTGGGCACTTCGCGAATTGGTTCTGAATGCAATCATTCATCGCGACTATTTCTTTGGCAATGCGCCCATTAAGTTTTACGAATATGCGAACTCACGCATCGAGATCTCGAACCCAGGCGGACTCTTTGGCCGCGTCAATCCCAAAAACTTCCCGTTTGCCAATGATTATCGGAATCCGTTATTGGCTGAAGCAATGAAGGTTCTGGGCTTCGTGAACAAGTATAATAGGGGTATCTCTAAGGTAAATAAGGAACTTGAGAGCAACGGAAATCCCCACGCACAGTTTGATGTAAATAAGCTGACTGAGTTCCGTGTGACGGTTGTTGCGAGCCAAAGTGGCACGATAAAATCCGAAAATGGCCAGATAAATGGCCTATGTGGTCAGATAAAACCCGAGAGTGGCACGATAAATGACCAGATAAAGGTCAAAAGTGGCCAGATAAAATGCGAGAGTGGCACGATAAAACCCGAGGGTGGCACGATAAATGGCCAGATAAAAGCTAAAAGTGGCACGATAAATGAGCAAAGTGGCACGATAAATGGTCAGATAAAAGCCAATAGTGGCACGATAAAACCCCAAAGTGGCACGATAAATGGTCATATAAATGGTAGCGATGTAAACGGAACAGAGAGTCAAGATAAGGTGATATTTAAGATTGTTTGTGAACGACCCAATGTAAAGGCTAAAGAGATTGTCTTAGCAACGAATGCATCTCTAAGAACCGTGAATCGTTCGCTTAAGAGATTGGTTGCTGCGAACAAGATAGAATATCGTGGATCTAAGAAGACAGGCGGATGGTATGTGCGCACTTGATATAGGCTCCTATCTTGAACAGTATTTGACCCACGTGTGAGGCTAAAACAATAGACTTCCATAAAAGGCTAACACTATGACCCTGATACCAGAGAAGTTTCTTTTCCGCTGCGCCTATTTAACGCAAAGTCCGCAAAGGCTTTGACGCAAAGAGACGCAAAGGCTTTACGCCCGTTTTATATCACGCAGAGGCGCAGAGAGGAAGAGAGCGCCGTTTCGGCAGAATCAAATACGCTTGCTTCATAACATTCTCTCTTCAACTCTGCGTCTCTGCGTGAGATAAATACGGACGCGATGGAACGCGTCCCTGCCAAACTATAATCTTGTAAATCCTGTTAATCCTGTCTGAAAAACAAGTTTACCATCCGTGAAAATCCGTGGATAAAAAATGCGTCACCCGATAGTTGCGCCGACGCCAGAGCCGAAGATGGAGCACCCTGAGAGGAGACCTCCCGTG
>CAVCJC010000144.1:0-3523 GCA_963602475.1 Lachnospira hominis (ex Liu et al. 2021)
ACATTACCAAGAACCACAATACCTGCATCCGCTGGCACTTGCGCATCAAAACCTTTAACTTCACCAAATTCCATATAGGTTTTGAGTCCCGTTTGAATTTCCCCCTGAGGAGTAAATTCTATTGATTGTGTTTCATCAAAGCCTACATAATCAAAGCGAGTGATTAATCCTCCCGTATGTTTGGCATTGTCATAGAACAAACTGGCACGAGAGATTGACCCACTAGACACCAACCATCCTCGCTTGCTTATTTTCTCGTAAACATAGCTTTTCCCTGTACCTTTCGGTGCAAGTTCTATTATATTTACACGCTTCTCCACAAATGGGAGCAAGCGCCGCAGAAAGAAAAGCTTTTGCTGCTCAGACTCTAACCCTATGTCATCCGTATAACCATGCGGATTGTAGTCTACCGCTGAAATAAGAACATCCAACCATTCTTCTATCGTAAAGTTTGCCCGAGCCGCCCGATACTCATCGAGATCAACTTTATATGGACAAAACGGCTTGTAACTTATAAGAACTACTTCGCCCTCATGAATCTTCGGCTTCTTAGGCTTCTCTTTTTTACCGACAGAAGTTTCGGCATCCTCTTTCCCCGCGTTTTTGAAAAACTTTTTGAAGAACGAACCCTCTTCCTGTGGTGTCTCCTCCTCGGGCAAAAACAGCTCCGCATCTTCCGCTTCAGCCAGCTTTAACTCGAATATGCCCCAATTCTCACTTTCCTTAAGAAGTTGGTCCGCCCATTTCTCCAAAACGCAGTCTGCGACAACACCTTTGCCTCCGAAATCTGGCAACACGAACTCAACAATTTGCCGACGAACGTTAACCGTCAGTCGAATACGCGCCAGCATCTTGATGGTTTCGCCCTGCGTCAAGCGAAACTGAAGTAGTGGGAAATCATCACGCGTCGGTATGTTTTTCTTGATGAAGGCCTCTATGGTGGAATAATCCACGGCTCCCGTTTCATCGGCAAACTTCATCACAAGCCAGTCACGCATATATGACGGATAGCTCATACTTGCAAAAAAGTTAGAGCGGTCGGGATCCTTTAGGACAATAGAATCAGGGAAGTAAGTTCTTAGTTTGTCTTCGTATGTCATAAAATCATCCTTTCGTTACATGAACAAGGTACAGCCCTGTTCCTTAAACTCGGAAATTTTTGTCTTAAGATCATCTACCGAACAGCCCATAAAAACAGCGAAGCAATCAAGACACATAAGGTCTTCTGTATTTTCGCCTATCAACTTCCTACAAAGAGCAACCTCGTCTCTTGTTAGGGCTTTCTTGCAATCGATGCATATTTGTTTCTTCTTGACCATTAGAAATCATCCTCAATTATCAGACCCCGTCTTGTCACGCTGATGCGATACTTCTTCCCGTCGGCAATGTTGTTTGGATAAATCTCTAAATCGTAGTTCATTCCAGAACGAAGCGATTTAAATGTAAGCGTCCATGTCTGGTCGTCAATTTTAACTCCCATAGCCATTTCGTTATTTGCCCTTCCTTTAAGCGTACGCAGGTCTTTCCCTACCACATTGTAGACAACTTCTTTTGCGTCGTTCTGCTTCGCAGCATAATTCAGCAACTTATACTCCACCAATTTGGACTGGCTAGCCTTTTCTTCGACAAGTCCGTCCCGCGAAAATGTTAGTACTGGAACAAGATACTCTTCTGGTGTCATACCGCCGTGTGTTTCACCTGGGATATAACCCGAAACGCTGAAGTGATCGTGAGTCACCATAATGAGCGTCTTATCAAATTTATAAAACTTCTCTGTAGCATAATAAGTGTATCCAGCAGGGACATAACAGAAACGACACGACTGACACGACGAACCTTCTGGAGGAATAGAAGTTGAATTGCACTTATGAAAATGAATCGCGGCAAGGCGACTCATGCCGTGGTCCGCCGTCACAATGACGCGCCCTTTTTCGGCAACTAATTCGACAATGTCATTGGCGAGACTTTCTATAATCTGAAACTGAAGATCAATCAATGCTGCCGGGTCAACCCCTTCACTTTTGTCTTTTATATGACTTTTAGCATCAAGGCGGTCATCTTTGCGATAAGATCCGTCAGGCCAAGAATCCCAAACCTTATTGGCTGATGTAATCGTTGGTAATTTTGCGGCCGCCGTTTTGAATGTTATCTGAATTCTCGGATTCTTTTGTTTTACATAATTCAAGAGTAAATCGACCCATTCAAGTCCCATGCCATCAACCCATAATGTAAAATCATTCGGGTGCATCACGCTCTTCAACACTTCGTTGCGCGATGTTACGGCAAGAAGCTCCGACTTGCGGATGCCCCTGTCGATACGAGAATCAAAGAGATTTTCGACTTTCTGTCTCTTGTATTCCTCGAAATAGGCACTAAAACCACTCTCAACAATAGCCTTTGAACTAGAAAGATAATAAGCCAATGCGGGGAAAGTCTTGTCGAGAACAAAGAGAATATCGGCAATTCGCTCGCCATTAAGCAACATATCGCCAACGAGCTTGATGGCACAAACGCGTTCTTCTTTTGTCTGGTCCGTCAAGAGTTTTAGTTTGAGGTAATTATCAGATACGCAGTCAAATTTCTCCCAGAACACCTTGCTACGCTTCTGCTGTTTAAAATTAGGCAGAACGGCTCTTCGCTGAACTTGTGCGGTGTCAATATTGCTTTTAAATGCCTCATCAAGAATCGATGTTTCGATTGAGACGGGAATAGCATCGGGGGTCTTCGCTTTAGAAATCGCATAAGCGAGATAATCACCACCTACCCTTGTACTTTTGTGATACCACAACCAAAAAAGCCAGCGATGGTTTTTGTTATTATCATCAAAATCATCCCAGCGGGCAAGAATGTCCTCGGGGCGAAACTGAAGGACATTTAACACCTTTTTCATTAGTTGCTCAACAGTCGTAGTTACATTGGTAATTTCACTCGCAAACCATCCCCACTGTTCTTTTGTGCCCATAGCGCTGTTCAACGAACCCGCATCTGTGATTCTCTCCTGAATATATGCGAATGAGTCAGAAATGATACGAAGCACATAGTCACCCTCCGTCGCCGTAAAAAGCGCGGCCTTCTGGGTATACAGAATATCACCCGAAGAAACCGAAAGATCTTCCCAACCCTTAAACCATGCGCGCAAACCAATCCAGGCTTCTGGCCGCTTGCCGAGATTCAGTTCCATTGAATAAACCGAAACCTTGAACGGCATAATATCTCCAGCGGGCGGATCAATCTCATAAAACGCATTATCATAGCGCGGGCCAAGTTGACCAACCGCCTTAAAAAATGAATCCTTTGCACAGAATATGGGAATCCACACGCGTTTATTTGAAACCGATTGAATCCCCAAAAGGCTCTTGACCCACTGCTCGAGTCGGGGCGTACCTTCCGCAATGCGCAAATATTCACCAAAGCCCTCAATGAGGAAAGTCTCATCATCAGCACGGGCAATGTAATTTACTACGGCGGACAACTGGGGAATTGTATCGCTTCCTGTGCAATAGATTGGGTCTGAAAGTCGCAC
>CAVCJC010000145.1:0-1972 GCA_963602475.1 Lachnospira hominis (ex Liu et al. 2021)
ACTCAGGCTTGGAAATCGTACGCATAACTTCGCTCGCAAGCGAATGATCGGTGGCATCATGCAAGATCCGAGATAGCTTGAATCCATCCATTTCTAGACGAGACACACAAGTTTCTCCAATTGCCGACGACTCAAAGATCAGTTTCTCACAATAACTCAAGCCCGCAAGACGACCGATGCCACGAAAGCCCTTGTTCATAGACGGGTCTTTATGCGAGTCCGCGACATTCAACAACCTCTCCAAAAACTCGACCTTCGGAATACCTGTCGCCTGATCCTTGATTACGACGCGTCGCCCAACTGGGTCAATCTCAATATTGATTGTCTTGCGCTGACTATCGCCACGTTCATCCTCTGAAAGTGTGTCAATTTGATCCGCCGAGTTTTGGATATATTCGCGGAAAATCATACGCGGGTCTTGATACATACCGCATGTCAGCGTCGACAGAATGTGCTTGCCAACACGCGGCATCTTAATTTCTTCTTCTACCATAGATGCCCTCATTTATATTGCTTGTAAATTGGTTTCGGAAATGTAATACGAATTGGCGCACGCAAGACTGGATTTTCAATAATGTATTCGCCCTGCGTGAGACGCATCAGGATGTCCTTCTGGACAGCATTAAGCGAGCCGTAATCCTTCTTGCCGACTTCAACGGAGTTCGTACGTCCATACGCTTTAGTCGCGCAATTTCCAGTCACGCGCTCATGAATTGCGCTGCGGAACTGCTCGGCACCAAACAACACGACACCCAACGAACGCCCGCGTTCGGTGATGTCGAGAATTTGCCGCAATATTGGCGAGTCTTTCGGGCAATCCTTTGAGCAATACTTATTCATCTCGTCGACAACGATAATGATACGATCGGGTATCGGACGCGTGTTCTCGCGTAGCCCTTCGTATTCACCATTCCGCAGTCGCATCACCTCGCGCATGATGTGTCCGAAAACGAACGCCTGCATCGGCTCAGATTCGTGCGCGACATCCACGACAAAGACATCGTTCGGCGCAATCTCAAGAATCTCGTCCGCAAGTCGGCATTCGTGATTCGCCATGTTCAAACCGTCCGCAAACGCTTTGCTGGAATTGAGCTGTAGATTTAAGAAACGGTAGAATTTGCGCCAACTTTGAACAACAATCCCATTGTCACCCGACCGCGATTCCTTGTTCGTATGACTTTTGACGCTCTCCAAAAGTGCCTTCCACGAATCCGTTGCAAGGTCTCCGCTTCCCGTCTCCTTCGCAATCAGGATTGCGTCGATGATCGATGCCATCGTCTGCTGCGGGTCGTCGACGTTTGAAAAAAGGAGGTCGATGTTCTCGACATCTTCCGAGGCCTCGAACTTGAAGACCTTCGCTACGCCCCTCTCCAGTTGTTCCTTTACCTTTGCTTGCGGGAGGAAGGTTGAGGCCTTCGCGCCATCACCGATTCCGCCGCCACCGAACGGATAGAAGTAATGTACATTTGCAAGCGGCTTAGGTGACAATCCTAATGCCACATATTTCCGCTTTGTCGTCTCCGCAGCGCTGTCCACCGTCGGCTCGTCTAAGGCAAGTAGATCTTTGCCTTTTACATTCAAGACGACGAACGCGGCGTTGCCCGCGTCCTCGTCCTTGTTGGCTGACGCAAGAGCCTCCGTCAGCGACTTCACGAGAAACATCGCGTACGATGTTTTCGATGCGAGACCCGAAATACCAGAAATGTTCAAGTGTGCACCCTCTGGACCAATCAAGAAGTCGCGGTTCAATGGCACGGGGATCTCCAATCGCTGACCGTCGATACTCGCATACATGCATGTCGTTCCACAAATCACCTTGTTTTGGACACCATTGAAGCCCAATGCCCATTCGACCTCCTCACGCGTGGCAAAGTAGACCTGCGCGTCATTGTGCACGGGGATGTAGATTCCCTTGTCGTTTCCGAGAACACGCGCCTTGACATAGTTCAGCCCCACGCGCAATGTCGGGGCC
>CAVCJC010000145.1:1982-2708 GCA_963602475.1 Lachnospira hominis (ex Liu et al. 2021)
GTCGGGGCCTCAATTGCGGTGTCGCCGAAGTCGTTGGAGATAAATGTCGCCATAAAGCTCGCCGCGTCAGTGATGTGGTTAATCTCCTCGACCTGCCCAAACGTGAAACTCGCATCGACATGCGCGACCTTGATAATGTCGAACGGGCTCAGCTTCAAGTCCGCATTCGTCCAAAATGTAAATGATGTCAGCGTTGTCGGGCAACTCTCGAGTGCCGCGACCTTCCCAATTGGCTTGGTTACCGTCTTTGTTGATTCCATATTTTTCGATCTCCTTTAAACTGCCAGTGAACGAAACACATGACCAGGCAGAAATCCACTCTTCAAAAACTGCTCTGTCACATAGACTGGATAGATGTGATTTGCCCAGCGCGCATCCGCACCGAAACAGACTGGATTGCGCTCGCGTAGCAACGCCTCGCTCAGGCGGCTAATCTCCAATGACTCCTTGCCGCATTCGCGTTCCCGACCACACAGCTGCATCTCGACCTTCAATACACCGTCGAACGCACTCTGCCCAAGTCGTTGATCGCGAATCCGCAGATACCAGACGGCAAACTTCGGTTCGTGGGAGCCCTTGCCGTGCGGCTCGTAGAGGAACGCCTGCGTGCGTTGGTTGACCTTCAGACGAGAAATGAAGGATGCTGCCGACTGCCGCTGCGTCTTCACCTTTACCTCGAAAAGGTCGGCATTGAACGACTTCGACACGCCAACGACATATTGAAGG
>CAVCJC010000145.1:2817-3475 GCA_963602475.1 Lachnospira hominis (ex Liu et al. 2021)
GATTCTTTCGCGATGCCGCTTGTTCTCCACTTCGTTCACGCCCGTTCCACAAATCTTTTGTGGAACGGAGAGGATTGTCTTGTAGATTCGCGAACTAGAACCATCCGTCTTCATACGACGATTCTCGCGGTAGCACAGCGCAACACCTATCTGCCCGATAACAATTGGCCAAATTTTCCCGCTATGTCCAAACTCGGCGACTTTCCATGCCTGACGCGAACCATCCATAAAATAGGCAAAAGGAGATTCGTCGCCCGACGCGGGTTTCAGATCCACATAATTATTCCGCACATCCGGATTCGTCTCCGCGTAGCCATTGGCATACGAGAGAACTTTTGGAACGGAATCGGAAGCATCTGCATTTTCAACGGCAACGGGCACGCCTCCGCGATAGGCGACATTCGATCCAGTTGCATTCGCTAGCCAGTCAAGTGCGCCATCATGCAGGGATTTATCCTCCGCCCTTTTTCTTTTCAAAGACAAACAAGCCTCGTTCATAGACCATCCATTTCTATCCCTTTTTTAGAAAGGATTGCGTTTCACCGACCCAACAGACGGACAAAGAACGGCAACACTATCAGCTTTCATCTCTGACCGCACTCCTTGTCAAACTCTCCTTGCGCACCAACATCGCAGAGACCGCCTCGCATGCATAAAA
>CAVCJC010000146.1:0-3446 GCA_963602475.1 Lachnospira hominis (ex Liu et al. 2021)
TTCTGTATTGAAGATTATACTAAATCCGCCCCGCATATGCAATAAGAAACACAAAGAAATGGTGGGCGGGCAGCTGGTAGGGGGCGGAGTCCCTTCCGCCCCGCGAAAGAAGATTATGACGCCTTGCCGCCCACCACATCTCTGTGCCTCTGTGACTCTGTGACTCTGTGTTAAAACAAACACCCTCAGCCCCGAAGGGGCTATCTAAACTCACTTCTCATTCTATAAACCTACCTTTCTTTGCAATAAACTGCCTCTATTATATCCAAACTGCCGCGCTCAAGCAAGGCGGCAAAAAATGACCGCAGTGGTTTACTAAAAGGACTGCGGTGGTTTGTACAAATGACTGCGGTCCTTTTATAAAACCACTGCGGTCATATTTACTCACGCTCCTAAGGCCCTACACCTTGAGAAGGTAGGCGCGGTAGCCCCTCTTCCTAATCCTGTCTAAAAGCTCTACCCCCTCCAGCCCGCCGCGTGCGACCCCTACCGCTGGGCAGGGAGTTCGCGATGGTAGGTGCCGGCGGACAATGTCTCGGGGTCGCCCCCATTCGGAAGCTGCACCTCGGCAGTCACGCCCTCAGGAATAGTAAAGTCCCAAAGCCACTTATCGCCCTCATACCGCCACGCGCTCTTAATCTCACCAGACACCGAACGATAGCTCGCGGTCACATAGCCAAGTCGGCGGTCGGGTTTCGGAGCGAGAATCAGCCGCTTGAAGCCGGGCGCGGCGGGATCGGACGCGATACCCGCCACATTGCGATAAACCCACGCGGCGACAGCTCCGTAAGCATAGTGGTTGAAGCTATTCATGCACGCCGCACCAAAGCCGTTCTTTTTCGTGTAACTATCCCAACGCTCCCAAACCGTGGTCGCACCTTGGTCGACGGAATACAGCCAACTCGGATTATTGTGCTGCAGAAGTAGCCCGTATGCCGCGTCCCACTCTTTCTCTTGGGCAAGAACTTCCATTAAGAAACTCGTCCCCAGAAAGCCCGTTTGGAGGCATCCGTCATGCGCGGCAATAGAATCGAGCAAAATCTTCTTTGTCTCCGCTTTTGCCGCGCCTTCCACAATGCCAAACTTAAGCGCGAAAGCGCACGCCGTTTGGAGTCCGCGCATCGGCTTGAGGAGGAGTCCGTCCGCCTCCACGAAGTTGCGACGGATATATTCCCGCGCCCGTGCCGCGCTTTTCTTAAAGAAGGCGACATCCTCGGTCTTGCCAATTGCCGCGCCCATTTCGGACATCAATTGTGCATCGTAGAGCCAGTAGCACGCGGCGAGGAAGAGGCGGTAATTGCGTGCATCGGGATCGTCCTTCCACTTCTTCCAGCTCCCGAAGCGGTTGCCGAAGGTCTCAAATGTCTCAAATGAGAGCCAATCCGCGTAAATATAGCCATTTTTCCCTTCAAAGTTGTACTTGGTTTCGTCGAGCTTCTTGACGAACTTGACCATCGCGTCCCAATTCGTCTTCACGATTTGGGTGTCGCCATAATGTTTCCAAATCGTCCACGGAACTATCACGCCAACATCCGCCCAGCCAAAAGAAAAGGTCTCGTTGCCGTACTGTGCGAGGGGGGCGACGGACGAGAACCCGCCGTCCTTACAGCGGTTATCCCTTAGGTCGCGCGTGAACTTCGCAAAGAAACGCCGCGTATCCGCATTGAACGACCCCGCCTCACAAAAGACCTGTGTATCCGCACTCCAACCGAGGCGCTCATTACGCTGGGGGCAGTCCGTCGGCACAGAAAGGTAGTTGGAAAGTTGCCCCCAATACACATTCTTGAGGAAGCGATTAAGGTCAGGGTCGCCCACCTCAATCTTGCCCGATTCCATCTCTTTGGTAACGGAACTCACAGGCACGCTTTCGAGCGACTCAATGACCACATTCCGCGTCGCGGTAATTGAGATATAGCGATAACCAAAGAAGGTAAAGCGCGGCAGATAAGTGGCCGGCTCGTCGCCCTTGCCAAAGATGTAAACAATCCGCATGCCCTCATTGGGTGAGCGCAAATTGATGCGGTAGACGGAACCCTCGGGCCCGTCATTGCCGCGGCTCATCGACCCATTATAGTCATTCAGCATTTCAGCGGGGAGCGCCGAGAGAATCGTCCCTTCTTCCGCACGAAAACGGAAGCGCGGCACGCCCGCACAGTTCTGCCCAAAGTCCGCGACAAGTGTCTCGCCCGCACGAACGGAAAGCACCTCGCCTGACATAAAGGTGTGGGTACGGACGACGCGTCCATATTCATTCGAGGTCGCGTTCGTAACGCCCTTCCAAGTATACGCCTCAATGGGCTTCATCGCCAAATCTTCGCGAAGGACGACTTCCGCGCCTGGACTCGGCAAAACCTCGCCCGCGAACTCGCGGTTAACCTCGGTTTGAGCCAGCGTAAGCCCCTGCCCTGCCGTCGGATTAATCTGCCGCGCGTCATATTCTTCGCCATCAAAAATTGCCGCGTGCATCACCGCCCCCGCAATGCCACTCGCCCAATCTGCCGCGCGTGTGCCGAGCACTTGGCGCGTCCCATTGGCATATTCCAAAACCAATTCGCCGCGAAACGCACTCTTTTTGCCCACAAAGTTGACGATTTTGTCGCGCCACCAGCCCGCCGAAACTTCTGCCGCGAAGTCATTTACGCCACCCTTCTCGGACTTCATAAGGTTCGTCACATCATAGGTGAAAGCATATTTCGTCTTCTTGCCGTGCGTAAAGCCAGGCTTCAGGAAGTCCGTCCCCACCCGCTGGCCATTCACAAAGACATCAAAGACACCAAGCCCCGAGACGGACCATTTGGCGGAAACGAGCTTTTCGGCATTGGTAACGGCGCGATGAAACCAACTCGTCCCATCTGCCGCGCGGATCTCCTTCCACTCATCGCCAGTAAAAACAGGCGCATCCTTAACGGAAATCCATTCGCTGACATCAGGCGAAAAGACCCCATTTGCCGCATGAGTCGCGACAACACCCTCCGTAGCCCCCGCCACGCAAGAAAGTGCCGCAACCGCCATAGAAACCACAACCTTCTTCATCTAATTTCTCCTTCTAACTTTCAGAACTATGTGTATATTATACTAAATCTGAGGGCGAGTTGTCTATGCAATCTTTACTTACTAAGTAAAAATTGCATAGTTAACAAAGCCAGTTTCGGCTGGGTTTAGACAGGATTAACAAGATTGTAGTTTGACTAAGACACGCTCCTTCGCGTCCGTATTTTTAACACAGAGGAACGAAGACACAGAGAAATGGGGGGCAAGGGACTGCGCTCCCTACCACTCAGCCCTGAAGGGGCTATCTAAACTCTGAATTTCGAAAAGTATGGGCGAGTTGTCGCGAAGCCTTTAAGCGTAGCGTTAGCGAAGCTTTTTGTTGCCCCTCGGAGTTTATAACCCCGTACACAAAAGGCGCTGGACGCGCAAGACGCCCGCATCAGGGCGGGTTAGCA
>CAVCJC010000147.1:0-3400 GCA_963602475.1 Lachnospira hominis (ex Liu et al. 2021)
GCCAAGCAATCGCGGAAACGGCTGAGCGGACGCGCGTATCGGCGAGCAACTTCATTACCTGGCTAATGCCCTTCTCGTTGAAGTTATGGTCGTACGCCCAAATCTTCGTCTTTATACCGTTCGCTGCGAGAGCGGGCGCAAGATGGTCGCCAATGAATTCCTGAGTCCCTTCAATTGTCCAACGGCAGGTGGGGCTATTAAAGTCCTGCTCGGTTTCTGGCTCGTTCTGGATTGTGACGGCGGCGACATCTATTCCCTCCTTTGCATAGTCCTGAATAAAGCGCACAAAGTAGTTCGCGAGTACTGGGTAGGCGGAGGGTTTGACCTGTCCGCCACAAAGTGAGCCGCTTGTCTTCATCCAGCCAGGCGGACTCCATGGTGAGGCAAAGAAGGTGATGTCGGGGTTGACGGCTTGCGCGGCACATATGGCTGGTAGAACATAACGGCGATCTTCGTCAATCGAAAAGTGCGCAAGAGCTTCATCGTCTGGAACATCATCGTAGGAGTAAAAGTGCATCGAGTAGTCGCTCGACCCGATGTGAATGCGTCCAATCGAGAGCCCAGCGCCGCGATCCGTCCAGAGAAGTTCCATAATCTCCCGTCGTTTCGCCTCCGTTTGGTTCGCGAGCAAGTAAGCGGAAGCCTCGGCAAACGAGACACCCAAACCGAGGAACTCATGGCGCGGCGTGGCGGCATCGAGGTCTATCAGGTTTGCGCCTTCGCCCGTCAGTTTCGACGGGAAAGGACAGTCCCGCACTCGGAATGGCGCATCCACCGTCGTCCGATAGAGCGTCGCCGCGCTCGCCGACACGGATGCCGCCAAAGCGACACCGAGAGTACAAAAGAGTTGCCTACAGTTCATTCTCGATTCCTTTCGTTCTTCGTTGAGTTTTCAGTTGTCTTAAATAAGAGGGTTCCGCCTTCTATGAGTTCCTGATGAGAAATTACAGGGATTGATTTTGATACTCCATTCAGTGAGACATTTATTTCTGTTGCCGCAGGGTGTTCCTCTTTGGCGATATTCAGTTTCTTACCGTTCCCTAAGCGGACAACTGCCTTCGGAGCACGCGGTGCTCCCCACACATACTCGGCTGAAGCGGGATTATACGGATAAAATCCGAGCGTTGCAAAGACATACCAAGCACTCATTTGTCCACAATCATCATTCCCGCAAAGTCCCTCAGGCGTATCTTTGTAGAACTCACGACAAATTTGCTCGACTCTCTCCACTGTCTTTCTTCTCTCTCCCAAAAGCGCATAAAGCCACGCAACATGATGGCAGGGTTCATTGCCGTGAGCATACTGCCCAATGTTGCCTGTCGCGTCTTGGCAAAGTATTTCGCCTCGAGATTGCGTTGTAAAGAGCTCATCAAGCCTCGTGAGAAGGCGTTCTTTGCCGCCAAATGCCGCGACAAGACAAGGGACATCGTGGAGCACATGGAATGTATACTGCCAGCCATTGCCTTCCGTAAAATCGCGCTCCTGTTGTTTTCCAGGTATCTCATACCATTCTGGGTCATAAGGCGCACGCCAGACCCCATGTGAATCTTTGCCGCGAACGAATCCAATTTGGGAATCAAAGACATTACGCCAATAATTAGCGCGCTTCTCAAAACGACGCACATCCGCGTCATATCCCAACATCTGTGCCATTTCTGCCGCGCACCAATCATCGAAAGCGCATTCCATAACCCGCGAAACACCTTCAAACGGCACGAGGTCATACGGATAATATCCGTATTCATCATAAATCGTCCAGTTCGCCTTAGCATCAGCGGGATGGCTCGTTAAAAGTGAGGTTCGTACCGCCTCGTAGGCCGCTGCTCGGTCAAAATTAAAGCCTTTCTTCCAAGCATCCAACAACACGGGAACTGCGTGATTACCAATCATACAATAACCTTCACGCCCCCACATCATCCAAATAGGCAAATAACCATAAGACTTTTGAAAATCGAGAATAGATGCTACAAACCCTTCTACGCGCTCAGGCACAAGCAAGGTATACAAAGGATGTGCCGCGCGGAATGTATCCCACAGAGAGAAAGTCGAATAACGCGGCGCTTCGCCCACATCCGCGACATTATCAGGATGCAAAAAGGCGTGATAGAGAGCCGTATAAAAGTTCCGTAAAAGCTGCTGATTGGGCGTTTCAAGTTCTACGCGGCTAAGGAGTTCTTCCCACTCTGCCGCAGCCTGAGAACGCACCCGCTCAAAATCCCAATCGGGAAGTTCTGCTTTTCCATTCGCTACGGCGTTTTCCACACTATTCATAGAAAACGCAACTTTGACTTGTAATGTCTCCCCTTCTTTCAAGTCAAAATCCAATACATAGCGCGCCCCCTTCTCGCCAGGCAAAGGAGACAACAGGGTCTTTCCACAAATGGGACGATCAAAAATGAGCGAATAATAATAACTATGTTCAGGCCAATTCTTTCGTACGCGCGTCCGCCCTTGAATGGAGCGCCCGTCTTCGCCAAACTGGCAGACATTTGTCAGCACATGAGTCGCCACAAGGTCTTTGACACTTGTTAGTCCATGCTGAAAGTCCACAATGAGCCGCGCAGGCGCGGCTTTAAATGTATAGCGATGGAAGGCGACTACTCGCGTCGCTGTCAATTCCGCACGAACCTTCCCCTCATCAAGTGTCACAGCATAATAACCAGGCTTAGCAATTTCCCCTTCGTGCGTAAAGGAAACGCGGCGGCGGACTTCCTCCCCCGTAAATGGCAAGAGTAAGACATCCCCCATTTCGGCACGCCCGACTCCCGAAAGATGCGTCTGGCTAAAGCCATCCAGCATATTATCCTCGTAGCGATACCCGCCACAATAAGCCCACGAACCATTGCCGGTGTCAGGGCCTGGCTTAACAAATGAGAACGGCCGCGCCGCGCCAGGATTGCAATGTCCCGTGCCTCCTGTCCCGATAAATGGGTCTACGAACTGCGATACATCCGCTCTAATAGAGTTACCTGCACATACAAGGGCTATTGCGATAATAGCCCTTGCACTTTTCATTGTCTGCAACCTCTTCACCGCTTTTCTTGAGTGTCTAAAGGTTTCGGAGAAACAAAACTCCTCAATTCATAGGGCGCAAGTTTCAGCGAGATGGTACCAGCCTTATATTTCTTGCCGCTCACCGTGTCACGCAGAGCGACAGGCGACTGGAACGAAACCTGCGCCTGCTCTGACTCGGTATTCACGGCGCAAAACCAATGTTGCCCCGCCTTCTCAAGCGTACGAACCTTAACAAACTCAGGTGCAGAAGTCTTACACGGATGGTCTTTCATCTTTTCGGGCGGCAAAGCACGGAACGCTTGTGCAAAACGGGCCTCCAAGGGTTCATAGCCATAATCGCAAACAAGGAAACTGCCGCGCGTGAAGCCTAAGACATCGCCATAGC
>CAVCJC010000148.1:0-3286 GCA_963602475.1 Lachnospira hominis (ex Liu et al. 2021)
CGAGTGCCCGCCCGACCTCTACGAAGTCGTGCGGGCACTCGTGGATGACTTCGCGAAGGCTGGCGAGATGGACATCTGCACCCTCATCGGCAAAGCCGAAGCGGCTCTCGAGAAGGCGGGAGGTGCGGAATGACAGCCACTAATATCACTGAAGAAAACTTGAAGCCCTGCCCGTTCTGCGGTGGGAAGGCACAAATTATGTATGGGCCAGACTATGAGCATTCCCTATACGAAGCGTGGGCGCGTTGCAAAAAATGCGGAGCTGGTGTTCCAGAAGAATATCTGCCAATGAATTACTATGCTGTCATCCAAAGGGTCGTTAGCACGGTTCGCCGCCGTTGGAACAGGCGCGCGGGGGAAGGAGGTGCAGAATGATGAAACTATTCGACAAGGAGCGCAAAAAAGTTCAAGTTACTGTGCGCTATTATGTAGAGAGAGGAGAAATAGATGAAGCATTGGATATTGTTTACGACACTATACCATTTAGCGTATGTAGCACGCTTGCTCGTGCAAAGGCAGTAGCAAGGGAACTAAAGCAAAACGGTATTCCCACAAGGATAAAGCGGCAATGCGGGATAGTATGGCGCACCACACTAAATATTTAGGGGGCAACCACAAAATGACCTACGCAACAGTATGTAGCGGGATAGAGTGTATGAGCGCGGCGGTTGCCGACCTCCCTCTCGAGCCAGTCTTCTTCTCGGAGATTGAGCCATTCCCCTGCGCCGTCCTAAAGTCTCACTTCCCGACCGTCCCAAACCTAGGGGATATGTCTCAAATAAAGGTACTCGATAATGGTCAAATCACAAACGGTAGCACAACTATCCTTCCTCCCCCAAATGGACTCGACATCCTCGCGGGGGGAACACCCTGCTTCGTGGCGGGGACGATGGTTCTAACGCCGCGTGGATATGTGCCGATTGAGGACATAATGCAAGGGGACGAGGTCGTTAGTGGCGAGGGCGTGATTCGCAAGGTGACAGCGGTTGGTAGCAAGATGGCGAAGGTGGGTAGCCTAAAAGTAATAGGTCGTGCACCACTCATCTGCACCCCCAATCATCCGTTTATGTGCGTGTCATCCACGCATTCACACTGCGGACGGCGCGTCCTACACGGAGACTACGAAGAGACACGCGCTGATGAATCAGTCGGTAAGTATGTTGGGCGGTTGCCTAACGGCGAGAACCTGCCCCCGACTGACATCCCAACGCCGCCGCTAAACCTCGCTGACGCGCTAGAGTTCGCGGGGTGGTATGTTGGGGACGGATATATCCGCCGCTTCAATGGCAAGAACAAGAAGGCGGTCATCCTCGCCCTCTGTTCGCCAAAGAAGATTGAGAAGTTCAAGGCACGGTTCGGGTCGGTGGTTCACTTCTGCGAAGGCAGTGACGGCAAACTCACAATCTACAATACCAAACTTGCCAACTGGCTCGTGGAACAGTTCGGCGAACACGCCTATGGCAAACGAATCCCATACTGGCTATACTCGCTCAAGGAACGATTCCTATTCCTCGAAGGCTACGCCGCGACTGACGGCACGACAAAAGGGAACACCACAAGATTCCCCACCGTGTCCAAGGCACTCGCGTATGGCGTAGCCGACCTCATTGGCGCGGCTAGTGTATGCAAATGCAGGACTAAACCAAAGGGCGAGATTCAAGGAAGAATTGTAAATCAAAGGACTTGCTACTGTGTGTCGTGGATTCGCACCAAGGCACCAAGAATATTCAAACACAAAAACAGATACGCTTCAATAGTAAGGAGTTATGATGATTCAGCAAATGACATTTCTAGAGTGTATAACCTCACCGTCGAGGGAGACCACACCTACATCGCCGAAGGATTGTACACCCACAACTGCCAAGATGTGTCCTGTGCAGGAGAGCGGCGCGGAATGGCAGAAGGGTCTGGAACGCGCTCCTCTCTCGCCTTCGAGTTTGTCCGCCTCGTTCGCGAACTCAAGCCCCGTTATATTCTGTGGGAGAATGTGGCAGGCGTACTCTCAACGCCCGACTTCCCGAAGTTTCTCACCGCGCTTAGCGACTGCGGGTATGGTATTGCCTACCGAACGCTTGACGCACAATATGTGCGGTGCGAGGATATTGACCACGCGGATGGCGGAGTGGTGCGGCTGGAGCGTGCCATCCCGCAAAGACGGCGGCGTGTGTGGGTTGTCGGATGTGCTGGAGGAGACCTCGAGCGCGCAGCGGAAATACTTTTTGAGCACCCAAGCGTGTGCGGGGATAATCCGCCGCGCCGATACACGCAAGAAGCCCTTGCCCGAGCGTCTGCGCCAAGGGCTAGAGTATATGATGGAGTGGTGGAAAACGCAACCGCCATCGCGTCCAACATCATCGGGCGAAGCGAAGGCAACGGAGGGAATGGAGTAGGCGCGAAGGAAGGCGTGGCGTACACTTGCGACACCACGCAACCCCAGGCCGTAGCCTACGAGAACCACCCGCAAGATAGTCGTATTAGGCCATTGCAAACCGCGCCAACGGCGGGTGTGTCACACAACCTATCATATACCAATAACAACCCCCTTGTCTGCGCCTACGAGCGTCCACAAGTCCACTGGTATAAGCCAACAACTGTCGCGCCGACCATTGGCTCATCTAACCATAAACTCGCAAGCGACAATAACCCAACTATCTCCTACGGCATAAACCCACAAGGCGGAGAGATGAACCCTTGCCACCACGAGCAAGGCGAGTGCCTAGCCCTCGGTCACCAGCCCGCCACGCTCCAATCTCTCGGAGCGCAAGGGCGCGGCGCACTGCCCGCCTACATCGTCCGCCGCCTGACCCCCATCGAATGCGAAAGACTGACGGGACTGCCCGAATGGTGGACCATTCCAGTAATGCCGCCCGAAGCCATAACGGATTCATTGGTGGATGAGTTCCGCCACATCCACGACACCTTCGGCGCGATTATGGCGGCGTATGACGGCAAGAGCGCACCCAAGCCAAAGACGGCGGCGTTCGTCCGTAAGTGGCTTGAGACGGTGACCAACCCCGACACATGCCCCGATTCGCCGCGCTACCGTGCTTGTGGCAACGGCTGGGCTACCAACCAACCTCGGTGGATAATCCTCCGCCTTCTCGCGGCAGAGGGAATCAACCCGTTCTATCCCAACTTAAACTAAGCCCCTGCCCCAATATCGGGGCGGGCGGCTTCAGCCGCCCTCTCCAAATCCAAAGGCTTCTGGTGTAATCTCAAAATACGCCTTGCCGTTCGCTTCAATTTCCACGCCGTCGTAAGAGTTCGCTCTTACGCTCTCGGTGTT
>CAVCJC010000149.1:0-3282 GCA_963602475.1 Lachnospira hominis (ex Liu et al. 2021)
TAGACGATTGGTCCACCGTAGAGATAGGCGGGGTCACGCAAAAACGCGCCTCTCGAGTCGCTCTTGCAGAACGTACGATCCGAGTAGAAGGTGAGCGTACCGCTACGCACATAACGTCCTTCAGCGTCAAACTCTCGCAACTGTCCATGAGCCCCTGTCTCAAATGAGAGCCAAGTGCGCTGTCCATCAGTCGCCGTCCAAACCTTACGGTACGGACCAGGCCCTTCCATCGGGTCCCCACCCCAACGACGCATAGGTTTCAGTGTCGGCTTATCCTTGGCATCCGCAGGCCACCCTCCCATACGCGAATCGGAGGAAAGAATCTCTTGTGGCCAACGCCCCGAGAGCGTGAAGAGTTGCAGGAGCGCAGGGTCTGTCTCGGCACCGTCAAGTTGCAGAGGGCGACCCTTCTCACAACCCTCGATTGCTTTTTGCGCGGCAGCCATAGCGCACTCAAAGTGATCCTTACGCATTTCCACGGCAACCTTCCGGGCCTTTGCGTCCGCACACAGCGACTTGAGCTCGGCGACAAGTCCATCCGTCGGCGGCAAAGCCTTTGGTGTGGCGCGGACGGCGCTCACACACGCGGGCTTACCAAAGAAAGGCTTCTTCACGAGGAAGCTCCGCAGTCCAAACGGCTCAAGTGTAAACGAACGAGAGGGAACTTCCGCACCATCCGCCGCCGCGACGAGTTTCCCACGCCCCTTCAGGTTAAACGAGACATCAACAGGCACATCCGAACCATTAACGAAATAAACAAACCGTCCCTCTTTCGTCAGGCGTTCACGAACGACGACGGGATCTTGCGGCACATTAGGAACAGAAGTGAACCGCTCGCTAGGCAGGGCGAGGAATTCACGCATAAAGCCGCGTGTCTTCGCGGGGGTACCAAAAATCCAGCCATTGCCGCCAGAGAAGAAGACTCCCGCGTCAATCATCGCGAGTGGCACGGCGTAAGACTGCCGTTCATAAAAACCCGCAGGTTCTAGCGCATCAAATGCAGTATAATCCGCCCCGCCGAACTTCTCCCAGCCAAAATGATTGTTGGGCTCATAGTAGTCGGAATAGACGCCGATCGCGCGACGACCGCTTTCTGACATTCCGAGGTAATCAGGGTCATAAAGTCGGTGTTGAAGCATCAGAGACCAGAGCGGCGTGAAACACCTGCGCCCGAAAAACACCTGCTGACCGAAGAACGAGATGCCAGGCTCATCACGCCACGCCTCTGGAGCGAGTCCGCACTCCGTCATTTCCTCCGTCATCGTACCCTTACCAGAGCTCCACCACGAGAAATAAAGTTCGCGATTACCGCCCTTGGCGTTGAGATGCTCACGAATGCGACGATAATAGTCCTTAATTCGTCCCGTGCGCCATTTAATCCACTCAGCACGATGTTCGGGGGAGGTCAAGAACGCATGGCGCTCGCCAAAGCGCTTCGGGTCTTCCGCCTTACCAGGCACGACAATTCCTGTATCTTTCGTGAACTCCGCAACCGTCCAGTCCCCATAACCGTAATTGTCGTTATTCAGACCCGTAATGCCCGTAAATTGCCACCCAAGAGGAATGCGCAAAGAAAGTCCCTGAAAACTCTTCGTATCGGCGAGCATCTCAACAATTTCATCAACCGCCGCGAGAAGATAAGCTTGCACCTTTGGATGCAGGCAGTTATAGCTCCACTGACGCCAGGCAATAACCGTCTTGCCTTCCTTTGACCACTCAATGACATCGGGATCAGCAAAACTAAGCTCCCTGCCATTCTCAGTAATGCCCATACGGCGATCGAAGACCGCGTCACCGTGGAATGTGACATGCGGAATGAAGACATTGCCATATTTCTCCGCAATCAGCGCGAGCATCCGCATCTCATTCTCTGGCGAAACATGGGAGCCACTGACGACCTTCGACGGATAGTGTACGCCCGCATAGGCACAGACACTTGGCGACATCGTATTGACACCAGCAAAGCGATTCCACTCGCCCCAACGTTCCATCGTTCGAAGGTTCTCCGTCAGACGATGCTTACGCGGATTAGCATCATTGCCCTCGCCAAAGAAACGCCGCCAACGACCGTTCTCCTCAAAGAACGCGCCCGCGAGGCGTCCGCGTCGAGTCCCTTCTGGCGCGGCGGGTAATGGACCATCTATGCGATAAACACGAATTCGACTCGCGGCCGCACGGCTGCCACTATTCATGTTGGCAATCGCGAGCACGATGTTTGTACCAGTCGGATAGAAAAACGCCTCGTGCGTGAGCATCGACATCGTATTACGGTACTGTCCGCCAGTTTCCACACCGCCAGTCAAAATCTGACCAGCCTGACGCTGGGTCTTCCCACCGATAGGACCTGCGTCATTTGACCAAAAGCCAATGGACCGAAATGCATCGTCAGGATAGGTAACTTCCAAAAGATAGGTATGCTTCGTATCAGGGATTTGATAATTGTAACTGAAGCCGTCCACTCCCCAGCCAGGCACAAGTGCCGCGCCAGACGACTCACGATAGGTTCCATAGGGCTTCTTTACAATGCGCGTCGCGCCATCACGTTCAACAAACGGAGCTGTCTTTACACAGTCGATATCCACAACGAGCGTCTTCTTCAGCGTTTCACCTACAGCCTCTGGCTTCCGACCGATGACGACGAGATCTTTTGCGGAGACATCAGACTTCCATCCGACAACCCCATTCTCACGCACAGTAACACGGTAAATACCCTGCTTCGACGGCGCCTTGACACTAATTTTGCGCGTCTCAGGAGTTCCTCTCGCTGGCATTTCTACGACGGTTAGCACATTTGTCTCGTCTAATGACAGTCCCATCGCAACAATCTCATAACTTATCGGCGTTTTTGTGCCAAGACGAGCGGAAATCACAAATTCATCGTCCGTACGCACGACATCCGTCGACAACTCAAGGCGCACTGTGCCGCGCACCGTGCCATCGGACGGCACAAGCCGCCAACGCTGCGGGAATGCACCTGGGAAGCTCGTCCGTTCATAACCGAGTGAGTGGCGTCCCTTCGTCAGATAGAAGTTGCCCTCCTTGTGCCAAGCCTTGTTCTTCGGAACACCAGGCAGAATGTCGTCTTCCTCGGTCTCAAGCTTATCTAGCTCAAGTACGCCATCCACATAGATGTTTCGCCCCCATTCGCACGGCGCCCCCTGCTGTTCGAGGACATACCAACCAGACTCCGTAATCTCAAAGTCATAGTCGAGCCGTCCTTCGCACTGGTCGTATTCGCTCTTCGGAGTCTTTTTCCAGTCGTAGTACCGCAAAATATCTACC
>CAVCJC010000150.1:0-3282 GCA_963602475.1 Lachnospira hominis (ex Liu et al. 2021)
ACGCGAGCCATCTCGAGAACCTTGTTCGAGTAGCCCCATTCGTTATCGTACCACGAGAGAACCTTGACGAAGGTCGGGTCAAGAACGAGCGTCTTGTCCGCGTCAAAGATCGAGGTGTGGGAGTCGCCACGGAAGTCCGTCGAAACGACAGCGTCTTCGGTGTAGCCGAGGATGCCCTTGAGCTCGCCCTCGCTCGCCTTCTTCATCGCCGCGTTGATCGCGTCCTTATCCGCCGGCTTCTCGAGTTCAACCGTGAGGTCGACGATCGAGACGTCGCTCGTAGGAACGCGCATCGAGATACCCGTGAGCTTGCCGTTGAGCTGAGGAAGAACCTTGCCCACAGCCTTCGCCGCACCCGTCGAGGAAGGAATGATGTTCTCGAGGATGCCACGACCACCGCGCCAATCCTTCTTCGAAGGACCGTCGACCGTCTTCTGGGTCGCCGTCGCCGCGTGAACCGTCGTCATGAGACCGCGCTTGATGCCGAAGGTGTCGTTGAGAACCTTCGAGATAGGCGCGAGGCAGTTCGTCGTGCAGGACGCGTTCGAGATGATGTCCTGACCCTTATAGGTCATGTGGTTGACGCCATAGACAAACATCGGGGTGTCGTCCTTCGACGGCGCCGACATAATGACCTTCTTAGCACCAGCCGTGATGTGCGCACGCGCCTTCTCGTCCGTGAGGAAGAGACCCGTGGACTCGACGACGACATCCGCGCCGACTTCGTTCCACTTGAGCTGGGTCGGATCCTTCTCAGCCGTGAGGCGGATCGCGTGACCGTCAACGACGAGGTTCGTGCCGTCAACCTTGATTTCGTGGTTGAAGCGACCGTGAACCGAGTCATACTTCAGCATGTACGCGAGGTAATCGGGATCGAGAAGATCGTTAATCCCGACGATCTCGATATCCTGCGCAAAGTTCTCGACCGCCGCACGGAAGACCATACGACCAATACGGCCGAAACCATTGATGCCAACTTTAATTGCCATTTTAGTTTACTCCTTGATTTGTTGTTACTGTGAAAATTAAGCCTTTACAACCTTGCCATTCTTCAGGCAACGCGCGCACACGGTGATGCGCTTGGTGTTGCCCTTGCCGTCCGTCGTACGGACGCTCTGAAGATTGGGGAGGAAGCGACGCTTGGTGATGCCGGTCGTGTGAAGACCGATACCGCCTTTGTACTTCGGTGAACCCTTGCGGACGACCACATTGCCGACCGAAGGACCTTTACCGCAAATTGCACAAACTCTGGACATTTTACTGAATCCTTTCTTTGTTGTCGCTTACTTGGCTTCACCCGGCTGCCATTCAACATTCGCGAACGCGTTGTCAAATGCCGCGGAGAGTCCGCCAAAATTGTTCTCGCCCGACGAGGTCTTAGCGGGCGCGTCACCTTCCTTCGAAGATTCCGCCGCCTCAAGTGCACGCACTTCGTCCTCAGTCATGGACATCGCGCGAATCGAGAGACTGACGCGGCGTTCACCACGATCAACCTTCAACACGCGAGCTTCCACTTCCTGACCTTCCTTGAGCTCATCGCGAATCTTGTCAACATGCTTGTCGGAGATCTGCGAGATATGGATGAGACCATCCACGCCGCCATCGAGTTCGACAAATGCGCCAAACGACGCGATCTTGATAACCTTGCCCTTGACAACAAGGCCAGTCGGATACTTCGCCGCGATTTCGTCCCACGGATCGTTCTGCGCCTGCTTGAGACCGAGCGAAATACGCTGCTCCTTCGCATTGACATCGAGAACAACCGCTTCGACTTCTTGCCCCTTCTGGAGGCATTCCGACGGATGATTGATCTTGCGCGTCCAGCTCATATCCGAGACATGGATCATACCATCAATGCCCTCTTCAAGCTCGACGAACGCACCATACTGCGTGAAGTTGCGAACCTTGCCCTTAACACGCGAGCCGACAGGATAACGCTCCTGAATCGTGTCCCACGGGTTCTCCTGGGTCTGACGGATCCCGAGCGCAATCTTCTGATTCTCGACATCGATCGAGAGGACGACCACCTGAACTTCGTCGCCGACCGAGAGCATGTCGCTTGCACGCGCCACGCGCTTCGTCCAGCTGAACTCGCTAATATGAACGAGACCCTCAATGCCAGGCGCAATTTCAATGAACGCGCCATACGCCGCGAGGTTGACGACCTTGCCGCTGACACGCGAGCCAACGGGGAAGCGATCCTGAATCGAGGTCCACGGATTCTCCTGTGTCTGCTTGAGACCGAGCGACACGCGCTCACGGTCACGGTCGACACCAAGAACCATAACATCGAGTTCCTGACCAACCTTAAGAATTTCCGCCGGATGTTTCAGGCGACCCCAGCTCATATCCGTGATATGAAGGAGGCCATCAAGACCATCAAGATCAATGAACGCACCAAAGTCGGTGATGTTCTTCACGCGGCCCTTGCGAACTTCGCCTTCCTTGAGGTTAGCGAGAAGTTCCGCACGCTTCTCAGCGAGTTCACCCTCGATGAGTTCGCGGCGCGAAATGATGAGATTGCGACGCTCGCTCGAAATCTTGATGACTTTGAAGTCCATCGTCTGCCCAATGTAGGGCTCAAGATCTTTCGTCGGCGAGACATCCACCTGGCTACCCGGGAGGAACGCCTCAACATCATCAATGCGAACGAGCAAGCCACCGCGCACAGCCGTGCGGATTGTGCCCGTAACAACACACCCCTCTGTATAGCGCTGGAGAATCTTCTCCCACCGAATCTTCTCATCGGCGCGGCGCTTAGAGACTTCTATTGTGCCCGTTTTGTCGTTCTCGAGCTGGACGATCATCACGGTGACCTTGTCACCCGCTTTGACCTCATCCTCGCCGAACTCGGACTTATCAATTATGCCGACACTCTTGTAGCCGACATCAACATACACGTCGTCATCTTGGACGGCGGTGACGGTGCCCTCAACAAGAACGCCGTTCTTGAACTTCGTTTCCTGACCCGCATTCGCGAGCAACTCCGCCATCACGGTGGAGCGCTCAGAAGGAGCCGTAGGTTTGCGAATTGCCATTCTGAACCATTACTTTTTAGTTAGTTTCGATCACGGGTTTCTGCCGTGTCCACCTCGTCAGTGAGCGTGGAGCTAATAGTATACCACTTTTTGGGGTGAAAAATCAATAGCAAAATGAGAAAAAATATGATATACTATATATCACGATTTGGGAGCACCAGATGATTTTGGGGCCCCAAAACGCCGAAACGGAGCGTTGCACAGCCTGGTAGTGCGTCTGCTTTGGGAGCAGAATGTCGGAGGT
>CAVCJC010000151.1:0-3246 GCA_963602475.1 Lachnospira hominis (ex Liu et al. 2021)
ATATTAGTAGAGAAAAGCCTGTGGAAGGTCCAAGGAAAGGCGCGACGCAATGACGATGAGAGAGATAGAGAAGAAGGCGCGGCGACTTCTTCAAGATACCGAGATGGAATATCGGTGGACAAGCGCGGAAATTCAAGACGCGCTTCAGGAGGGTATTCACGCGCTGAACGCGATTCGCCCCGAGACCCAGTATGTGGGCTTTCGGTATTTGGGACTAGTTTCGCTCCCCGAGGGACTTGACACGCCGATTGAAATCAACGACCGCTACACCGAGGCTCTCGTCTTTTATGTCGTTTATAAGTGCTACCTTATGGACGACACCGACACGACGAACCAGCAACTCGCAGACCTCTATTTAGGCAAGTTCAACACGAAGGCGCAACTCTAAGAATGGCAACGATAAAGATAGACCAGTTTCACGGCATATCGCCACGGACACATCCTTCGCTTCTCGCGGACGGCATGGCTGTGACGGCGCACAACTGCCGCCTGAAGAATGGCAAACTCGTGCCACTGAGAGAGCCGAAAAATATTGGAGATAAACTTATTCGCCTTGAAAATGGACTTGGTAGAATATCTGACGCGAAGAGCATTTTCGTCTGGAAACGAGGCGACGACATAGAGTTTCTCGCCTATCCCGGTCGCGTCTATATGGCAGAGGGGAATATCGCGGATGATGGTTATGACCGTGTATTTATAACGGGCGACACAGGAATAGGGACAAACGGTGTCGAACCTTGCGTTTACCTTTTCAATGACTCAAGCAATTCGATTATCCGCCACAAGATTGTGAAGGAATCACTGCCAGCCCCACGCATACGCCTTGCTTCGGGGGGACACAGCGACACGAACAATACGCGCTACACTTATTTCTTTCAGACATGGGTTGACCAATACGGCTATGAAAGTGGGATTTCCGAGAAGGAGCAGACATATGTCCGCACTTGTCGCTCCGCCGCTGGAAGTGGGGGTGAGTATGGATGGACGATTACTATTTCCGCCGACGGTGGCACGATTACCTGTTCAAAGGACGGCGAAACTTATTCAGCGAAGGCTGACCACTGCAAGGTGACGCTCGACGGGGCGACGCCCGTTGTGGTCGAGATGTATTCGGACGACGACCTCGAATACAACGACGGCGATTCGGTCATCATTTCCGCGCTCGAAGAGGAGGATGTTCCCGACGGAGGCGGGACGCTCGCCGAACCGACGGCGGGCTACAAGCGCAGAATCTACAAGGTTGTGACGGGAACGGAGACGGAGAGTATTCAGTTCATCGCGGAGTTCTCCGCCGACCCGTGGGGACTGCACACGGTGATGGTTAAGGACGAGGACGCGGGCGAGGTCCTAACCGAGATGGAAAACGCACCGAAGGATTTGCGCGGTATGGCATTTGTCCCCGGCGGGTTCTATGTCGGCTACTCGCCGTCGCAGAAGCGGACTGTGATGTTCAGCGAAGTTGACATCCCGGTGGACTGGCCGCTCGCCTATCGGTATGACATCAAGGACAGGATTGTCGGGCTTGCGGTGACGAGCAACAGCGTGTTTGTCCTGACGGACGGCTATCCGTGGATTTTCAGCGGGACCTCTCCCGAAAGCATGACGGCGACGCACATCGCGGGACCCGCGGCGTGTGTGAGCGAGCGGAGCATCTGCCTTTATAAGAACGCGGTGTTTTTCGCGTCAAATGTCGGCATTTGCACGGTCTACAACGATGCGGATGCTGGGACGGTGTGCCAGAACCTCACGGACAAGGTGTTCACGAAGGAGCAGTGGAACGCGCTGAACCCATCTTCGTGCCTGATGGCGCAGTATGACGGCGCATTGTTTTGCTTCTTCACGAAAACGGACGGGACGAAGTGCGGATATGTCATCGACCTTCTCGAAAGCGAGAACGCCGTGACGACGCACGACGAGGAATCGACCTGCCTCTGCACGGACAATGCGACCGACACGCTCTATTTCGTGCGAGACATTGAAAGCGAGGTGGACTGATGGCAACAGGACTGTACGCGGGTGCGAGTTGGGATAAAGTTTATGCAACTTCAGTTGTGCTGGGCACTGTGGCCGGTAGATTTGCAAAACAATACAATAAAACATGCTCTGAAGAATACGAAGACTGGTATATGTATGTATGGGTTAATAATCTTGCATATACTAGCGCATCTAGAGCTGAATACTATGTTCCAACTACAATTGTCACCAAAGGAAGTACAGTGTGGGTTGGTTCGTCCCCAGGTAATTTGACCGAGAAGAAAGTTGAAGCGTTTACCTATTACAAGTTTAGTATAACTTCTGGGGATGGAGGACAAGTTTCTTATGAAAAAAATACGATTCTCTCCACACAAACAGAATCTTTTACAGTTGAATATTCTTATGAGACAAGTAGTGTTCCTTCCATAACACTAAAGGCCACACCGAATGCTAATTATAGATTTGTTAGATGGAGCACATGGTCGACTGATGCTACGATTACGATTTCCCTTTCTGACAATCTTTCGATAGTGGCTTATTTTGAAAAACTGCCAAAGTTGACCGTGAATGCGGGCGAAAATGGTTCTGTCACAACAAATCCCACTGGCTATGTTCAACCTAATGCAACATATCGAGCGGTTGCAGTTGCAGATGATGGCTATCGGTTTATCGGGTGGTATTCGGGCGGACAAAAGACATACACAACCGCTACGGCCGATTTGCAGGTTTACAACACAGACATAACTTACACTGCGCAATTTGAGACGGCATATCACATCGTGACTGTCGGTTTTGCCGATTCGTCGCCCGAGGGGAGCGGAACGGTTAAGATGCTTGTCGGTGGCGAGGAGATTGCGAGTGGGACATCCCTCATTGAGGGGACGGAAGTCCAAATCGTCTGCGCGGCAAACCTTGACTACAACTTCGCGCAGTGGCTCGTCAACGGAGTCGGGGCATACACGGCGAGCCATTCGTTTATCGTGTCATCGACGGATGCCACGACAATATCTTGTCTTGCGGTGCTGACAGAGCGGAGCGTCTACAACCTTTCCGTCACGAAGGTTGACCCAGCTCGGGGAACTGTCGCCCTCGCGGATTCCGAGAAGTCATGGGGAGAGACGGGCGGCGCGATTGAGGCGACGGGGCATTCGGGTGTGAAATACACTGTCACGGCGAATGTGACGAGTGCGATTTCCGCCACGGGGCGCGAACTCAACAAGTTCAGCGGCTTCACGAAGAACGGCGCGAAACTCTCGCACAAGGAAATCGAGG
>CAVCJC010000152.1:0-3204 GCA_963602475.1 Lachnospira hominis (ex Liu et al. 2021)
CCGCCGCGCCCTCAGCCCCGAAGGGGCTCTCTCAAACCTCTCTGCGAGCTCTGCGGCTCTGCGTGAGAAAAAACGGACGCGACGGAACGCGTCCTTGCTAAAAACAATCCATGTGTCTATGGGGTCTGACCCCATGGACATCCTCATAAGGCAGTAAGTATTCGCAAATCAGGAATCTTATCGCCCCATACGGCTTTCATTTGGGGCAACAACTTTCGCCGCGCTACGGACATCTGAAGGAACTCCTCATTATTGTCTATCCCAACGAAGTTTCTATCAATTAAGTTCGCCGCAATTCCTGTTGTTGAACTTCCGGTAAATGGGTCTAATATTTTGGTTTCATTTTTTGTGCTAGCAAGAATAGCCCGAACAACTAATGCCAAAGGCTTCTGCGTAGGATGCTTGCCACAAGTCTTTTCCCACGGTGCAATTGCGGGCATACGCCAAACATCCGTCATCTGACGGTCGCCAGCAAGTTTATGCATCAAATCGTAATTATAATAATGCGGAACCTTCTTCTGCTTCCGCGCCCAAATCAAGACTTCCGTTGAATGTGTAAAGAAACGACAACTCAAATTAGGTGGCGGATTCGTCTTTTGCCAAGTAACGGCATTCAGAATATGGAAATCAAGTTCGGAGAGTGCATTTGCGACGGAAAAGATGTTGTGAAAAGTCCCGCATACCCATATCGTGCCATCTTCTTTCAACTTTTGGCGGCAGACGCTAATCCATTCATAATTGAACTCAGCATCAGCCTTAAACCCCTTTGACTTATCCCAGCTTCCTTTATCAACGCTTACTTTCTTGCCCGCTTGAACCGAAAAACCTCCATTTGACAGAAAATACGGCGGATCGGCAAATATCATATCAAAAGAGCGGTCAACAAATTCCCTGACAACCGCTCGTGCGTCGCCTTGGTATAGGCAAAAGTCACCTTCTGCCGTCTCAAAATAGGGTTTCATCAATCCCATCAAACGAACAAAGTCTTAGCAATGCCGTCCTCAAGTTCTTTGATGTTATAGATTGTAGGCAGAACATCAAATGTTTCACGCAGATTCTGCCGCGCACTTTGCCAACCCAAGCCATCCGTAATCCAAACAAACTTGAAGTTAGGGACATTTTTTGCTTCTAGAGCTAACATCTTATAGCTTCTAGCTGTTTCATTAAGCTTTGACCCGCTGCTCGCATAGAAGTTAGTCTCTATTGCATAAAGACAATTTGCCGTCTTCACTACAAAGTCAAATCGCTTAATCGTTTTCCCTGCATTTGTTAATGTTGGCAGATCAATCCCAAACTTAGTCGCGAGTTCCTTCGTAGTAACTTCTTTATGACAATCGACTCCAGCACGGCGAAGGAATCCTTCAACCAAATCTTCCATCTGATGTCCGCCACGATTCTTGCGTGCATTCGCATTAAGTCCCGTTTCAACGCCCACAACATAATCGTAAAGATTATTGATAAGATGTTTAGAAATAAGCTCAAAAAGTCCCGTTTTCCGCATGAACACACAATATTCATCTATTGTTTGTGTAGACGAATCAAACCTATAAAGACCACCGCCTTGTTCATCCTTTGCATAAATTTCAGCCTCTCTCTTGGCTAACAAAATAGGAATAGCCTTGAGAATCTGAGGATACTTCTCATACAATGCACGGAATTCCGTCTCAATATCCGCCGCGCCAATTAACGAATTTAGCATATGTAGCTCGGTCTTCCACTGCTTGGCGTTCTCCACAACGCGAGCAAAGTCAATGTAATAATCGTATGACGAAATACTATCACGGAATTGTGACAACCAGGAATCAAATGTACGCATATTTATGTCCTATAGTTTCGAATTGCCAATTCTGAGATTTTGCCGCGCCCTTCCGCCTTTGAGTTAATCATACGGCTTGCAAGGACGCGCTGTATGTCGAAACCCTCGTAGAGTTCATCAAAGAACTTATCCGTGGCATCTGTGTTGGCAGGATCTGAATTAGAGAGCAACCAGCGATGCCCCTCTTTATCCAATTTACGGCAGAACGCTGCTAAACGCCTTTGCTCGTTCTCATTAAACCCTTCCTTAGAATAAGCCGTGAAGCTCGCAGTCTTAGGCAACGGACGATAAGGCGGATCAAAATAGACAAACGCCCTACCCTTAATATGGTCATAGACTCCCTCAAAGTCTCCGCTCAGGATTTCAACTCTTTGGAGCAACTCACTATCGACTAATAGGGTCTCTTTATCACATATTAACGGCTTTACCGCTTTGCCAAAAGGTACATTAAACAACCCTTTTGAGTTAACCCTATAAAGTCCATTAAAACAAGTGCGGTTTAGAAACACAAATAGCGCGGCAGTTTCAATGGTAGCTTCAGCGCGTCGATTGTACTGCTCTCTCTTTCCAAGATAATACTGCTTTCGGACTTCCTCTGATTCGAACGACCAGTACTCCGCTTGAATTTCGGCGAGTGTTTCTATCAATTTATGCGGCGAGTCTCTAATAACCTTATAAACATGAATAAGTTCACAATTGAAGTCATTGATTATGACGCGCCGTATGTTCTTATACTTCGAAAGGACATAAAACGCCATAGCTCCGCCGCCAACAAACGGCTCCACATAGGTGAGAGCTTCGCTGTCCGCAAGATCGGAGGGGAAGAGCGCCGTTAATTGTGCAATTAACTGACTTTTGCCGCCCGCCCATTTCACAAATGGCTTACCCTGCGACTGCCCAGCCGCGAATGCAGGGAATCCCGCCATTGACACAAGCGAGGATGCAACAACATTAGCGCAAAAACGCCTCCGCGTTACAGCCGTACTTGCAGCAACGCACGCTGTGGGGCAATCAACTTGCCCCATTGGTTCCGCTATACTCTGCTGTAACACATTCGCAGAAACTAGACTTTCATCAATCACGCCAATAGTATACCATATTTTTGCCGAAGATTGAAGTTCTTCTTCAATTGTCAAAGAGCAATGGGTGAGTCGAAGTCGAGAGTCGAAGTCGAACAATGGTGGGTTAAACTTTTGCTCACGGCGGGCAAGGGACTGCCCGCCCTACCATCCGTGTAAATCCGTGGAAATCCGTGGTTAAAAACACCCATCACCTACCACGCCGAAGCGCGGCGCGTTGGGCGTAGGCGGTTTTGAGGTCGGCGATGAATTGCGCGGCGGTTTTGCTCACCCACTTGCCGTCGGCGCTCCAGTAGCCAATTGCCGCGA
>CAVCJC010000153.1:0-3183 GCA_963602475.1 Lachnospira hominis (ex Liu et al. 2021)
GGCGACCACACGCTCTACGCGAAGTGGGCGGTCGATTCCGCCGTCCTGCCGGACGCGGCGGACGGGGTGCTCGCCTACTCGGTCAATGACGACGGCAGCACGGTGACGATCACGGGGCTTGGCACGGTCGCCATGAGCGGAACGTCGCTCGTCATCCCAGATATGATCGACGGCAAGTATGTGACGGAGATCGCGGATAATGCGTTCAAGAGTAGCAAGACGGGGATTACCTCGGTCACACTGCCCATGTTCCTCGAGAGAATCGGCTTCCGCGCGTTCTACAACATCAAAACACTCACGATGTTGAATATTCCGTCCGTGCGCAACTGGCGGAATCCATCCCAGCTGGGCAGTCTCACAATCGGTAAATACGCCTTCGCTTCGGCGGCGCTCTCCGAACTTTATTTGCCAGAGGAAGTCACCAAGATTGAGAGCTACGCCTTCTTGAACTGTCAGAACCTTGCAACGGTGACGATTCTTGGTTCGCCGACGCTCGGGGAGCGTCCGTTCCGCCGTACGAAATCTGAGGTGGCTCTGACGATGCATCTAGCACCTGCGCTCGCGAACGACGCATCCTATATGAATTCGCTTGCGGCGGAAGTTAATGTCGCAGCAGTACGGACGGACGCGATTGTTGAGTCCGTTGCACCAATGGGTGTCAGCATTGACGCAGAAGGAAATGTTGAGCTTCCAATTGCGGTTGGACGCGCGGCAAATTGGGGTGCGGTGGATGCCTCGAAGATCCGCGTGGAATATAGCGAGAATCTGACGGATACTCCGACTATACTTGTCCCAGAGGTTAAGTCTAATGATGGCGACACGCTCTCGATTAGCGTGACACCGCCTAAGAAGGCTTCTTCGGGATTCTTCCGTGTGAAAGTGATTAAGTAAGGCGAAGGAGAGGAGAATTGGATATGAATATGAAGAAAGCAGTTCTTTTGGTAGCGGCAACATTTACGAGCGCGGCAGTTTTGGCGGGAAATTTCCGCTTCTCGGTGGGACCTGCGTGGCGTTCGCGGGTGAAGATGGAGACACGCGGCACAACGCGTGTCCCAACTATCACCCCCTCACATACGCCTGAGAATGATGATTCTATTGAATACAATTATAATCCCTATACGGATGGCTGGAACCCTGCGGACGCGAGTGAGCAGCGCGACTGGGGCGCGCCCACATCCAGTGACACGCTTTATGCGATTCCTGGTACTTATACCGAGACGGAAGTTATACCCAATAGCGGAGTCGCGGCGCTTGATTCGTCGGACACCCGCTCGCCCCTTGGCTTGAAGGCACAAATTGGATATGACCTCGTTGACTTCGGTCCTTTCTCGCTCGGCCTCGACCTTCGCTTTGCGGGATATTGGAATCTGCGTTCCAAATTCTCGGGGTTTGCGGGTGGTGCGACGCGCCAAGAGCGTACGGTTACGGACTGGTGGTACTTCTCAAGTGGACCAATCCCTGGGGATGAGCCGCTCGACAATACTTGGGATATCGATGAGAGTCCAACAATCGAGAATAGAAGTTATGGTGAGTGGCAGGATTTGTCCCCCATCGCGGGGCAGGGTGTCCGTGGACGCTTGAGGGCAGATCTCTACCAGATTGGGATTGGTCCGACCCTCTCGTGGCATGCGCTCTCGTGGCTGGATGCTTACGCTTCCGTGGCGGCACTTTGCAATATCGCGAAGCTCGATCTTGATTCCGACTCGGGCGAGCATACTTCTCGTACGGCGTGCCGCCTTGGGTTTGGCGCGGATGTCGGACTTGCCGCGTATATAACGGAGAATATTGGTATTTATGCGGAAGTTGGCTATGAGTGGGTGGATAATTTTGATACATCCATAGATACGCTGATTGCAGAAGTCGATTTCTCGTCCCTCGTCGTCTCAGCTGGCGTGGTGTTTAAGTTCTAAGGGCACGGGGCGGAGGAGACTCCGCCCCTCGCGGTTTTAACCACGGATTGGTAGGTAGTCGAAGTCGAGAGTCGAAGTCGAACAATGGTGAGGCGCATTCGCGCCCATTAAACGGCGGGCAAGGGACTGCCCGCCCTACCATTTTTACAATTCTACAACTCTACACGGCTAAATCAATTAGCACCAAATCCGTGTATATCCGTGGTTAAAAAAGTCGCGATTGTGATGGTGTGTGTTTTTGGTTGGTTATGTTGTCTCAAAAATGATATAATATGTGCGAGATGAAGCGAGATAAGAATGTGGACACTGTGCGCACTCAAGGGTTTCTTGAGCAGTGCTTTCAGCGTATTTCCACTTTCTTTAGCTGCTTGAAAGGTGGTAACAATGCCAGAAGAACTAACAAACTTGTACATCGAAGGAATGAACGAGAAAGTCACTTCCTTTATTCTCTCGCGTCCATCCAAGACAAGGCAATATCTGATTTTGGCAGTGTACGAATGCTTGCGCGAGAATGCGCCAATGAACGAAGCCGAGATATTGGGACGGTGTCGGAAGATTCGATACGCCGCGAGAGCCGCGCATTGATTTCCTCCGCGAAATCCTGTGGACTTTTGCTGGAAGCGAAGGATATTCCTGGCACACGCTACACAATTCGCACAGGAGAGAGTGAAGTTCGTCTTGTACAGAAAGAGCATTATTACTATAAGATAAAGAATCCTTTTGCTAAGTTACATCTTAAGAAACATCCTGTGGAGATGGTGCTATTTGAGCATATTATCCATAATATATTATTCCCCGATTGTCGATTAGAATTCTTAGGGATTTGTGAAGATTTTCACGAGGCAAGAATAGTCCTTCGGCAGAAGGCTGTCCGTTCTGATACACGACCTAATGATAAAGAGATAAAAGAGGATCTTGCAATGTATGGATTTGTTCCAGAAGGGCATTATGGATTCGGCAATAAATATCTATTTGTAACAGATGTAGGGCAAGATGGAGACAATGTTTTGATTGATGATGACGGATACCTTCGCTTCATAGATCCAATAATCGGAATTAAAGAACCTTTGCAGAGCGAGTTGAATGATATTATAAATAGCGAAGATTTGCAGAGGATTGTGGCTTTAGTGCAACAACTCCGCAGTTTTACATAAAAGGGGGCGATGAAGATGGTCTTCGCGTCCGACCTAAAATCGGTTGCGTTTCTAACCACGCAGCACACTCAAAGCCGCTTCGCGGCACACGGAAGATAGGGTGAGGCGCATTCGCGCCC
>CAVCJC010000154.1:0-3173 GCA_963602475.1 Lachnospira hominis (ex Liu et al. 2021)
GACGCCATGCATCAGGGCGGGTTAGCACGGTTGCCACCCGCCGTGCCGCATGTTGCCAGGCAGAAAATAAGACAGCTCTGTGAACTTTGGGTCTCTGCGTGAGATAAACACTCCCAAGCCCCTTGTACTCGGAAAGTGCTTGATTTGGGAGGGGAGATATGGTATACTCTTTAATTAGTAACAATGTTGAAAGGGAATTGCATAGGTATGAGCAAGCTTGAAAGTGCCGCGTTGGGGCGCGCATTTGCCGCGCTTTTAGCGGCGTGTACTAGTTTTGCCGCGTGGGCGGGTCCGTTGGACGCGGCACTTCTTCGGGGGCGCACCCTCGAAGATCGTCTCTTCTATGGCTCGAATGAGAAGATGACTTTTGAACTTAAACTCACGGGCGCGGACGCTCTCCCTGAGGGCGAATACACCATTAAGTGGGAACGGACAGGCGATGATGGCAAGTGCGTCAAGGGCGAAGTGCCTGCCGTTAATGAGAAGCCCTTTACCATTGAGACGAGCCTCGTCGAACCTGGCTTTGTGCGTATCTATGCGGAACTCGTTGATAAGGAAGGCAAGCCCTACAGGAAAGATCCAAAGAAGTACCCGGGTGATGCCAATAAAATCTTCTTTGATGGAGGCGCGGGCGTGCAGCCGGAGTTGCTGAAAGGAGTCCCTGAGCCGAAGGACTTTGACGCATTCTGGGCGCGGCAGAAGCGGCGGCTCGCGGCAATGCCGATGGAAGCCCAGCGCAAGGCTCTCGGCAGCAAAAAAGGCAAGGTTTATGCTGTCGAGGTGACATGTCCGTCAGTGCGCCCTGTGACGGGGTACCTTTCGATTCCAGAGGGGGCGAAGGAGGGCAAGAAGTATCCGTGCCGCCTCGTCCTTTGGGGCTACGGCTACAACCATTCGTGGTATAAAGCCCCCGAAAGTGCGAAGGACGATGAGATTGTCTTTGATATCAATGCCCACGGAATGCGCCTGCCCGCTTTTGGGGCGGACGAAGCGTACATTCGCGCCCTCGGATGGGAAATCCAGAGCAATGGCAAGGGCTATGCCTTCGACCCCGAGCAGAATAAAGACCCCGAGCTCGCCTACTTTAACGGAATGGCCCTGCGGGTTATGCGGGCTCTCGAGTACTTGAAGTCCCTTCCCGAATGGAATGGCAAGGACTTGATTGCTACGGGCACAAGCCAAGGCGGCTTGCAAACCATCTGGGCCGCGGCACTTGATCCGCAAGTGACGCGGGCGGAGTCCACAGTTACTTGGTGCTGTGATATGGGCGGCACGGAATACGGACGCAATCGCGGCAATTGGTACATCCATTGGGTGCCCGCGCTCGGATACTACGACCCCATCAATATGGCGCGGCGGATTCCGAAGACCTGCACCACCATCATTCCGCGTGCGGGGCTCGGGGACTATGTCTGCCCGCCGAGCGGACTCGCCATCCTTTTCTATAATATACCTGGCCCCAAGAAGATTACTTGGGTGCAAGGTTCCACCCACGGCTACACGCCGCCAAAGCCCTACCAGAGCGAAACCTGGTGCACAAATGGCGCTAAATAATCCATTAAAGGTAGGGCGGGCAGTCCCTTGCCCGCCGAAAAAGATTTTTAACTACAACTAATCCAATCATAGGAGGTAAATAAAGATGAACCTAAAGTTAATCGTCCCTGCTCTCGCGGCACTCGCGGGTTGCACCTGCTGTACGCCCAAGGCGTGCGATAAGACGGCTTCGGCTTGCGCTAAGCCTGCCGCGTGCACCTGCCCCAAGCCCACTGCGGACTGCAAATGTGCCGCGCCCAATAGCTGCATTAAGTGCGATCCCGTCGTCGGCAACTGGGGACTCGAGCTCGGCTATGACGCGATGAAGGCGGGACATATGATTGCTTCGCGCGATGCGCTCGGCAAGCCTCAGGCACTCGTCCTTTGGCGCTGGGCTTCGCCAGTCGCGATGACGAATGTGAAGTTTGACGGAAACAAGTTCTCCTTTGACCATCCGTGGGGCTTCAAGGTCGAGGGCGAGGTCACTTGCAAGGACTTGACCGCAAAGACGATTGAGAAGGACGGCAAGCCAGGAATCTCCGTCAAGGGCTGGCGCAATCCGCCGATTGCGGAAGGTGTTTCCACCAAGGACGCGAAGTTCGGTGCGCCCATCGACCTCCTCAAGGACGGTCTTAACGGATGGGAACCCCTCGAGAAGAGCGGCAAGAATGGCTGGTCGTTCAAGGATGGAGTCCTTTCCAACAAGCTCGGACTCAAGGCGGACGGCTCTTGGGCTGGCGGCGGGTTGAACCTGCGTACCAAGCGCGCGGACTTCTATGACTTCAACCTCGAATATGATGTGCGTGTGCCGAAAAACTCCAATTCGGGCGTGTATCTTCGCGGACGCTATGAGGTTCAGGTCGTCGATAGCTATGGTAAGCCCGTCAACGAACACAACATGGCCGCTTACTACGGACGCGTCGTCCCGAAAGTCGCGGCAGAAAAGCCTGCTGGCGAATGGCAACATGTTAATGTTACGCTCTATAAGCGTCACCTCACCGTTGTCCTTAATGGCAAGACCATTATTGACAATGCGCCTGTCGTTGGCGTGACGGGTGGTGCTGTGGACGCGAATGAGTTCGTTCCTGGCTTCATCTACCTCCAGGGCGACCACTCTGACGCGGACTTCAAGAACATGATTCTTCGTCCCGCCCTTTGATAAGGGCGTGGTTAAGCCTCAAAAGTGTCGCGACTTGGCGTGAGCAAGGTCGCGACACTTTTCTTTTCTCGCCGTTTAGACAGGATTAACAGGATTTGGGGTGGGTGTTTTTAACCACGGATTTACACGGATGGACACGGATTGTTTTAGCCGTGGAGATCGGGAGAATCGGGAGATTTTGGTAGGGCGGGCAGTCCCTTGCCCGCCGCGTGGATGGGGTTATAAACTCCGAGGGGCAACAAAGAGCTTCGCTAACGCTACGCTGAAGGCTTCGCGGGTACCGCCCATACTTTTTGCGGTTTGATGTTTTAGATAGCCCCTTCGGGGCTGAGGGGACCAGTTTTTAACACAGAGGCACAGAGGCACGAAGGCACAGAGAAGAGGTAGGGCGACCAGTCCCTTGGTCGCCGTTCAAAAGGTGGGCGACTTGGGCGGGGGCTTGCCCGACCCGTCGCTGCGCGGTCTCGTGCCGCCTTTCACG
>CAVCJC010000155.1:0-3110 GCA_963602475.1 Lachnospira hominis (ex Liu et al. 2021)
GCGCCTGAAAACCTTTACTGACTGCGCTCATCGGAGCGGTTGATGAAAGGAGTCGCGGAGTCCCAAAAGGTGCCGCGACAACATACGCACTCTTGCGTATTTGGCTTTAGTAGAGAACGACCAAATCTTAATGGAAAGCCGAATATGTAAGATGCGTTACGCGCTCAGTCGCGTGGCGTGTCTTCTATTCCGTGTTTTCCAAAGGCGCTTGGTCGTGCCCCTACTAGAACAGGTTATGAAGGCACGCCGCCCTTTTTTCTGCGCCTTAGCGGGGATGTCTTCTGTGAGGTAGAAGCGCGGAGAAAAAGCGATGTAGTAATGAAGAAGTTATTCTTATTTCTTGTCTGTGTTTGTCTGTCTATGATGGCATTTGCTATCACATACAATGTTTATGATAACGGTGATGGGACTTGCGCTCTTACGGGAATAAAAGGTCATGTTTCAGGCAAGGTCGAGCTCCCAAATTATGTTAATGGGCTAAAGGTGACGTGTATTGATTCTGATTTTCGTTTTGATGAAGATGACGAAGAGAAAATTACAGAACTTGTTATACCAGATACTGTCACCGAGTTTTATAGGTATACATTTGCGGAAGTCGGTTCATCGAACAATGCAATTACTATTACACTTCCGCATACACTTGAGCATATTTGGGAGTGGAAAGAGCACGATTCCTTGGATTGGTTTGTGTTTAATGCCGATTATGTAAAAAGCATTAAGTTCTCTAATGGTAGCACAAGTAATGATGTGGGAACTTATTGCTTGATAGGCGAAGAGAATCGAATGTTGGTGCATTGCGAAGATGCAAGTTCAACGAATCTAATTGCTTATGCAGGTAGTCTTGGAATTGAGGATGATGGTTATTGCCGTTCGCCCGAGACAATTACGGTGCCTGACGGAGTTACTTCAATGGCTTGCTTTGTGTTTGATGACATGGAGACAACCAAGAAGATATCATTCCCTGAGTCATTGACGGAACTGCGAGGAGGGGATTATGGTTTAGGTTGGGTGACTCAGCTTGAAGAGATAGAGGTTCGCGGCACAAAGAGTCCATATCAAGTTATTGGGGATTCGCTGGTTGATATGCGCACGAAAACTTTGATACAAGCAACGAAAAATACGATTATCCCTAATGACGGCTCAATCAAAATAATTGGGGGCTATTCATTTATAAATGACCTAATCGGGAATATTGTGATTCCTGATGCCGTTGAGGAAATAGCAGAATATGCAGTGCGTAATGCATACAGAATCGAGACTATAAGGATTGGCAAAGGGACAAAGGTTATTGGTGGTGGTGCGTTTGCCGAGGGAGATGCAGAAACAATCAAATGTATCTCTATCTCACCAGAGAACCTTTATTATGAGGTTGTGAACGGATGTGTCATTCGTAAAGAGGACAATTTCTTTGTTTCTACGGGCATTTCTCATATGGCCGAGAAAGTGAGTGACGAGGAAGGTGATTATGATTGGAAATATGATGTTGAAGTTCCCTATTTCTGCGAGGGAATTTTGAGCGAATCGTTGGATGAAGACGAAAATGTGCGTATTGCGGTTCTTCCGAAGGATTTAGCGCTTGAGTATTCTAGCTGGGTTGACCCTATTGGAGTTCAAGGCATCTGCATTGCGGATTGTACTTCTATTGAAGAGGCAAAAGCATCCGACACATACAAGAACTTCGAAAATGAGGGCTATTTGGATACGGATGAAGAGCTTACTATAAGCTTCACATCTAATCCACAAGTCGCGGTTCGTACGGTTGGGGCTGTGACGGTAGAGGGCTACGGACGCTATACGCCAGAAACAACGGTAACGCTTAAGACGACCTATGTTGAAGACGACAAGCAAGTCGTTTGGTATAAGGTCGACCGTGAAAATAATACGAGGCTGAAGGTGGCTACAGGCAACACCTATTCCTTCACGATGCCAAGCGACAATGTCTTCTATAGCGCGGAAGTTTCGGAAGGCGTTGAAGCTCCTGTTATTACCCCTACCGATGGGACAACCTGCGCGGCTTTGAGTTGTACCGTGACGATTTCGTGTGCAACGGATGGCGCGGCAATTTATTATACGACAAATGGCGTAACGCCGCGTTTGAAAGATGAATATCTTTACACAGATCCTTTTGAAATCACAGGTGAAGCGAAGATTGTAGCAGTCGCCAGTAAGAATGGTGTGAATAGCAAATATGTTGAGGCTACCATTACTTGCGAGGAATTGACTCTCGCGGGCGTACTTGATGAGTCTAAGCTCGTGAATGTCACAACAGCCGGCGATGCCGAGTGGGAAGCCGTTACGGACACTTCCGCGAAAGAGGGCTCGTCAGTCGCGAAGAGTGGCACAATCGGTAAGAATCAATCATCGTGGCTGGAAGCGGCGGTTTATGATAAGGGAACGCTTAGCTTTTGGTGGAAAGTCTCCTGTGAACCTGATGAAGCAGGACGATATACCTACGATCATATAGCCTTTTCTGCTGACGGAGAAGTAAAAGCAAGACTTGATGGAGAGCAAAGCGTGTGGCAGGAGGTATCCGTTACATTCAACACATACGGAATCCATACGCTACGTTGGGAGTATAAGACTGATAATTATGAGGAGGAGGGCTACCAAGACTGTGCATGGGTGGATGGTGTCTCTTGGACGGGCGAAGGAACGCCTGTTTTGCCGTCCGTTGATAATGATACAGAGGCGAATGTGACGCTTGATGCTGAAAAAGGATATGTTATTACGCCGAGCGAGGGCGCGAAAGAGGTGAAGGTGACAATCCCAGATGGGGTTGACGCGGCGAAGGTGACGGTGAAGGTGTCGCCCGAGGCAAAAGTCACGCCCAATGGCGCGGCAGTGAAGGTTGTGAAGGGCGAGCATGACATTACGACCTATCTCGACATCCCCGCAACGGACGCTTCGGGCGTAATTGACCTGAGCGCGGCAACGGTGAAGGAAGAGTATGTGAAAGAACCGTTTAATGTGGAGAAGGGGGCTAAGATTGACCTTTCTTCAACCACTGAGCCTTCGTTTACGACCGCTCCTACACAAAAAGGCCTTACTTATCGCCTGAAAGAGGGCACTACCCTCGAAGAGATGCGGGCAGATACCGATGGCGACTCCAA
>CAVCJC010000156.1:0-3091 GCA_963602475.1 Lachnospira hominis (ex Liu et al. 2021)
GTGGGAATGCGTTCTTAAGAGTGTGGGGGCGTAGAAGTGCCACGGGGGTGCTTCCGTCACACAACATAAAGAAAGGTGTTCAAGATGAATACACTACTTAAATTAGGTGCTGTGGCCTTAGTGGCTATGGGAATGACTTCTGCCGCGTGGGCGGCAGAGCGTGGGACGCGTCCGCGTGAAACGGCGGGGGCGAAGCTGCATAAATACTCGACGACCGTGGAAAAGGTGCGCCCCGAGCTCGATGAAGAGACGAAGGCGCTTATTTCCGCCTATCGCAAGAATCCGTGTGAAGAAACGCGCGCGGCACTTGAGAAGAAGGTGCGTGCCAACTATGAGAAGATTGTCGCTCGCAAGAAAGCGAAACTCGAGGAGTTGAAACGCACGGCTAAGGACGAATCGAAAGTGGATGAAATGCGCGAGATTGTCGCGGAAATGGAAAAGAACCGCGAACAGCGCATTGCCCAGAGCATGCGGAGGTTCTGCGATGCACGGTTGCGTCCGGGTTCGCGTTCGGCGAAGGGTGGCTGGCATAGCGTTTTGGGTGTCGAGAAGGTGCAGATTGCGCATACGGAAGTCACGAATGCCGAGTATGCGAAGTTCAAGCCGGACTGGGCACTCAAGGATAATTTGCCTGTCGTGGGTGTGAGCTATAAGGACGCGGTCGCCTATTGTGCGTGGTTAACCAAGACAACGAACGATGGGGCGATTTATCGTCTGCCGACGGAAGAAGAATGGGAGATGGCGGCGGGGCATATGCCTAAAGACGCGGACTTCAACTCGCGCGGCGAAGACGGACATCTCGTGGCGGTTGATACTTACAAAGGTACTCTCTCGGCGTGCGGCGCGATTGATATGTGGGGCAACTGCTGGGAGTGGACCTCCACAAGTCGCATGCCCAATAAGCGCGCCATTAAGGGCGGGAGCTATCGGACGGTACGGACGAATTGCCGGACGGAGTTCCGTGGCGAAGATCGCGCGGAGGCATCGGGTTTCGCGGACGTAGGGTTCCGCGTGGTCCGTCAGGCGCAGTAAGGGCTGGGCGTGCACGCCCCTCGCGTTCCTTCTGTGCGGTGAAGTCCGTCGCACGGGAGAGGCGTTCGAGGGCGTGCGCGATTTCCGTGTTTTGTGGGAAGCGTGATTGCAATTTTTCGAGTGTCTCGCAAGCGCGTTGGAGTTTCGCGAGGCGTTTATTGGGGGCGAGGCGATCTTCTTCTGTGGCGGTTAGGGCTGAGACGAGCGCGGCGGCAGTATTGACGGCTTCGTGTTCGACTTGGCGTAGCGCGGCAGAAGTGCGCAAGTAGCCCACTGTGAGCGCGGCGAAGAGTCCGAGGGCTAATAGAAGGGCAAATGCCGCGCTGAGTGCCGCGGCGGGATTGCGCGTGCCCCAGAGTTTGAGGCGGCGCGTCCACGAAGGCGGCGCGGCAGTTATGGGTTCGTGATTGAGCCAATGGCGCAAGTCGTCCGTGAGTTCTCCCATAGTTGCATAGCGCAAGTTGGGTTGCGGATTTTGTGCTTTGGCAAGAATGGCGAGGAAGTCCCTATCGGGTTTTTCTTGCAGGAAGGGCGTGGCTTCTTCGCGTAGGGTTGCCCCGAGGGCGAAGATATCCGTTTGGATGCTTGCGCCTTTGCCGTGCAGGAGTTCGGGAGCCATATACGGACGTGTCCCCGAGACCCCCGCAGCATTTTCGACGAGGCAGGCGAGCCCGAAGTCGCCTATTTTGACGCGGGCGGAGCCGTCCGTTAGGAGGATGTTCGCGGGTTTAATGTCGCGATGGAGGATTCCACAACTATGTGCATAAGTGAGAGCCTCGGCGACGTGGATTCCGAATGTGGCAATGGCGCGGAGGTCACGGAACACGAAGTCGCGTGCGGTTGTGCCTTCCACATATTCCATGGCGAAGTAGTAATTGGTGCCGCAAGTTCCTGCCGCGTAGACATCGATTATATTGGGATGATGTAATTGGGCAATGAGATGGGACTCTTGCACGAGGCGTGCCCGAAAGGCAGGGTCGTTTAGGAGTGTGGGGGCGAGCACTTTTATGGCGACGGGGCGGTCGAGTGAAATCTGCCGCGCTTTGTAGACAACGCCCATTCCGCCGCGTCCAATTTCGTTTTCGAGGCGGAAGTCGGTCGCTTGAAAGTCGGGCGCGGCACTTTCGGGAGTGAGGGCGGCATTGTGCCGCGCGTGTGCGCCGAGAGCGTCCAATTCTGCCGCGAGGCTCGCGAGGGCGGGCGAGAGTTCAGTCGGCATGGTGTGCCCCCTTGGGTTGGACGGACGGACGAAAGCAGGAGAGTTCCACGAGTTTATTATGTAGGCGTTTGAGGGCGCGGACATAGCGGATGGATGTCGCCTTGGGGTCGAGTCCGAGTTGCGCGGCACATTCTTCGTTGCGCAGTCCTTTGAAGTGTCGCAGGGTGAGAATCTCTTGGTCGCTTGCGGAAAGGGTATGCAGGGCTTGAGTCACGAGATGGGCGCGTTCGCGTGCGTCTACTTGCGAGACAGGTGAGGGATTGGGCGCGGCAAGAAAGTCCGTATTTGCGCAGAGGGTGGTCTCGTCGTCCGTGGGGCTTTGCGGACGCGGTGCGGCGAGGGAGACTTCCTTATAGGCATCGCGGCACTTGGCTTTGAGGTGCTTGCGCTCGAGGTCCGTGATTGTTTGTAGGAGGATGAAACAGAACTTCTTCTCGAGTGGGACTTCGGGGTAATTGGCGAGATAGTCTTCGCGTGTCGTGCAGGCGGTGTATGTCGCTGAGACGATGTCCTCGGGCGAGAAGCGGGCGCGGAGGATATCCTGCAAGTTATTGGCGGCGAGCGCGAGTAGTTTCGCGCGAGAAGCGTGAAAGGCGTCCGCCCAGAAGGGGGCTTGCGGGTGGTTCTCTTGTGGCTTATTCATTGTCACGAGAATATTTTAGCACATTATCTTTGCCGCGTCAATGGCGTTTTGTGGTGCGGTTGTTTTTAACCACGGATTTCCACGGATTGCCACGGATGGTAGTGGGCGGTTTTTAACCACGGATTTACACGGATTGTCACGGATGGTAGGGCGGGCAGTCCCTTGCCCGCCGTTTATTGGGCGCGAATGCGCCCCAC
>CAVCJC010000157.1:0-3044 GCA_963602475.1 Lachnospira hominis (ex Liu et al. 2021)
GCGGCACTTTCGGTTTCCGTCGCGCTCCATGTGGTACTTGGGGTCGTTGGGGGGCTTTGTCTAAACGAAGCCGATGCCCCTGACCAGCTCGTGCAACTCGATTTGTCGTCCGTTGAACTCTCTTTTGCTGAGAAAGAGCAGGAATCAGCTCCTGTTGCACCTCCCGCCGTGGAAACACCACCTTCGCCACCAGCAGAGAAGAAGAAGGAGAAGAAAGAAGAGAAGATAGAGGAAAAGAAAGAGGAAGAAAAGCCTATTGAAGAGCCTTTGCCTGAGCCTGAACCAATAAAAGAGGAGGAGGCGTTACCGAAGGAAGAACCTCCTCCGCCAGCCCCTCCACCGGCTCCACAGCCCGCGTCGCCCCCTCCCGCCGCGCCAAGGCAAGCGGCAATTGATGCGCCGCCGCGTCCGCGTAAGACGATTAAGCCAGATTATCCGCGCGGAGCCCGTGCGCGTGGCGAACAGGGTGAAGTGGAACTTGAGATTGAGGTTGGGGCGAACGGACGCGTCACTTCCGCGAAAGTGGTTCATTCGAGTGGTTATCCCGAGCTTGATGGCGCGGCACTTGCGGCGGCGCGTGCGGCGAAGTTTGTGCCCGCAAAATCTGGACGCAAGGCTGTTGCGTCCACCGCGCGGCTAAAATTACACTTCCAGCTTAAGTAAGGGTCGTAGCGCGGCAGATCGCGCGATTAGAATCCGTTGAGATTAAGTTGGCTCGACACGCAGACTTTGCGTCCCTTTGGGAGGGTGCGGTCGGAAGTATCGTAAACGACGAACTTAAAGTTCACAAAACGCCGCGAAAGCTCAGATTTGATGTAATTAGAGACGCTCGCGACATTGCCTTTATCATCGTCCGAAAAGCCAATGGCGATGGAACGATTCAGGCAATTGGTGCGTTGCAGGGTGTGGAAGATGTGCTCCACGAAGTCACGGATAGCGAATTCCTTGGCAATTTCGTTATGGGAGCGCGTGGGAGCCACGGCGAGTTTCTCGCTGTAGATGGGGTCGTGCGCCATGCGGTCGCAGAATTGGCTGTTGGCGACTGGGGCGTAGCGGCAAAGTCCGAGGTAATAATCAAGCTCCTGGGCGTCCGTCCCAAACTTCTCCACCTTATCAAAGTGCTTTCGATAGCCGCGCAGGTTGGACATCATTTCTGCCCGCTCAGTTTCCGAGAGGGCGTATCGAATAAAGACGCGAACCGCCTTCTCGATTGTTTCGGGGGCGTGTCCACGAGCGGTGACAATCGCGAAGATGCGTCCCTCGCGCAGGGTCTTCTTGAGCGTGTTATAACTCGGGCCTGGACGCTCACCGTGTTCAATACGCTCGAGCGCGGCAATTGTATCCTCGATAAAATGATTGTGATTGGGCTCGTCTTTGAAGTTGCGAAATGCCGCGTCCCAGCCTCCGTCTTGTGGCGGACGATAGTTGGCGGTGTCGGAACGGATGAGCGCGAAGGTGGAAGTGGAAATCTCGACGGGCTTCCACGAGCCGTCCGCTTCGCGGCGCTCCATATGGATGGTGGTCGGCATATGGAGGATGTTGTCGTCCCAATCAAAGATATAGAACTTGAAGTCACGGTCAACGATGGCATCGTTGACATAGGGGACGGAACTCGCGTTTGCCGCTTCCATTAGACGCATTCGGCTTCAAAGTCGAAGCCGTCCACGCCAGTAATGCGCAACTTCACGAAAGAGCCGACTTCGGGAGCCTTCTTCTTGCTATTCTTAGGCGCGACAATGTAAGTAACGCCATCCACATCGGGGGCTTGGCTTTGCAAGCGCGCGACACCGTCCGCGACGACGAGTCCCTCATAAGTATTGCCGATTAGCTGAGCGGAACGCGTCTTCCACATTTCTTCGGCATCGGACATAATAATTTTTTCGCGGGTCTCGGCGACGGCACGCGAGGGGCGTCCGTTCATAAACAAAGCCTTCGTGCCTTCCTCAGGGCTAAAAGCGAAAGCTCCGAGGTGGTCGAACTGCATCTTTTTGAGTTCCGTGCGCAGCCGCTCAAAGCGTCCAGGCGTTTCGCCTGGGAAGCCCGTCATCACGGTTGTGCGCAGGGTGATGCCTGGCACGGCTTCGCGAAGCGCCGTTGCCACTGCTCGCGAGGCTTCAATTGCCGCCGCACGGTTCATGCCTTCGAGAATGTCGGGTTCGGTGTGCTGAATCGGGACATCCGCATATTTCACCGCGTGAGGCGAAGTATTCAGCCAATTGATGTATTCATCTGTGATTTCACTTGGGTAGGAATAGAGAACGCGAATCCAGAACTTGCCTGGCAAGCGGTCGATGCGCTTCAGGAGGTCGACGAGAGTTGTCTTCGCGCTGCCTTTGAAGTCCACGCCATAAAGCATCGGGTCTTGGGCGATGATATTGAGTTCGCGGCAGCCTGTCTCCAGAAGGGCTTTTGCCTCACGCAAAATAGAGACGATGGGACGCGAACGATAATTGCCGCGAATGCCAGGAATGGCGCAGTAAGAACAGCGGTGAGCACAGCCCTCGGCAATCTTCAAGTAGGCGAACGCCTTGCCAGTTAAGCGGAGCGCGGGCATTTTCGGCTCAATCCAATCTTTGGGCACGCCCTGCCACGAGTCCACGCCCGGGAACTTCGCTTTCGCCTTGGGATAGCGTTGCGGATAGCACCCCGTGACTATGACGGACTTGTAGTTTCCGTTTGCCTTGAGCTTAAGGGCGCGGGTAATTTCGGCCTCCGCCTCATCGCGGGCGGACTTAATGAAGGCGCAGGTATTGACGATTGCAATATCGGCGCGGTTGGGGTCCTCAGTAAGAGTAAAGCCGTCCTTAAGCAGGTTGCCCGCACGGACTTCTAAGTCCGCGGCATTCTTGGCGCACCCAAGTGAGATGAGTGCCAATGTACGACTCTTAATCGTCCGATTCTGTATTTTCTTCGTTGCCATTCTTTACGGATACTATTATCAGTTTTGGCGGCTAATGTGACGCAAGGCGCAACCCGCACGCTTTAAGACCTGGTGCGACTGACTGGGATCGAACCAGCAACCTTCGGCTTCGGAGGCCAACGCT
>CAVCJC010000158.1:0-2965 GCA_963602475.1 Lachnospira hominis (ex Liu et al. 2021)
CGCCTGGGGACGAGAACTTGACCGCCTTTGCGTTGAGCGCCGACGGAGCGCCGCCAAGAGCCGTCGCCGAACCGATGATGTTTGTGACAAGAGTTCCGCCGCCAAATTCAATTGAACCGAGAAATGCGGCGTTGTCACCTGAGACGGTCAGAGACTTTGTCGGGAATGTGTATGCCTTGCTGCCCAAGACAATGCCCGTGCCCTCGCCGCCCGTGATGTCCGCGTAGATCGCGACACCCTGACAGTTCTTGTCGGCGCCAAACCAGAACGGATTAGAACTCGGGGACAAGACTTCAATCGTGCCGCCAATCTGCGCCGTCGTCTTCCCGGCATTATCCAGCGAGCCGTCGCCACCGTTGCTAATCGGGGTATACTGCCCGTTAACGACCGTGAGCCCGCCCTTGTAGGCAATAAGAACCTGATAGCTTTTGTTCCCAATTCCGCCAGCCGAGTCCGCCGTGCCGACTGTGATATGTCCGTAATAAGTATCGTCACTACTCGCCTGCGTCCGCGCAGTCAGGCTGTTTGTGATGATGTATTCAAGCCCCGCCGCACTGCTGCTATTGGGAGCGTAGGTAGCTGAAACTGCCGTGCCGCTTGAATAATCCGCCCAGTTGTCGGCGATGGCAAAGGCGTTTTTCTTGGCCTCAGAGGCGGCTGCCGTAAGGGCATAGACCGTCTTCGACGACTCGGTCGAGCCGGTCGCCTCAGCCCAGACGGCTGAAGTAAGACCAACTGCCGCCGCGAGAGCAACTGCCGTCAGGTTTTTCACCGTGTGCATGTCTTTTTGTCGCTTCATTGTTTACCTACCTTTCATTTTCGGTTAGCCAAATTACTCCACTTTCTTTGCACTAATATTATACAAAAATGAGCCTCAAATTATCCGCAAAACGGACTTGCCGTTTGCGACAACAGCAAAACTCATCTCTGTCGCGCGAAAAATTAGTTCTCGCAATCTTGTGCCACGCCCTCACAATTACGAACCCTGACTTGCGCGTCGCCGTTGCGGCGCACTTCACCACCTGTGCAACCCTCTAGCACAATTCCTTCACCGTCAACCGTGTTAGCCGTGATGGAAATATTGTAGTGGGAATCCGCTGGTAACGACTTTCGTGCGCCATTGTTGCCTCCGACTTGAATGCCGCCGCCGTTTTGACGGCATACATTACCGCGTACAACGAGATCACGGCTACAACCACCCTCCATCCACTCGTATTCTGTCGCAATTGAGATCGCTGTCCCCGCGCACCTCTCTATACGGTTAGACTCAATCAGTCCATTAGAAGCTTTGATTAGAAGCCCACGAGCGCGATTATACCCGAAGTCACACCCTCGAATGACAAAACCGTTGCCTTGATGACGGTTCGAGATAATCACACTGCCGCGCTCAAGATGAAGAGGTTTTTCTAGTTTCAGGCGATACGCTTTGCGACAACCCTTCGCAATGCCAGGCCAGAAGCCGAGGGTGTTCATATAAATCTTTTCCTCCTCAGTTGCATCGCCATCATCCGTCACCTTCAACACCTTCACATCGGGTAGACTCTTCCCCTCATAGGTCATAACCTGACACACATCGCCATCATCGATAGAGAGCCCAAGATAGTTCACGAGGATACGAAGCTCATCATCGCCCTTCGACTCCGTGACGAGTCCGTACATGCCCGAGATGTTCACGCAGTCATCACAGTGATATTTTGCTTCACAATCAATAATTTGCGGGCCACGCACGGCACCACGGTGCATATTCGCGTCGTGGTTACCACTACGAAGACGCCTCAACGCACGGGGAAAGAGGTCTTCCTCTAACGGGCAACGAACAATCCGACAACGTAAATAGGTGTTCACATCACCGAAATAGTCTTCGTAAGCGCACCCATGCGGTGTCGCATATTCCGTAATGTCTTCAAAACGGCATTCGGAACAGCGCAGGCTCTTGATGGCGCTCACCTCCGTTGGACGATTCTTCTCCTTCATGCTCCAGACAACGATGTCGCCCTCATCGCCGCGCCGATCTTTGCCGCCCGAAATCTTGAATGTGTTCACGCCTGTCTTCGTTACAGCAATGCCCTCACGAAAGCGCATCGGATTCTTCAGCTCCAAATCTTCTTTCCCGTAGACCTGAATGGGCCAGCACGAACCCGCATCCTTCTCATTGCCGTCTGGCACTGGGTAGCCGTTGATGATTTTAACATCCCAAGATCCTTCCGTATCGACTTTCGTAATGACAGCTTGTGTAAATGGAAGGTCGGCATAGTCAATCGTTAGGTTCTTAAGCGTAACGCGCACGCAGTCCTGGAGGTCAACCATCCGCGTTTTGACCATGCCGACAAACTTTGAGCCGCCGAAGTCAATCTCGGCATCCTTTATGCCCTTAAGCCGCAAGTAAGCAGTCTGCCCGAACTCAGGCGTAAGCCAATATTCAGCCTTCGGTAATGTAATATGCCGTTCGCCGCGCTCTAGTGCGTTCGTAATAAACGCAATTGGGTCAACGCAAGTGCGCTGAGCCTCCACGGCGCGATCATAGCCACCATCAATCGTAAACTTCTGGTCACGACCAGGCCGCCAGCCATGCGTTTCGCCCTGTACATATGTAATCTTCTTAGGAACCTTTAACGCATTGTAGAGCGCGGTCAAGGAGGATGGCGGGCTCACATAGTCACCCATGCCTGCAAATGTTATTGCCACTGGGCATGTTACGCGCCGCGCAGCAAAGACAAGGTCATAATAAGCCAAGGCGGGCGTATCGGTTTCAGGACGATAGGTCGACTTTAGACGACCGAGCGTATCCTGCCCTCTCCAGTCACAACCCCAAGTTCCATTTGTGATAATGCGCGTCACACGATGAAAACGCGAAGCCGCCGTAATGGCTTGCCATCCGCCTTGACTACTCGCGGAAACTTCAAGTGTGCGTCCATCCCACTCTGGTAGCGTCACAAGCCATTGAAGATAACGGATAGCTCGCATT
>CAVCJC010000159.1:0-2920 GCA_963602475.1 Lachnospira hominis (ex Liu et al. 2021)
TGGGTTCAAAACGTCGTGAGACAGTTTGGTCCTTATCCTCTGTGGGCGCAGGAAAATTGAGGGGAAGATTCCCTAGTACGAGAGGACCGGGAATCACGAACCAATGGTGTTTCGGTTGTCACGCCCGTGGCAGGCCGGGTAGCTACGTTCGGAACGGATAAGCGCTGAAAGCATCTAAGCGCCAAGCCTCCCCCAAGACAAGTTTTCCCAATCGCAAGATTCTAAAGTCAGGTTGTAGACCACGACCTTGATAGGCCGAAGGTGTAAGCGGTGCGAACCGTTGAGCTGATCGGTACTAATTAGACGTGCGGCTTAGCTTATATTTCTTTAACAAACTTCACATGAAGTGAGATTCATCCTTTTGTTATCGCATTTCGTAAAAGAAGTTGTAATTCTCTTCAGTTCCCAACTGACGGCTTTTTGCCGGTGGCCATAGAGGAGTTGTCACACCCGTTCCCATTCCGAACACGGAAGTTAAGGGCTCCTTCGCCGAGGGTAGTGCGGGACTCGCCCGTGCGAGAGTAGGACGCTGCCGGCTTTTTTCTTTTTTTGAGAGGTGAAATATGAGAAGACTGACCATATTGAAATTATCCGTTGCCGTCGCCTTGTCGACGGCCGAAATCGTCGCATCGCCAGATGTGGACACCCCTTGCGCCGTCGCACCGACCGCGCTTGAGGTTTTGCCTCTCGGCTCAGTCCGCGCCGAGGGCTGGCTTTTGCGCCAGCTCGAGAAACAACGCGACGGCGTGACTGGACACGCCGAGGAACTTTATGATGATATTGGCAACTCCGATTGGCTGACGAATGCTGACAAGGGTGACCAATATGATTGGGAGCGGGGTCCCTACTACGCCAAGGGACTCGTTGCCCTCGCGCTGACACTCGACGATGCCGTGCTAAAGGCGAAGGCTCGCCGCTGGGTTGATGCCGCGCTCGCCTCTCAGCGTCCAAACGGCGACTTCGGTCCGAAGAAGGACAACTGGTGGGCGAATATGATCGTCCTCCATTACCTGCGCGATTGGGCCGAGGCGACGAACGACGCGCGCGTCGAGCCGTTCCTCCGCCGCTACTTCGCCTATCAGCTCAAGCGGCTACCTGAACATCCGCTTTCCGCCGACTCGGCGTGGGCGGCTTGCCGCGCGGGCGACGAACTCGAGGTCGTCCTTTGGCTCTATGACCGCACAGGTGACGCGGAGCTACTCAAAATCGCTAACCTCCTCGTCCAGCAGTGCTCCGATTGGACAACTTACTATCACGACGGCGGCGACGGCTCTTGGGATGCGGGCTATCGCATTCACATCGTGAACTTTATGCAAGGGCTTAAGTTCCCAGCGCTGAGAAGCCGCCTGACGCGCGACGCACGCGACCGCACGGCTTATGACGCGGCATTTGATCCGCAGGGTTGGGCGATGCGGATGAACGGACGCCCCGATCGGATGGTTAATGGCACCGAGCCACTCTCTGGACGCGACGCAGCGCAGGGCACGGAACTCTGCGCGATCGCCGAGCGTATTCTCTCCTGCCGAGATGTCGTTGCCGCGACAGGGAACGCGACCGCCGCCGACGATATGGAAATCGTCGCCTTTAACTCATTGCCAGCGGCTCTCGGCGACGACGGACGCGGCATCCGCTACTATCTCGTCCTGAACCAGCCGCTCTGCCAGAAGAAGGGAGAGAATGGATTTGAGTGCAATCGTGGAGGCGACGCGACGACACCGGGACTGGATGCCGGGTTCGGATGCTGTCGCTCTAACTATCATTTTGCTTGGCCGAAGTTTGTACAGTCGCTTTGGATGCGCAAGGACGGCGGTCTCGCGGCAGTCGCCTACGCGCCGTCCCGCGTGACAACGGATGTGGCAACGATTCGTACATCTGGAACTTATCCGTTCGGCGATGATGTCCGCCTCGATGTGCTTCACGCGAAGGGCGGTGAATGGCCGTTATTTGTTCGTATTCCTTCTTGGTGTGCGAAGCCGCGTGTCGCGGTCAATGGAAAGACAGTCGACGGTACCGCGTCTACTGGATTCCTTCGAATCGCTCGCGAGTGGCGCGCGGGCGACAAGGTTGAGCTTTCGTTCCCGTCCGAGGCGCGGCTTGAGGCGGGTGTCAACGGAGCACGCGCGGTGCGGCGTGGTCCGCTCGTTTATGCGTTTGCACCGAAGGCGAAGATTACATATGAACCCGAGCGTATTGGATTCGGTGCGCGCGAGTATCATGCGGCGGAAGTCTGGAACTGGGCATTGGCTCTAACGAATAAGGGAGAGACAATTGACGCGGCGTTCTCCGCCGATGCAAAGGAGGGCGTGGATGATCCGTTCCGTCATGGAGCGAAGCCGTGCTGGCTGACTGTTCAGGCGGGGAAAACTGCGTATGCGGGCTGGGGGACGCTTCGCCCAGATATGGGCTGCCTCTTCACGCTTCGGGCGATCGAGCCTCCGCCGTCACCCGTGCCAATGCGGACGGTGTCAGATGTCCGTGAGATTGAGCTTGTCCCGCTCGGCGCGACGCAGATTCGCCTGACTTGGCTCCCTTGGTTCACCCGCTGAACCTTTGCGGATTGGTAGGGCGGAGTCTCTTCCGCCCCGCTGTTTTTATTTGACGCAAAGTTCGCAAAGGTTTTGACGCAAAGGGGACGCAAAGGCTTTACGTCTCAAATGGTAGGGCGGGCAGTCCCTTGCCCGCCGTTTAGACGGGCGGAAGGGACTCCGCCCCCTACCTGCCCCGCCCAAGCCGCCCTCCATTTCTCTGTGCCTCTGTGTTAAAAACCAGTATCCTATCCGTAAAATCCGAGAAAATCCGTGGTTAAAAATCAACAAGAGGTTTAACAATTCCTCTGCTCGCCTTCGACTCAATCATCTACCAACGCGCGGCAAAATATGGTATAATAGTAGGTATGAAATCTGAGCAGATACCATATGGC
>CAVCJC010000160.1:0-2823 GCA_963602475.1 Lachnospira hominis (ex Liu et al. 2021)
GTGTTTCTTTGCCAGAGTCGAAGAATCCAGAACGGAAAATCCGGCTACGCAAGGGAAATATTCAGATCGGCTTCTCGGACTTTCTCGATCCATATTTCCCTGAGGCTCGCTCTAATGGATATATGTTGGGTGAGATTCATTTAATTTCCAAAGGCATCTTGCCAAACGGCGATCGCAATGCGCTGGAAGTATCGGAAGAGTCGTCGGCTTTCATTGAGATGATCAAGAGTCGCGACTTCAAAGACCTCTGGAATTCTGCACACAAGGCAAATGAGCTGAAGAATGCTGCCAAGGCGGTGACGGAGTACAGGAATCTCAAGGAGAATATTGAGACGACTGTCGCGGAAGGGCACCATGATGTAGCCCTTTCCTTACAAAAGAATCTCGAGAAAGCGTATGAGAAGGCGGTCTCGGGACAGCAGAAGCTGAAGAAGGCAGCTGCGACACCTACGCGGAATGGAGAGTTCGTAAGAAATGTCATCCAAGTCCTTACGAACGAGTCTAAGGGGAGAGAGGAGGCGATTGACAAGCCCTCGTCCCTTTCGATTCCCAATGATTCCTCTTCAAGACGGGTATCCCGGTCGGATGCAAAAGTCGGACAGTCTCGCATCGGATTGATTCTAGAGGTTTTGCGCGATGAGGGAATGGATGTAATGAAGGCTTGGGAGCTTGCAAAGAAAATTGATGAAAAACTTTCGTCCTCGGAAAAGTAACGGGAAGCGAGTTCTTCTCCTTGAGCCGAATTATTTGAACAAATATCCGCCCATCGGTTTGATGAAGTTGGCGACCTACCACCGCATACAGGGATGGGAGGTTGTCTTCTTTAAGGGGGACTTGACGCAGTTTGTGGCAGATCGTCTGACGCTTGCCCTCATCGCGGAATTGAATGCGATATATGCGGGCGTGAATTGGGGGGCGTATTATCGTCCATTCCTCGAATATGTCTGGAAAGGGCATGAGGATAGACTATCCGCCATCTCGCGTGAATGGAGCGATGCGCTTGTCGATGTGCTTTCGCGCCTGAAGTCGTTCCGTGAAAAGTATCTCAATGGAGACTATTTTAAAGTGCGCGAATGGGACCGCGTTCTCGTCACGACGCTTTTTACCTTCTATGCGGATATTACGGTCGAGACGATACGGTTCGCGCAGCGACTGGCACCCAAGGAGATAGAGGTCGGAGGTATTATGGCTTCCGTCGTTCCAGAATACATCGAGAAGGAGACTGGCATAAAGCCAACAACAGGAATCCTGGCGGTCAATAAAATCTTCAACGACAAGCCTATCAGCGACCTGATTGACGACTTGCCGTTAGACTATTCCATTTTAGAGGAGATTGACTACCGTTTCCCGGCTGAGGATGCGTTTTTTGGGCATACGACGCGCGGATGCCCAAACAAGTGTGCGTTCTGTGCTGTTCCCGTGCTTGAGCCGAAATACCAGTCGTTTCGTTCGCTTAAAGACAAGCTCGCGTACGAGAGGCGGATGTTCGGAGAACGGCCGAATCTGCTACTGATGGATAACAATGTCTTTGCGTCCGCAAGGTTTGCGGACATCATGCGTGAAATTGAGGAGTCGGGATTCGGCAAGGGGGCGAAAATTGTCCGAAGTGATGAGCTTGCGATTTGCGCGGCAAGAATTCGTAATGGTTATAATCCTCGTGCGTATGTTCGTAAGGGCTGTGCATTGCTGTGCGGTTGGCTCAATCGTTTGCATAATGAGATGCGGACGACAATTGAGGAAATGTTGATGCCATTTTGCATTCTCGGCGACTGGCACGGTGTCTCGAACGAGCAGTTTCTCGCGGCGTACGAGTCCGTGAGGGAACAGTGGGAGAAGACGCACCGCCCGACGACGAAATCCGTTGTCGTCGACTTTAATCAGGGGCTTGACTCAAGGCTAGCGCTGAAGAAAGGAACGATGGAGACATTGGCGCGATTGCCCGTCCGTCCAGTTCGTATCGCGTTCGACCACTGGAACCTGCGTAAGATCTACGAAGATTCAATCCGAAGCGCGGCGAAGGTTGGCTTTCGCCAGATGTCGAACTACATCCTTTACAACTTTCATGACACGCCTGAGGAGCTTTACTGGCGGCTACGCTTGAATGTCGCGCTTTGCGAGGAATTGGATGTACCAATCTATTCATTTCCGATGAAATATCATCCGATTAAAGACCCCGCATTTTTCTCGAACCGCGACTTTCTCGGTGAGCATTGGTGCCGCAAGTACATTCGATTTGTCCAGCTCGTATTGAACTCGACAATGGGGAAGGTTGGACGTGGCAAGACATTCTTTTTCAAGGCGTTTGGTGAGAATACATCGGTATTTCGCGAGATGTTGTTGATGCCAGAATATATGATTCGATTTCGGTTGGATTGCGAGGCGAGTGGTATGACGGAGCGTTGGCACGAGGCCTTTCTGTCGCTTGACGCGGATGACGCGAGAAAGTTTCGCGACCATTTGGCCTACAATGATTTCCTCGTGAGGGACGAGGGAAGCGAATCCAAGACATTACGGAGATTTCTTTCGTTTTACCGCGACCAACCAAAGATTGAGAGGATATCGGATACACGGCGCAAGCGTATGATTGCGGCGTTCGACGAGCGGCTTTGCGATGTCTCAGCTCGTATGACGGAAGAAGAGATCGCATACGAACTCGAGGAATCGAAAAGTTGGTTGTATTCGTTTTAGTGATTATGGGGGGGGTGACCCCATGACCTGCACTAGTCCCCAAAAGTGAGACACGGTATGGGGCTCTTTTTGACTCCTCCACTAGCATGAGAAAGGAGTCAAATGACACAAGAAATAAATGGAAGGCTTGGTGCT
>CAVCJC010000161.1:0-2790 GCA_963602475.1 Lachnospira hominis (ex Liu et al. 2021)
TCGCCGAGAAAACTCGCATATCCCTGTGTCGCGTTTGTGACATTTGAATAGGCCGAGTTGAGCGTGTTAAGATAAGATGTGTTCACCCCCGCTACATTTGCGTAGGCGTTCGCTTGATTCGCCCTAAGCGTCCCCGCCGTGGCGTAAAGTTGTCCAGCATTTGCTAGTTGCGAAGCAATGCTATTCTGAACTGACGCGGCATTACTCTTAGCGGAAGTTGCGCCTGACGCAAGCGTACTGCCAGTACCGAGCGTCGTGTTCCCAGCGGAAATAATAGACCCAGCGGCGGAAGTAATTTTCCCCAGCATATCAGACTGGTCAGAAATCGCAGATTTTCGCGCCCGCGTCTTCGCAGCGGCAAGTGCCGTCGCAAGAGATTGTGCGTACTGCCGCTCAAGTGTTTGCGACGCGCCACTTCCTGACGAAACACCTCGTCGAGCAAGATTGCGTCGCGCTTGGTCGCCCGCGTTCTGATATGCGTTTTGCACATCACTAGCCGCCATTGAGACTTGATTATCGCCTGAAAGCGCATTATAAAGTTTGACATATTCCCCTGCAAGCCCAGACGAGGACGAGTCAAGATTTAGCAATCCCCTGCCAGCCGAGAGCGTGTCATTCCCAGCCCCAAGGACGTCCTGTGCGTATTGCCAAAGTGTGTCGCCGTAGCCCGAAAGGGATGCCACATAAGGCGACATCGCATTTGCCGCCGTAATAACATCAGATGCGGACTTGTTTACCTTGTCAATATTATCGCTCATTGACACCGCAGAAGCGCGTGCCGCTCCGAGGTCAGTCTGAACTTGACTTCCGCCAGAAAGAATCGCGTCTAAACCAGATTGTGCATTCTTAATTGCCTGCGCATACTGCGTTTCGGCCGCATCTGCATAAGAATCGCCTTGGGAAGCGATTCCAGAGGCTCTCGACGAAAGGTATTGTGATAGGTTTGCCATAGTATACTACCTCACTTTCTTTTGCAATTCAATAACTGCTTCTACAAGAATATCGTTTTGTTTCTTTAACGATACAATATTCTCGTTTAACCGCATAATAATGTCTCTAGCCTGAGCGTCTTTCACGGTATTAAACGGAACGCTACCGTTTGGCAACTTCTTTTTTTCTACATAAATCATATTGCCATTCCTTGAGCATTTGTGCCAGCAACTATATTATTGACGGGATTGTTGCTTTCAATTTGAAGTTGAATGTATTTTTCTGGGCGACGACGCGGAATTCGTCGCATGTCTTGACTCAACAACGCAATCTGTCGTGTACTCGTTGGTTTTGCCGCAGTGTCTGGAGATGAGAACATGTCAACTGTAAGGCGCAGAGAGCCGCCAGTCCCTGACGAATAGCCGTCTGCATCAACACGGCAGACCGTTGGGTCAAACGGGCGCGGCGAGACATAGACTTTTGACTTCCATGTTATCATCTTATTCTCGGTCGCCCCCTCCCACTTGTAAAGGGAGTTTGTGTCTTCCTTAAATTTTGCGTAGATTGTAATTGGCGAACCAACAACAAAGCGATATTCAGCATCGGTGTGCCTATAAATTGCGTCTCCTACCTCGCTATCTCGAAGGGGGCTCGTATGCTCCGCGTCATAATACCAGCCGTCGAACAGGCTTCCATTTTTAATATCAACATAAATCTTAATGACATCGTTCTGCGTGTAGGTCGCGCTCGTTTCCTCGCCCGTTTGTTTCTTGTCCTCAATCGACGCATCGGCAATAGAAATTCCTTCGATTTGAAGATTACCATTCGTCACATCACTGCCTATGCAATAATTCAGAATGATTCGGGCTGGGCGCGGGTCGCCCCACCAAGCACGATAAATATAGTGACGATTCGCCACCGTGGAGAGCGTCATAACATTCGACAATTGAATCTCGTCTCCCATCTGACCGTTTGAAACGACAAGCCGTGTCCACTTGCTGAAACCGCGCCCAACAAGTGGAGAGGCGTTTAGTGTCACACGGAAAGTTCCTGTGAGGGTATAATATTTGACCGCCCCGGACGGCGCAGCAGCCAGCCCTGTCGCCACAAGGAACTGCGCTTCTGTGCAAGTCTCAACTTCGACAGGGGACGCTCCGCTAGTCATCATCCGAAGCGCACCAAGCGTCGTGTCGCCTTCCTCTGTGTCATTATCAATATTACACATCGCGAGATACAGCGCATCCGCGCTCGAATTGAACCGTGCGACATACGAAACCGTGTTCAGGACGGTCAGCGTCTCCTCGTCTGACAGATTGAGCGGATTCGTGAACTCCGTATCCGTTGCGTCATACCACGAACCAAAGAAGTCAACCCCCGCCGTTTGCGGCGTTGCCTTAATGTTACAAGTTTCGCCAATGACGACCCATTTCGTCAACGAAGTAGAGGATGAGGTTTCATCATTTAGCGTCACGGAGCCGTGCGCGGAGGCGGTCGTGGAAATGCCAATTGTGACGGATGCCTTGAATTTCGCAACGAGTGAAGTGTCCGTCGTAAGTGAAATACGATATTCCGCGTCTGTATAATGATATGTCGTGACTACACCACCATTGACAACAACCGAATCGGGCACGGCGTTTCCGTTGGTATCATACCAGCCGCCGAACTGATACCCTGCATACGGTGTCGCTTCGAAAACCGCAACATCACCGTAAACCATCGCATCCGTTGAGCCACCTTGCGAAGTAGACCTCACGCTCGCCGTCCCAGCCTTCGCCTTGACCGAGAGCGAATCAACCGAAACACCATCCGAGCAAGGAATCTTCAGGAAGTTAATAGTGACCTTTGCGTTATAATTTAATG
>CAVCJC010000162.1:0-2776 GCA_963602475.1 Lachnospira hominis (ex Liu et al. 2021)
CTGTTAGTTATTCGAAACCGACCATCGGCTTCGTATGAGAATATTATCCTCCAAAAAAACACGAGATGTTATTTTCATTTTATTGGACAACTAAAGGCACGAGATAAGTCATTGAAATAATGAAGTATTGGCAGAATGAGCGAGATATGAAAACAAATTAAAAATAACACCGATGTTATTTTCGTGTTATTTTGGCGTAGAAAATGGATGAGAGAGCCGTGTTTTAGGCAGCTTGGGGTATGGCATTCGCGCGTCATTTTTGGTATAATAGAGGGACAATTTTTGAGATGACTAGGATTCAAACTCTATGAAAAAGGCAATGCGACATAATTATAGGCTTGGCTATATTGCAGACGAGGATCTCTTTCGCCATGTGAAAGAGACTATTGCTCGTCTTAAGATGTCTATGGACTTGGCGGGATTTGAGAAGAATATAGTCGACCCTATTAAGATGACTCTTGAAATGCACGCCTATCAAACTACGCCCGAACAGGCTATTGAACGCGAGATTGCGCGGCAATTGGGCAAGACGGTTGAGGCGGCTGTTGGGTGGTTTCATCAAAACATCTTTAAGTATATTAAGGGATGGGAAGTGCCGAAAGACGGCGTTGATGTAATGAACACGCGCGGCACTATCTTTGGTGAGATAAAGAATAAATACAACACGATGAACTCTAGTTCGGCGGAGAAAGTGTTTGAAAAGCTGAAGGGAATCATAGTGGGGAATCCAAAAGCAACGGCCTACCTAATTGAGATAATTGCAAAGAAAAGCCAAGATCAAGAGTGGCACATCACGGGGCAAACGCTAACAGCGGCAAAAGCCGCTCGGTTGCGCCAGATTTCAATTGATAGATTTTATAAACTCGCGACAGGCAAGAAGAATGCCTTTCGTGATTTATGTTCCGTCCTTGGGCTTGTGATTGATGATGTTCTTGCCGCCTACCCGACTTCGAAGTTTAAGAACACAGTCCTTCAAGAACTTGAGGGACGGTGCCCCGATATTGTGAAGGGGTTGTTTTTGTCGTCTTTCGCGACTTATGAGGGGTTTAAAGATTTTCATGAGCGCCAGAAGTAATACCCTCTTTAATGTCGAACTCGCGGCAGATTTGCTTTCCGTTACCAAACAGACGGTTAATGATTGGGCAAGTTCGGGTAAATTAGTCGCTTGCGCGGCAGACACACAAGGTTCGCCCTTGTTTCATTGGGACGCATTCGCACAGTTCCCGCAAGTGAAAGATATGGATGCGCAGAGTTGGGAAGAACAATGCGAAACGAAGCCTCTTAGGCTCTATAAGTCGATTGAACTTTTTGCGGGTGGTGGCGGACTTGCCTTAGGTTTGGAGAAGGCGGGTTTTGAGCATGTATTGCTCAATGAGTTTATGCCCGAGGCATGCGAAACCTTGCGGAAAAATCGTCCGCAATGGAATGTCGTAGAAGGCGATGTCGCGAATTATGATTTTTCCAGTCTGAAGGATATAGATTTGGTTTCGGGCGGCTTCCCCTGTCAGGCATTTTCCTATGCGGGGAATCGTGCGGGATTCAATGATGCGCGTGGCACGCTCTTTTTTGAATGGGCGCGCGTTATTAAAGAAACGCGTCCACGGATGTTTCTTGGTGAAAATGTCCGAGGCTTATTAACGCATGATAACGGCAAGACGATTAAGGTCATTAAGTCGGTTATCGCAGATTTAGGCTATACACTCGTTGAGCCAAGGGTTCTTAAGGCAATTTTTTATCGAGTGCCGCAGAAAAGAGAGCGGCTCTTCCTCGTTGGCGTTCGTAATGATTTGGCACCCTATTTTCAATTTGAATGGCCTAATAAAGCGCCGCGAATGTATACGATGAGAGACGCGCTTTTTAAGGGCGAGCTCTTCGATTGTGATGTGCCGAAATCAGACGGGCAGAAATATCCGAAGCGCAAAGCTGAAATTCTAGCTATGGTGCCACCTGGTGGCTATTGGCGTGATTTGCCGTTAGAAGTTCAGAAGGAATATATGAAAGGGAGCTTCTATCTTGGCGGTGGCAAGACAGGTATGGCGCGGCGTCTTTCGTGGGATGCGCCAAGCTTGACTTTGACTTGTGCGCCCGCGCAAAATCAAACGGAGAGGTGTCATCCTTCGGAAAATAGGCCCCTTACCGTGCGTGAATATGCGCGCGTGCAAACTTTTCCTGATAACTGGCAATTCGCGGGTAGCCTAGCTATGCAATATAAGCAAATCGGCAATGCAGTGCCTGTTAATCTCGCAGAAACGGTAGGGCATTGCCTCATCCGTGCCTTGAATGTGCTGGAGAAAGCCGCACCGCCAAGAGTTAAAACACTGCCGATTAGGTTGTTTCAGGGTGCTCCATTAGCGCGTGCGAGTTCTTGTTGATTTCGCGGCGGACGGAGTTCTTAAACGAGTCGAGAGTTTTGTATTCGGCGAGTCCGTGTTCTTTCACGACAGCGCGGCAGGCGGGCGTTAGCGCGTCACGCGCGGGAAATCCCTTATTTATTAGTTCCCAATATTTGTTGACAGCGAGTTTAATAAGTCGTGAGTTTGTGCGGTTACGCAAGTTGGGCGATTCAGACTCATAGTCGCCTGAGACCTTCTTGTCAATTGTATCTGCTTTCTTATTAATTGTATTCGCTTTGTGATCAAGGGCGTTTATTCCTTCGAGAATAAGAGAGATATCTTCTGCAAGACTCTTAGTTTGTGCCTGTAGGGGTGGGAGTGACGCGAAGGTGCACTAGTCCCCAAAAGTGAGACACGGTATGGGGCTCTTTTTGACTCCTCGA
>CAVCJC010000163.1:0-2773 GCA_963602475.1 Lachnospira hominis (ex Liu et al. 2021)
TTTATGACAGGTGTCTCGCCTGTGACAATGGACGATCTTACTAGCGGATTCAATATCGCGACAAACATTACACAGTTAGAAAAGTTTAATGCAATGGTTGGCTTTACGCAAGAAGAAGTGCGTAAGCTATTTGAGGACTTCTATGGCGTAGGGATGTTTACAGGCTCACTAGAGACTCATCTTGCGGCAGTAAAAGAGTGGTATGACAATTACTGTTTCTCAAAGCAATGTGTCGAGAAAGAGACGCTTTATAATTGTGATATGGTCCTCTTCTATCTCGCTGAATTGGTTTCCTCAGGTAATCCGCCTGAGAAGTTGGTAGATGATAATATCCGTAGTGACTGGGACAAACTCGCCGCAATCCTTGCCGCGCAACGCCACGCTGAAACGGTAGACGGCGTGTTGCCCTTGACGGAGGAGCTTGCCGATAAGGGCGAAGTAACATTCCCGCTTGTGGATAGTTTCCCCATAGAAGATATCGTTAAGGAAAAGAACTTCAAGTCGCTCTACTATTATTACGGGATTGTCACTATGTCGCGTATCTATTGCGGCGATTTGCAATTTCGAGTCCCTAATGAATGCGTCCGTCGGCAAATCTTCGATTATATGCGAGAGGAGTATGAAAAGCGTCCGAATGCGGTAGACACATCCGAGTTCATACAGAAGTTTAATGCTTTCGCGTGGTTTGGTGAGTGGCGCGAGTTTTTGACTTATCTCGCTGAGAAATACCGTGATAATGGCTCGCCGCGAGACGGAATCGGAGGAGAAGCGCGCATCAATGGGTATCTTCGCGCTTATCTGACAATGAAGAGTGTCTATATGGTCAAGCCCGAATTGTCGCATCCGTGTGGCTACTCGGACTATGCGCTTTTCCCCAATCGTATGCTTCCCGAGGATAGCATTCCCGAGCAGAGCTACATCATCGAGATGAAGCATTCAAAGGCGGACGCTCCTGATAGCGAAATCGCGGCAAAGCACGAGGAGGCGATGGCGCAGTTGAAGCTCTACGCGGCAGACCCGAATCTTGCCGCGCTCGCGGGCGGCACTCCCGTCCACTTCATTTGTTACGAGTTCAAAGGCCGCGACCTCATTAGGCTAGAGGAAGTCTTCCCCGAAAATAAATAAACCATGGATTTTCATGGATTGTCACCGATTGTTTTTGCCGTGGAGATCGGGAGGATCGGGAGATTCTGGTAGGGCGGTCAGTCCCTTGCCCGCCGTTGAGCCTTTAGTTGGGGGTCGTAGAGCCTTTAGTCGGGAGGCGTTGAGCCTTTGTTTGAGGTCCGTAGAGCCTTTAGTTGATGGTCGTAGAGCCTTTGTTTTAGGGTTGTAGAGCCTTTATTTGACCCCCGTTGAGCCTTTACTTTTTCGGGCTTTGGGGGACAAAAAAGGGAGGATGAAGAGGGGTGACCTCTTCATCCTCAAGCTCTCAAGGTGCCGCGCGCGGCACTTTGTGCTCGCTACCTTTATTCAGCCGTGACCAGGGTGACCCCAATCTTGTTCGTCTGAACTGCCGCGTCGGCAATGCCACCGTGCGTCTCAAAAACAAAGACGAGGCTGGTGCCGTCCGCGACATTAGCCAACTCAGTAGGCCAATCGAAGGAGAGCCCCGCGTTGTCCTGTGAGGTGGGGACAATCGAGCAAGACTTGACTTCTCCGTCTTCTTCCCACTGAATAGTGACCTTATCGCCATATTCAGAGTAGAATGCAGTGTTTGTGCCAAGCGCACGGAGTCCCTTGCCCCGCACAATCTGGTCCGTCTCAGTGCGAACGCCCTGCGAGATAACCTCCGTAAAGGTCACCTTCAGACCTGGCCTACTGTTAACGAAACGGATATTTTCCGTTTTCACTGTCTTCTCCAGTCCCCCAAGTGAGCAAATAGCCACTGTGCAACTACAAGTTGTAGGGTCGTAGGCACTGTACGGACCTGCCACTGTACCGTGGATAACGGGGTAAACCTTAATCAGGTTACCAATCCGCCGCGGGATGCCATCCTCAGCTGTCTTGGCGGCAGCTGTAGACATGACGGCATCGAAGAGATAGGCCGCTGCTTTTGCACTGACATTCAAGGAGCAGGCTTCAACCGCTTCTTTGAAGACCGTTTTGTCGGACTTCATACTGGTCGGTTTGGCGCGAAGCCAGAACCTACCCTTGTCGTCAAGTTTTGAGCTCACGGGAATCGTGTCAAACGAGATCACCGTCTTGTTATTTGAGTCATTTTCGCTTATTATCATAATTGATACCTTTCTGTCCATTTTGGACATATGTGCCAGAGACACGGGTTTTAGAACTTTGGTGCACAGCCAACCATTTGGCTCGCGCACAATTGACTCATGCCGACCGCTCGTGCGGTCGGTTACCGTTATTCTATCTCAGCTCAGCCATAGGCATCACCTTCCTTTCTTTTTCTTTCTTCGTCATCTCTACTCTTTCCTTCCTGTGTACTTTTTCTTGAGGTGTCTTCCGAGGTGTTTACCTACAGAGTCCATATCAATATATTGTACATTTCTCCCAAAATACTCAGCACATATTGTGCTTCTCGCATCTTTCTACATATAGTATATCATATTTTGTGTTGAATATACAAGCACTTTTTTCAACTTTTTTACTTTTTCTTATTTTCCCCTCAAAATCAGGATGAAATGGGGGCAGAGGGCGCAGTTTTTAACCACGGATTAGGGCTGATTGAGCGCGGATTTTTGCCGTTGAGATCGGGAGAATCGGGAGATTTCTTATAAACTCCGAGGGGCAACAAAGAGCTTCGCTAACGCTA
>CAVCJC010000164.1:0-2768 GCA_963602475.1 Lachnospira hominis (ex Liu et al. 2021)
GGGCAAGGTCGCCTTCTTCGACCTCGCCGAACGCGCCGACCTCGGGCTGTTCGAACGTGAGGCCTGGTTCGATGTTCCCGCCCACGGCGCACGGTTCTTCCGTCTCGATGCGGAACGCCGTCGGTAATCATTTCTAACGGAAACTAACAGGGGAGAAACCCATGAAAAATCTACTACTCATCGCGGCGACAAGCCTCGTCGCCTTTAATGTGAATGCGGCAAGCCTCTACGAGAAAATCGCGGCAAATGCGACCAATGTGGTTCGTGAGACTTGGTACGGATACGAACGCATTAAGTTCGACTTTGAGGGACACAAAGCGTGGGTAGTAGAGCCAAAAGTGGAAGCGGCAGCGGGAATGCCCTGGACATGGGTGATGCAGTGGGCGGAGGCCTATGTCGACCGCCAAGGCTGTCTCGACTTGCTCGCGCAGGGCTGGCATCATGTGACGATTGATGTCTTCGCCGAGAGGATGACGGAAGACGGCCTCAAGATCTGCCGCGATTATCAGCGTTTCCTCGTTGAGAAACTCGGTTTCGCTCCCAAGGCGAATCTTATCGGTATGAGCTGGGGCGGATTCTTCAGCGTCCGTTACACAAACGCCTATCCCGACTGCGTGCGCCGCATTTATCTGGACGCGCCACTTCTCACTTTCCATAACTTCGCCAATCCCGATTACGGACGCATTGGACCGTGGGCGAAGATGGGTCCAACGGACGGTAATTGGCTGGATGACCCGCGTATGCCAGTGAATATGGCGAAGTCTCTCGCGGCGGCGGGGATTCCGATTTTGCTTCTTTATGGCGGACAGGATCAAACCGTGCCGCCCGATGTGAATTGCGAGCTTTTTGCGCGGCGGTTTCGTGCGGCAGGTGGCAACATTAAGGTGGATCGCCGCAATCTTTACGGACATCATCCCCACGGAGAGGATCCGAATAAGACAGGTAGCATCGTTCAATTCTTCGCCGCCCCCTAATTAATGCGATACTCATCCTTGAGTTGGGGGCTCTTATTGGCAGGCGTAGAACTTTAGCGGACCATTATTCGAACCCCTGATTGGGGGTCGTATGGAGAAGAACGGTGTACCAAATACGCTTTGCGCTGATTACTGCTATTCACATAAACACCAAAGCAACACGCACGGTCCTTCTCGCTTAACGCGGCAAGTTCGGTTTCCGTTGCATCGGTGGCAATACTTGTCCACAAATCCCCACTCGCTGTATCCGCCACCAAGTTCGTCGAAGCGTAGATTATGCATTTGGGACCGGGAGGTACGCCTTCAAGTATCTTGTTGAGAATATCAAGGAGAGGGCAATACCCCTTAAACCACACATTTGTCAAAGATGAGCAGCCCCTGAACAGAGATGTGCCATTAGAATAGAGGTTCCTACTTCCAAAGGTTATTGATCCGAGCTGCGTTTGGTAATTAAACGCTTCGGAGGCAAGATTTGTAAGTGCAGGAGATAATTCTATCTCTTCTAATCCCGCCTTCTTCTTTATATCATACGCATAGAACGCATCTGTGCCTATATTTTGAATCTCTGGCAAAATGAGTCTGCCTGAAACAGGTGCATTCTTAAAAGCTTGCGAACCAATATTAGTAACTGCAGGATTTACAATCAAAGAAATGTCTGAAACAAGATTAGTACACCCTGAAAACGCAGAGGTCTGTATACAGGTCAATTTGGGGCATCCACTAAAGTCGGCTTGCTTAAGATTATAAGAACTATGGAAGCATGATGTAGGTATCATCGTTAACGAACCCGATACCTTAACACTCTCTAACCATGTTTCGCTTTTCCTAGGAGCGTTAGAGAAGTTAAACGCCTCATTTCCCAAGTTCTTGAGATTAGTAAGTGTAATTGAACCCTTTAACGGGACTTTGTAGAACGCCGCTTCACCAATGTTCGTAACTGCTGAATTAATAAGAAAACTCGCGTCCGCCTGAAAGTTAGTACAATTATAAAAGCTCCGATAATCAATTGACTTAAGATAGGGGAATTCCTTAGGTTCAAGTTTAATCAAAGGCGTGTTCATTGCCCATCGCGCGGGGAAACATGTAATATTAGGAGAAATTACAATGTTAGTCACGAAGAGTGGAAGGTTGTTCCCGTCCGTTCCTTTTCTTACCGTCGTGAACATATTCGTTGATAAGTCAAATACATCTGGACCAATGAATTCGCGACAGCGGCGGGAAACCTCGTGCGTGGCTACAGAGATAACGGGATTGCCTGTATCCTGCTTAACGGAACTAAAATCTACAATATATGCGGCTCCACATTCGTTCGTGCTCGTAATCTGCCAGCCAGTAATCCATTCACCTGCACCGTCCTGTAAAGTAACCTCCTTTACAGGAAAACAACATTTCGAATTTGAATCTGTCGAGTCGTTCTTAAGCTTTCCATCTTCTACGGACCATTTGGCTTGCGTTACCGAAAAGAACAACGCTCCTAGCAGGAATACTAGAGCCTTAGGCTTCATATCTATTTTCATAATTACTTTAATCTATCTTTCAATTCTTCTCAGGGAAGACTTCTTCGAGGCGGATGAGGTCGCGACCTTTGAACTCGTAGCAAATGAAGTGGACGGGTGTGCCACCCGCGAGCGCGGCAAGATTCGGGTCTGCCGCGTAGAGCTTCAACTGCGCCATCGCCTCTTCGTGTTTTGCCGCGATTTCGCTGTCAGGGGCATCCGCCTTCGAATGCTTCATTTCAATGATGTAACTCTGTTCGGGGATGTACCCCTCGGGAAGCATACGATTAGGGAAGAG
>CAVCJC010000165.1:0-2763 GCA_963602475.1 Lachnospira hominis (ex Liu et al. 2021)
ATATGTGCCGCGCGGCAAATAATACAATCGCTTATCTTTCGTTTGAGAATGGCTTCACGAGTAGCGTTCGCACAGGAACGCTTAATTCTGAACCGACCGTTCAGAGAGCAGGTGCTACCTTGTCGGATGATGTGGCGCGCCCCCGCCTCACGCTTCATGGGGATAAAGAGACGGTTCTTGGCGAGAATACGAAGTCCCTAAGTGTGAACGGCGGAATCTTGAAATGGACGGATGTCGGAGACTTGCTGAAGGCCAGCTCGCAGACAATCGAGTTCTACATTAAGGCGAATCCGCAGAATCGCTATCAGATTGTCCTGTCTCTCGCGAACGGGCGTAGCTCCAATGCGACAATTTGGTCTTTCCTTTTTGACAGCGGGGACAACACCGCGAAGAACAATCCTGCGATGCGCGTCAGCCACTGCTGGGTGCAGAATGAGGGCGCGGACCCCAATAACTCGGGTTCCGCCATTGCCGCGCAGACGGTGGGCGACGGGAAGTGGCATCATATTGCCTACACAATCGCGCCGAATGCGTCCGACGAATGGAAAACCGACTTGAAGTATTACATCGATCATAAGTTGGTGGGGTCGGCGACGGTAGATGGCAAGCTGTGCCTGGAACCGTCAGATGGCGCGACATTCGGGATTGCGGTTGACAGTCGCAGCGGCAATACGTTTGATGGGCTATTAGACGAGATTCGGATTTCTCGCGGCGCACTCGAGCCTGACCAGTTCCTGCAATTGCGCACTGATCTTGGTCTAGCAATCATTGTCCGTTAAAAGAAAGAATATATGAATTCAAAGTTCCTCTTTAAACTTCTACCTCTCGCCGCACTACTTGCGGCGGGATGTCAGCCGTCTAGCTCAAAATTGCCGTTCGCGGCATCTAGCACCGACAAGGAGAAGTCCGCTCCTCCTGAAAAGAATCTCACAATGCATATTACATTTGATGGGAGCAAGACGGAAGCTATTTATGCGGCGGGCGCGGCGGGGGCTCTGCGTGCTGAAGGGTTGACCTTCGGTTCTGGACGCTTTGGGGAGGCCGTTCGTCTTACTGAAAAGACTAAGAGTCTTCTCGCTTATGCGGCGAAGGGGAATCTTGACTGGAAGCGCGGCACGATGAGCTTTTGGCTCAAGCGAGATGAAGGTTCAAATGGACAGTTGAAGTCCGTACTTGAATTAGAGCAGAGTCCAGAACCTGGATTTGGTCGCTTCTCCTTTGCGTTTGATCGTCGTGATAAAATGCGGGTTTCGCGAGGTGAAATCAACGAGAAGCCCTATACGACAACATTTGGGCTTTTCGGGAGCGAAACGGGGGTCTGGGAGCACTGGATCGTCACCTGGGGGCTTCGTGACGGCGGACTGCGCGCTTTCTGTGGCGGCGATGGCACACGCGAGTTCTTCCCGCGTGTCAGCGATGAGGAGGCGCGTCGTATTTTGCCGCGTTGCTTTACTAAAGCCCCAAAGTTTAAGGAGGGTGTTCTGCCTCCAGAGTTTTTCTTGCTTGGTAGCACGGAGACTCAGAATCGTAAGCCCATTGAGGGATGGATTGATGAGGTGAAGATTTATGACCGGCAGTTCACGCCTGAAGAAGTCGTGAATGTCTTTGAAGCTGACCGCCGCGCGGTCATTTCTTCCGCGCCTCACTTTGCGCTTGCGGGCGAACCAAATGAGCTTGTTGTCGACCTTGAGGAGCGGACAGAGCCCTTAGACGGTGCGCGTCTTGTTCTTGTTGACCGTAAGGGCAAGGAACTTGCGTCCGTGCCGTGCACAAAGGGCGTGAAAACTGTGATATTAAAAGTGCCTGCCCTTAAAATGGGCAAGTACGAATATCGACTTTTGAAGGGAGACGATGTTCTCGCGAGAGATGATTACACGATTCTTCGGGCGGAGAATCCGTATGAATTGCCTGCGACGGTGAAGCCAGGTGAGCCGCACAATCTTAAGCTTGTGAGGACGATTAAGCCCGACCTTGCGACGATGACGACAAATGAGTTCCGTGCCGTTGGTAAATGTCGTATGGGTAAGTTGGGTAATGCCCAATATTTAGAAGGCGGGAATCGGCAATTCGATCGCTTCGCCTTGCACTTTAGTCTGCCGACTGATAAACCTCTCTATCTTGTTGACATCATCTATCCAGATGACAAGTATCGCACAATGGACTTCCTGATTCAGGCATCGGGCTTCTCAGGTTCGGACTATTCGTTCGCACAGGGAGTCTCAACAGGTGGGGAGTTCCCGAATTCGGGCAAAATGCGTCATCACCGTTGCCTCTATTGGGTGCACGCCAGCAACGACCTCACATTTATCGCTACCTCGTGGCAACCCGACGCTCCAGCAGCCGTCTCGGAAATTCGAATCTATGAGGTGACGGACGCGGCACTGCCCGTTACGAAGGTTGAGACTTCAGGTGTTGGCGACCCGATGGGGCGGCAGTTCGGTCAGTTCTGGGAAGATCCCTCGCTGACACTGGCTATGCGTTATCACCAATCTACGCCTGAATCGTTCAGTGAACAGATTGATCGCTATGCGGCGATTATGCGCTACTGCGGACAAAATGTTCTTACCTATCCAGGCGGTTGGTATCGGGGATTGCTTGTCGCTAGTAATGACCCGCGACCTGGGCGGCACACGGAACATTTCCTTGAAGGCTACTATGCCAAGTTCGAGAAGGAAGGCATGTATGTTATGCCTAACATTGAACTTATCTATTTGCCAAATCCACCTGACTTTGAGATGTCGGCTGAGATGGTTACGAATGGGG
>CAVCJC010000166.1:0-2759 GCA_963602475.1 Lachnospira hominis (ex Liu et al. 2021)
GGCAATATGGATTGGAACATCTTCCTAAATGGTACGGGCTACCATAAGCGGATTATGTATCGCGATTCCCCCATTGCTGAGGATGATCCTTACCGTTGGGTCGGATTATAAGAGAAGCACTCTTATGAAAGGTAACGCTATGAAACATAACAAAATTCTTTGTCTAGCGGCAGTTGTGGGAAGTGTTCTTTCCGCTATCGCATCTGAGCCTGTATGGCCCGAAGAACTGCGCAATGAGATGAATACGCTTGTTGAGTTTTCTGGCGAGTTTGATTGGAAGGGTGGGAAAGCAAGTTTAGAGTATGCCGCCGCGTCCATTGCTCGTGTAAAAGTAAATGGCGCGTTCGTTGCCTATGGTCCTGCACGTGCACCGAAGGGCTATGCTCGTTGGGATCGTTGGGATTTGACGCGCTACTTGCATGAGGGACGCAATACGCTAACGATTGAAGTTGCGGGCTACAACATGGGCACTTTTTATTTGGAGAAGTTGCCGCCATTCCTTGAAGCGCGGCTAATTATCGGTGAGCGCACAGTCTTGGAAACAGCGGCAGAACCAAATGAGGGGACTTTTGTTGCTCATCGGCGGCTAGATCGCTATCAGCGCGTCACACGCTTCAATTACCAGAGAGGACCCGTTGATGCATGGAAGTTGCCTGAAGAGCGTAGTGCCGCGCTCAAACTTGTTGCGGTGGAGCGTCCCGAACCTCTCGATCGCGTTGTTCCGTATCCCGAATTCAAGGTTGACCGTTCGTTTAGTCTTCGTGCGGTTGAAACGATTGAACGACGCGATGAAAATGTTAAGTATGTTGATCGTGCCATTGCTAATATTGGCAAGGAGGAAGATTATGAGGGGTTTCCAGACGGAACCTATGAAGTTGACCTCATCCGCGAAAGGCAGAAAATCGCCGTCCTTTCGCGTCGTCAGGTTTTCTCAGGAGAGCCTCAGCAAATTACTCCAGGCAAGGCTCTCCTGTTCGAAGGCAAACTAGACAATAGTGGTTTTATCGGCTTTCGCTTTGCTTGCACACGCCCAGGTCGCGTCATTATTGCTTTTGATGAGTGTGAAGGGCACACCATGGATTATTGGTTGAATGCCTCAGTTGACTTTACAAAGCCAGGCGAGTATACTTTCGAAACCTTTGAACCCTATGAGGCAAAGTTCATCCGCATTTACGCAGTTGATGCTGAAGGATATATGGTCGGTGCGCCGTACATTCGTGAATATAAAAACCCTGTGCCCTATCAGACGACTTTTAGATCAACCGATCCAGTGCTTGATAAGATTTTCGCCGCAGCACGGGAATCTCTCGCACAGAATACACTTGATACGCTTATGGACTGTCCAGGACGCGAGCGCGGTTCTTATTTGTGTGATTCAACTTTCACAGGAGAGGCGAGTGCGTATGTTGACTGGCAGGATTCCGTTGAACGCGCCTTTTTTGAAGATTGGGCACTCGCGAAGTCGCTCCCAAAAACAGAAACAGAGGGGATGTTGCCGCCGTTGTATCCAACGAGCACGGGTGGACATTTCACCATCCGCTCTTGGCCAGCCTGGCTGATTATTCACGCTGCAAATTATCTAGAACGGACAGGAGACAAAGCGACCATAGAAAAACTTTTGCCGCGTCTCATTCAACAGGCTGAGGTCTATTTGGCAAAATACTATGACAAAGAAAGCGGCTATATTGTGCTGGCTGACGGCATTGAATGCTATCCGACGGATATTAACCGTCCGCGAGGGACTCCGAACTTCGTTCAGAATATGGTTTGGGTCAAGGCGCTTGAGTCCATTGCTAAACTTTCAGGGCGCACAGACTTCGCGGCGGAAGCCCAGCGTCTGCGTACGGTGATAAGCAAGGATTCGTGGAACGGAACTTGGTTCCAAGCGAGTTCTATGAAGGACGACATAACGGAATGTCAGCAGATTTATGCTCTCGCTTTTGATTTCGCGACACCAGTCTCACATGCAGATCTCTGGCAGCGCGTTCGTGATGACCTTGGACCCATTCGCGTCGTTTTCGGCAATGGCGGAATTGGAGGACTTCAACTTTATCGGCATCGGAATGTCCGCTACTCGGATATCTTCCCCGCAGGAGCCATGCGGTTGCAACTTCTCTCGCGCTATGGAGAAACTGCGGCGTTCTTCCGCGACACGAAGCGTTATTATGGTTATATGGCGGAAATGACGGGGACGCTCTGGGAACATTGCTCAGTGAGTGGCAGCCTCAGTCACGGTTTCCCGACATCCGTATTGCCGCTTATTCATGCGGAAGCATTGGGCATTCGGCGTATTGACCGTGTGAATAAAACGGTTTGGTTGCGTTGCCCAGAAAAAACGCCACTTCTTTATGCGGAAGGATCTGTTCCTTTAGATGCGGAAGGCAGGCTTACGGTCACATGTCGCCGTAAAAGGGACGGTGCCCTTGATTGGCAGGTTACACTCCCAACGGGGTGGAATCGCAAAGATAATTAATCATGTTCAAGCCTCCTGAAGAGCGACTTTTGCTCTTCGGGAGTAGCATTGCTCGTTTTCACCATTTCATTTTCAAAGGCTAAAATGCTTCGGGCTCTATGGGGTCAGTCCCCATAGACGAATGGCTCACTTTTAGCTAAAAGTGAGAAACAAGGATGTTTTTGGTTTTACGGCGGGCAAGGGACTCTGCTCCCTACCAATCGTCGCTGTCTTCGAGTGTGTTGGTACCGCGTTGGCAACTCTGATGGGGGCTACGGACGGCTAAAGCCGTCCACTCCGATAATCG
>CAVCJC010000167.1:0-2671 GCA_963602475.1 Lachnospira hominis (ex Liu et al. 2021)
CTGTTAGTTATTCGAAACCGACCATCGGCTTCGTATGAGAATATTATCCTCCAAATGAGCACGAGTTGCTCATTTCACGCAAAGTTATTATTTCGGAATCGTTATAAATCGCAGAAACAGCAATGGGAATGTTTTGTTCGGCAAAATATAGAGCTGAACAAGTTTTGAGCACAGATGCTCATTTCGGGGTGTTTGGACATGAAATGAGCGTGAGAAGGACTAAAAACTAGCGTAGTTTCGCGGCAAAAGGTGCGCTTGTTTTCTCGCCACTTTCCGCTACTCTTGGTGATTTATTGTTGCGTGTTTCGAGGGGAAATGTTATAATATTTCCACAATAAAAATGAGTATGCAAGTAGATGTAAAGCGACAATGGCAACGAGGCTTCGCGGCGTTTGCGGCGGTAGTCAGTCTTCTTGTATTTCCCATAACAGCTTCAGAAATGGAATCTCAAACTATGAAATCAAAGAGTGCGAAAATGTATCCGTTAATCTCATTGTTTGCGGGCGCGGGCGGAATGGACCTTGGTTTTGAGAAAGCGGGTTTTACTGTCGCGGTGGCGAATGAGTACGACCCTAAGATTTGTCCGACCTATCGCAAGAATCACACACATACGAAACTTATTGAGGGTGATATTCGTAAGATTGATGTAAGCGAATTGCCTAATGATGCCGTCGGGCTAATAGGCGGTCCGCCGTGCCAAAGTTGGAGCGAGGCGGGGTCTCTCGGCGGAATCAATGATCCGCGCGGACAATTGTTTTACGATTATATTCGCATTTTGCGCGACAAGAAACCGCTCTTCTTTGTGGCTGAGAATGTGTCAGGAATGCTCGCCCAACGCAATGCTGAAGCCGTCGCGAACATCCTCAAAATGTTTGATGAATCGGGCTATTCGGTACAATATAAGCTTTTGAACTCAAATGATTATAATGTCCCTCAGATTCGTGAGCGCGTCTTTTACATTGGGTTTCGCAAGGATTTGAAAATTGAAGACTTCACATTCCCTGAGCCGCTTGAGGGCAAGAAGTTGACGCTTAGGGACGCGATTTGGGATTTGAAGGACACCGCACAACCTGCATTGCCGAAGAATAAGCATCGCAAGGATTTGAAAGTACTCAATCACGAATATTTCACAGGTAATTTCTCTACGATTTTTATGAGTCGGAATCGCGTCAAATCGTGGGACGAACCCGCATTTACCGTACAGGCTTCGGGGCGGCAATGTCAGTTGCATCCGCAAGCCCCAAAGATGGTTCGTGTTGAACGCAATCGTATGAAGTTTGTAGAAGGCAAGGAAGATTTGTATCGGCGCTTAACGGTTCGTGAATGCGCTCGTATTCAGGGTTTCCCTGATGATTTTGAGTTCCTTTATGAGGATGTGGATATGGGTTACAAGATGATAGGCAACGCCGTGCCCGTCAACTTTGCCTATGCCGTTGCGCGGCAGATTATGGAATGCTTGAAGCGCAATAACTGTCTATAAGGGGAGCTTGGGATGAGTGCTAAGAGCAATAATTACGGACGCGCTTATGAGTTCGCGTGCCTTCAAATTTTAACGGAAACGCTTCGCCCGATTCGCTCCGTCTCGGTTGAAGCCAATTCAAGTTATGAAGCCGCTGAAGCGGCGAAAGAGAAGGGTGTTCTCTGGCGCGAGATGAAAGACAAGGGTGAGGCAATTTATAAGCCACTCCTTACCGCATTTATATCGGAAGTCAAAAAGCAGTCCTCAAATAATTCGGCTGTCGCGCGGCGATTAGCCGAATATTTGCTGGGAACATTTGATTTCTATAAAGTCGTGAGTCAAGACCGTGAAGAGGCAACTTATGTTACGCCTTATAACTTGCGCGGCAATTTGAATAAGGCGACCACTTCAACGAAGCCTAAAGTACAAATTAAGAAGACGGAACTCCCTAAACAGATTTTAGCGTGTGATTTTATAGGGGAGCATAATAATAAGGTCTTTATGGCAATGGATAACGGTTGGCAGTTCACCTTTCGGTTGCACAATGCGTCCTCGCGAGTTGAACCTTCGTTGAAGTTTGATGTTCAGCTCGCGGGTTGGCCTATTACACTTGTTACGCTCAAGCGCCTATGGAAGCGCCGCGTATGATTCGCTGAGCGTGTGAGCACTCTTATCAATCTCGCGTTTAACGGCGTTGCGAAAGCTCTCAAAGTTGGCATATCCCGCAAGACCGAGAGTCTTTTCAATCGCGCGGCAAGCGTCCGTCGTGGCTTGGCGTGGGGGTGTGCCTTGGCGAACAAGCTCCCAATATTTATCGACGGCTGGTTTAACTAATTTGTTGTTGCCGCGACTACGCAAGTTGGGGGCATTGTAGTCTCCGTCATAGTGTCGCGTGAAAGTTCTAAAAGCTGAGCCCATATTATTCATGGCGCGGGTATTGCGGTTTAGAGCTTCTGAGATATCTTCTGCAAGGCTCTTAGTTTGTGTTTGTAGGGGTGGGAGTGACGCGAAGGCGAGGGGGGTGAGGGCGAGAGAGCCGCGCGCGTCGAGGGTGAGGGCGCTCGCGAAGGTGAAGGTTTGGGGGCGGGCGGAACTCGCGGGCGAGAGGGTGTCGGCACGTCCCGTGAGAAGGATGTAGGGTGCGTTGGGGGTGGACGCGAGAGCGCGGACAATTGTAATAGGCACTTTGGCGGCGGGTGGCGACCAAGGGAC
>CAVCJC010000168.1:0-2666 GCA_963602475.1 Lachnospira hominis (ex Liu et al. 2021)
GAATAATCCCGCACTCGTTTTCCATTGCGGAACTAAGGTCGCTGAGGGCAAAGTCGTCACTTCGGGCGGACGCGTCTTGAGTGTGACGGGTATGGGCACCACCTTGCGCGAAGCCGTCGACAAGGCTTATGAGGGCGTAAAGAAGATTTCCTTCGATAAGATGTTCTATCGTATGGATATTGCTCACCGCGCTTTTGACCGTCAATGAGCGAGGTCCGTTATGTGAATCGTCCCTCGGGCGAAGTTGTCACCGAGACGGTATTGGGCGATGGGGCGCTCCGCTTTGCCTATGAGACGCTTTTGGGGCGAACCCTTTGGCCCATCCTCTTTGGCTCGCGGGTAGTTTCCGCGCTTCTCGGGCACTATTACGATTCGCCGCGCTCAAAAAGCAAAGTTGCCGCGCTCGCGAATCTGCCTGGCTGTGAACCCGCCGAAGCCGAGAAACCGTGGACGGAGTATCCGTCGTTCAACGCCTTCTTTACGCGGCGTTTAAAGGCGGGGGCGCGTCCCTTAGGCGAAGGGCTGGTGAGCCCAGCGGATGGACGCCTTCTCATATATCCGAATGCCTCGCTTGATGTGGCGTTTCCGCTCAAGGGTGCGCGGCGGACCCTTCGCCAAGTTCTGGCACTCAGCAAGGATGAGAGTCTACCTTTTACCGCGTTGGATATTGTCGTTGTGCGCCTCGCGCCAGTCGATTATCACCGCTACCATTTCCCGACGGACTGCACAGTTAGCACCTCACCCCGCGTCATTCGGGGTAAGTATCATTCGGTTAACCCGATTGCGCTTTTGCGCTATCCCGATGTTTATGCGGATAACGAACGCCAGATTACACGCTGTGAGGCGAGTTGGGGCACATTCTTCATAATCGAAGTGGGTGCTTTTGGCGTAGGGACGATTAAACAGACTTTCGTGTCTCAAACGCCGCGAAAGGGCGATGAGAAGGGCTATTTCAAGTTCGGCGGCTCAACGGTAATCCTTGCGCTCCCAGCAGGGAAAGTCACTTTTGATGCGGATCTCCTTGCCCATTCGAAAGAAGGGCTCGAGACAAGAGTCCGCGCCAATGAGCGCATCGGGCTTATTTAAACCCGAAGAATCCCGAGTTCGTAGGCACGCGCCACAGCGGCGGTGGCATTCGTCGCCCCAAGCTTATTCAGGATGTTGCGCATATGCGTCTTGATGGACTCAAGACCAATCCCGAGTTCGCGTCCAATTTCCTCACGCTGTTTGCCTTGAGCAACGCCTTTGAGGACGACTAATTCGCGCGAAGTCAGAAGTTCCGTGCCCACGGGCTGAATCTCTTCGCAGGCGAAATAGGTGGGGTCTTCAATAATCTTACGGATTTCCCGCGTGAGGACATCTTGGTCAATGCTCTTCGGCAAGTAGCCGCCCGCACCCATTTCGTGTGCCCGCGCCGCCTCTTCGTTGAGGGGCATTCCCGCGAGAAGCAATACGCGCGTACTCGGGTAGACACTACGGGCATTCTTAAGAAACTCAAAGCCGTCCATCTTGGGCATGCGCACATCTGTAAGCACGAGGCTCGGACGATGCAAGGCGCACGCCTCAAGTGCCGCGACCCCATTGGGCACGACGGCAACGACGGAAAATCCCTCTTCGCTCGTCAGCATAGCCTCGAGTCCCTCACGAACCATCGGGTGGTCATCTACTATCACAATCGTTATCATGCTTATATTATACCATATCTCGCGCCGCCTGTGGGGCGAATAATGCGAAAAGTGAAATTACCCCCTCCCACTTTCCGTCGAAATAATGTATAATATAGATGTTGTTGGTAGGGGGCGCAGTCCCTTGCGCCCGGCCGCGACTGGTAGGGGGCGCAGTCCCTTGCGCCCCGCAATGAAAGGAACAAAAGAAATGAAGAGCGAAACTTGGGAAAATCCCGCAGGCGGGAAAGGTAAGATGCTTATCGAGCACATCCTCGATGAGGACATCCTGAAAGACAAGAACGGACTCTACGCCCGCGTCACTTTGCCGCCGGGCGCGGTTCTCGGTTATCACGAGCACCACGGCAATGGCGAGAGCTATTTCATTCTCTCAGGCGCAGGTGAATATAACGACAATGGCAAGACGCGTCCTGTCAAGGTCGGCGATGTCACATGGACGCCCGACGGCTCGGGGCACGCCCTCAGCAATGAGAAGGGCACGAAACCCCTCGTGTTCATCGCCCTCATCGTCAATAGCTGAGACTTATGAAAGTCTGGCTTCAGCGTGTGACGGAATCTTCCGTCGAAGTTGATGGCGAGATTCTCTCGCGCATTGGCGTAGGCTACTTAGTTCTACTCGGTGTAGGGTTAGGCGATACGCCAAGCGCGGCAGATACGCTCGCCACGCGAGTCGCCGCGCTTCGTGTCTTTGAGGACGAGAATGGCAAGATCAATAAGTCCATTCAGGATGTGCAAGGCGAAGTGCTCGTCATTTCGCAATTCACCCTCTACGCCGATACGGCGCACGGACGCCGCCCCGGCTTCTCAAATGCCGCGCGTCCCGAGCTTGCTGAGCCGCTCTACGAACGCTTTGTCGCGAAGTTGCGCGAGCTTCTGGGCCCTAGCCGCGTCGGCACCGGACGCTTCGGCGCCCACATGAAGGTCCGCCTCCTCAACGACGGACCTTTCTCCGTCGAACTCACAACCGACTAATCCAACCCT
>CAVCJC010000169.1:0-2656 GCA_963602475.1 Lachnospira hominis (ex Liu et al. 2021)
GCTCGCCGCCGTAAGAGAGGCTCTCGCCCGCAACCAGTGGTTTTGTCGAGGCAGGGCTGACTAAACGAAGTTACTTGTCTACTTCTCTGTGCCTCTGTGTCTCTGTGTTAAAATACCCAACACCCCATCCGTGACAATCCGTGTAAATCCGTGGTTAAAACCACCTACCCCAATCCTGTAAATCCTGTCTAAAAACAAACACCCGCACTATGAATCTCTTAAGGCATCTATTGTTCGAGTTTAAACCCAAAGCCATCCGCCACAACCGTACCATATGAGGGAGAACCCTTAAGACGCAGTTCTGTCCCTGGCGCAAGTTCAAACTCGCCCAACTTATGCCACAAGCCTGGTTCACATCCCTGATCAAAGTCAAACTGATACGAGTATCCTGACCCAGATAGCGAAAAGTACGTCCGAGAACCAGCCTTTATCGAAGGAGTGTAAGTGTTATGCCACGGAATCCGTCCATAAACCGTATAGCGCCCCGCCTTCGTTATTGGCACAGGATAGATAACATCGCCCGTCTCATCGGCCGCTTTTTTATCCACCCCTGCGATTGGATAATGTGAGACATTTCCAACCTGCTCGCCATTAATATTATACCGTTTCTCCCAGCCTGCGCCAAAACGAACACCTTCATCCTCGTCATCCACAATCGTCCAGCCCAACGTTTCCTTGTCAGGCACACCTGGGAAGCCTCCGCCAAGACGTTCTTGTAGTATGCGTACCGCGCCGCGTTCATAGATTTCACGCGGCGAGAAAGAACGCTCGCGACAGATAGCCGCCGCTTCACCTGCCGCAACGCCTAGTTGTGCAAGTGTATTCATCACACGCGGCGACCCTAATCCTACATGTGTACAACTGAAACACCGCCCAACAATGAAAAGATTCGTCACATTTCGTGAATAAATAGACCGATACGGAATGTAATAACGCCCGGGTTGAGCATGCTTCGCTCGCGCAATAAAGTCCACGCCAGGCTTCCCATCATCTAGATGAAGATCAATTGGCCAGGAACCTGAAGCAATTGCGTCCGTAAACTGCCGCGCACCTAAGACATCCTGTTCCGAAAGAATCCAATCTCCTAACAAGCGACGCGACTCGCGTTTTGCAAGCAAATAGGGACAAAAGTCAATAACGCGGTGCGCATTTTTAGGGTCTTTCTTCGCCAATGAAAAGGCACCATAAATGGCTAGTAACAACCGATCTCTCACTTCTTCGCCTCTCGTTGTAATATCCTGACGAAAACCATATTCCCAATCCCACGCACCTTTTACCGCAATCTGACCTTGCGCATAAGGTTCTGCCCACGGCGCCGCGAACGGCACGGCAGAATCGGCTTCTCGGCTCGTCCACATAACAGACGCGCCATTAACAAGATTATCACCCTTCTCAGGCGCCATTTTCTCGCCCGTTTCATTACGCCCTTCACGTCCCATGCGCCAATCTGCGCCAGCATAGAAACCAAGCCATCCATCACCCGTTGCATCACAAAAGAGTGGTGCAACAAAGCGAACGACACGATTCTTCTTAAGATCAAGCGCTTTCACGGCAATAATCCGACTCTCTACTGTCTCTGCCGCAAAGACGCGCGTTGAAAGACGCACGCAAAGGTTAGTCTCGTCCTCAACAAGGCGTTGACGCCGTGCATCATCAAGCGCAAGCGCGGAATTACGAGCATCAAAACGATTGCGCACCTCCCTCACAAGCGGATAGCGCATTTCGCCACAGGCCCAAACACGAATTTCGCCCGAAGCATTTCCGCCTAAGACGGGGCGATCTTGAACAAGAACAACCTTCAATCCGCGCCGCGCCGCGGCTATTGCAGCACATGTGCCCGGCATTCCACCCCCTACAACAACGAAATCTGCCACGATTGTTTCTGAAACGGGCAACGTTGACGCCGAGAGCACCCCTACAGGTGTTGAACCATCATCTACAAAAACAAGCCCCGCACAACGTCCATCAAACCCCGTTAAATCCTGAAGACGAACTTCAGCGGTCTCCCCAACCTCAACTTCACCACCATCTTCCCAACCCCATTCTCTCTGAGCCGCACCAAATATTCTATCCAGTGGTTTGCCGTCAATCGCAATACGGAATCGTCCAGGCGCACCTTCCGCCCAATTTCGTGTTCGCGCCCAAACACGATACCGCCCTGCATGAGGCAAAGTGACAACCGCCTTCGCATCGCAAACGCGCTCACCAAGACCATGCGCAAGGAGGTAGGGAGAGCCTACTGAATCTAAAAATTGAGGGTCAAGCGCCCACCCGCCTCGATCAAAAGACTGCGGATGAACATTGACAACGACAGCAAACAATAAACCAGCAAGCACATTCATATCTTTTAGATCCTTTTTCTACTGACGAGACCTCTTCTCTCATCATTTTCTGACTCTATTATACCATAACTCGGTGTCAAATAGGAGCGAGGCGACGGCGGGCAAGGGACTGCCCGCCCTACCAGAATCTCCCGATTCTCCCGATCTACACGGCTAAAATCCGTGTCAATCCGTGTAAATCCGTGGTTAAAAACCAAGTCCAAGTTTCGAATCGCGCGGCAACAGCATACGCAGATTCCACTTGCCGGAGCTTCCCGCACGCGAGCGATAACGGATGACATTGCGCCCTTCTTTGCACGGAACCTCAATGTCGC
>CAVCJC010000170.1:0-2655 GCA_963602475.1 Lachnospira hominis (ex Liu et al. 2021)
ATGCGATTACTTCGTATAAAGGCAATTGGCAAGCGGCGCAAATGCCGCGCTTTGCTGAGCGTGCCCTCGCCGCGCTGGATAAACTCCCGACTGTGGGCGCAGCACTTTCGGAGGTTATTAAGGTCGACGCGCCTAATATCCGTCTGCTCACTGTCAAGGCGGCGGAAGATGGCAAGGGCTGGATTGTGCGTTTTCGTGAGACGACGGGGTGCCCGACACGCGCGGTGGTGCGCCAGTCGCTCGTGAAGAATGCGAAAGTGACGCTTTGTACGCCCACTGAGCACGACCTAAGCGCGGCAGAGAGTGTGGGCACGGACTCCTTTGCGCTCACTTTCGCGCCTTTCGGCTTTGCTACGGTGCGCCTTGATAATGGTGCCGCGATCCCGACTGTCGCCGATACGGACGATGCGCCGTATGCTTATTCGGGGTTGATTGCGCGTCCGCGTGCGGGGCAGGGCGAGAAAGATGGGCAACTCTATGTTCTTTGGGGCGTAAATGCCGCGCCTGACTTCGACCACGATGAGCTCTATCGGGCGGAAGTCTCGGACTTCGTCTGTGATGCCGCCACATTTGTGGCGAGCGTTACCAATGAAGCTCCGCAGGGAATCCCTTATCGAATTATGCGTTATGAGGATTTGGGACTCAAGACCCACACGCGCTATTGGTATAAGATTGTGCCTGTTTATAAAGACGGACGGCGCGGCGAAGCAACCACCGCTTTCTCGGGGCTGACGCGGGAAATGCTGGGTGAGAAAGTTTATGCCCTCGAGCGGACGGAAGGAACCAAGTGCCGCGTCGAGCCGCGTGGCGGAATTGTCACGAGTTGGTGCGCGGCAAATTCTTCGGAAGAGCTCCTCTTCTTGCCGAAGCGGACGAATTGGGGCGCGGAAGAAGTGCATGGCGGCATCCCGATTTGCTGGCCGTGGTTTGGCAAACCGCCGCGCGAGGGGCTCCCCAAGCACGGACTCGCCCGCTACGCGACATGGAAGCTCGAAGCATTTCCTTCAGACGGCATCATTCGCGGCACTTTGGAGTCCTCGCCTGAGACGAAGGCGCTTTGGCCGTATGACTTCCGTCTCGATTATGAAGTGCGCCTAACGGCGGATGCGCTCATCTTGACGCTGACCGAGACAAATGCGGGTACAAATGCTTTTGAGGCGGCGGGCGGGTTTCATCCGTACTTCCGAGTGACGGACCCCTTGCGTGTTGCGGTGAATGGTAAGCCGATTACGATGGAGTACTACAGCGTATCGAGTCCAGCGGTGTCGCCTACGCGGCAGTTGAAGGACTTGGTGAGTGGGCTTACGATTAACCTTGACGCGACGGGCAATGACGCGTGGTATGATTGGAATCCTGGTCGGCGGAATACACCGCTTTGCAAGACGTTGGGTGCAGATGAATGGAAGGGCTTCTTCTGTGTGGAGCCGTATGATGCCGCGCCCCATCGCCTCGCGCCTGGCGAATCGAAAACGCGCACTTTGACGCTGAAGGCTACGAAATAAGGAGTATTAGCTATGAAACTTATCGAGTTTGTTCCGCCCACACCACATCCGTTATGGAAACTCTGCAAGCAGATGGGGATTGATGAGGTCGTCGTTAAGGTGAATCCGACGCTGACGGGGCTGGAAGATCCGTGGCGGCTTGAGACGCTGAAGCAGATTGTGGAACGGCTTGGCGCGGCAGGACTTCGGGTTGTCGCGTTGGAGGGTGACCCATTTGATATGTCACCCATTAAGGAATTTGGGGCACCCGGGCATACGGAGGCCGCGCGGGACGCGGCACTTGCGCATTACTGTGAGCTTCTTGAATCGATGTCCGCCTTGGGGATTCCGCTTCTCTGCTACAACTTTATGGTGGGACCTGGCTGGTCGCGGTCAGGCGTCCGTGAAGGGCGCGGAGGGGCGAAGGCGACCTATTTCGCGTATGCCGAGTCTCCAGACGCGGTAGAGCCGAATAAGCCGCTAATTCTCGATAGTGAAGCCGTTTGGGCGAATTATGAATACTTTATCCGTCATGTTATGCCGACGGCGGAGCGGGCTCATGTACGGATGGGGCTACATCCGGACGACCCCTGTTTAGCGTCCCTTGGGGGCTATGCACGCATCTTTGGGAGTGTCGCGGCATATGACCAGGCGTATGGCATGGCGCCGAGTCCGTCGAATGCGGTCACCTTTTGCCAAGCCAACTTTACGCTAATGGGCGTAGATTTGGAGGCGACAGCGCGGCACTTTGGCTCGCGCATTGCCTATATCCATGTTAGGGATGTGGAAGGGACGAAGGAGGACTTTACGGAACTTTTCCATGACCAAGGCAAGGTTGACCAATTTGCGCTTATGCGGGTTTATCGTGAATTGGGGCTAGATGTCCCTTTGCGCGGAGACCATGTGCCTGAGATGGAAGGGGATAAGCTTCTCGCGCCAGATGCGGTGCCCGGCTATTCGGTGCTCGGGCGTCTCTTCGCGGATGGCTATTTGAAGGCCCTTTTGCAAGGCACGCGGTAGAGTGACGGGCGACGGCTTGCCCGCCGCGTGATTTTTGACGCAAAGTTCGCAAAGGTTTTGACGCAAAGAGACGCAAAGGCTTTGCTCCTGTCTTGCTTGTGCCTTACAACATGCGGCACGGCGGGCGGCAACCGTGCTAACCCGCCCTGATGCG
>CAVCJC010000171.1:0-2643 GCA_963602475.1 Lachnospira hominis (ex Liu et al. 2021)
CCTCTGAAGTGCCACTCGTATTCCAGACTACACGGCACTTTAATTGATTGCCACTTGAATCAATGACACGGATATCAGTACCGCCATCCTCAAATTGCGAATAGCTAAAGCCCTCAATAGCACTTTCGGAAAGCGACAGCGTCACCGTTCCTTTTCCTGTGAATGGCAAACGATAGCCCAAGTTCATTCCCTGCAACTCTGGCGCATTCCAAATCTCAAATGCATTATCTGAAACAACATTTGTTTTCCCACCATCGACAATATATTCATCGGATCCCACTATCGTCGCACAAATATAGCTCGATCCAGCCCCTTTATGCTCTTCCATATATTTGACCATTTCATCCCATGAAGTTGCTGGGTCTGGAGCCCATGGTCCTCTTTTATTAAGACGTGTCGCGTACCGATATGTGACCGCCAACTTACTCTGCTCTACATTTGATTTTATCACTGGAACTGGCGCGCTTTTACCAATCTGCCAGCCCTCAACTGTTAGTGATTCTACTTTAAGATGAAGTTTCTCTATCTCCCAAGTAAAGGTTATAGGAGAGTCCATAGTGCCATCCGCCCAATAATAACCTTCGTTAAGCGCAACTGTTGTCTCATAAGTGCCCGTAGCAGAAGCCTTTACTGTCCCACTAATCGTGTATGCCACATTCTCCTCTAGAATTGTGTGCTCTTCTCCGTCATAAGGAATCTTCTGCCCTGATTTAGGCTTCTCAGGCATAACTTGTTGTAAACGAATAACGATGACACCATCGCCGCCCTTACCACCTGCCTTATTTAGGCTACCGCCGCCGCCACCGCCGCCAAGTCCATCCGTGCCTGCCGCACCATTTTCGCCTGCGCTCGCGCCTTTACCGCCGCCACCAGTACCACCAGTACCACCAGTTCCTGAATGTGTTCCGCCGCCACCACCACCTGCGTACACAATTGACTCGCCCGTAATATCATTCTCTAGACCAGAGCCACCAATGCCACCTACACGAGTAGCACCTGTCTTTTTCCCAGAAGGACTCCCGCCATCCGAACCTGCGCCGCCACCACCTGCACCTGCAGATTGCACCGAAGAAGAACAGTCTCCTCCCTTGCATCCTTGATCATCATCTCCTGCGCCACCAGTAGCTCTCGAACCTCCGCCACCACTACCACCAGCAGAACCTGCGGATTTAATACCGCCACCGCCTCCACCTTTAGCATTATATAATTCAGAGGAGTCAAACATTATAATTGAATTACCACCATTCGCGCCGATAGATTCCGTTGTATCACTTACTGTTGCACCACCCGCACCTACAGTTAGAGTATAATCGCCTGACTCAAGAAAGACATTGTCAGCACTAATAAAACCACCTGCACCGCCACCGCCAGCACCACCAGCCTTCTCTCCTGTACTCGCTGGACTTGCACCTGCGCCGCCACCCGCGACAACGAGAAGGCGGGCTTTGGTATAAGCGGGGAGTGTGAGCGAACCGTCCGTAAGGATGTTTGTATAGATGAGAACGAGTTCACCATTCACCCAATTTGTCTCGGCGTTGGTGTATGAAATAGTTTGTCCGTTGAAGATAACATCCGCCGCGGAGACTGTCCCAGCGAGTGCGAGCGCGGCGGTAAGACAAAAGAGCCGCGACCACATGCGACGCATCGCATGCGTTAGCGCGTACCCTGCGGCACGCATCATGAGCTTTATTTTCAGGCTCTTCAGCATAGTTCTTTCTCTCGTTTTATACGCGCAGCATATGCCCCCCATCGGGTCAGGGCACAATCCACCCATATTCAACTCCCATCTATTATATCACAAACACTCTCACTTGTGTAGTAGTTTTTGTGGGTTTTGTATATCGCATAATCCAAACCACGGAACACACGGGTGTTTTTATAAACTCCGAGGGGCAACAAAAGCTCCGCTAACGCTTCGCAGATTTGCTCCGCAGGAATCGCCCAAACTCAAAGATAAATAACTATCTTTTAAATAGCCCCTTCGGGGCTAAGGTTTTGTGAGCGATGTCTGAAATCAAAAACATCATACTGCAGATCTCTTCGTCCAAAGTTTATTAGCAATCCAATTGGCGTATGCGTAGCTTTCATATAATGCATTACTTGAGCCCATTCATTCCTAGTTATACCTTTAATTGCCTTCAACTCCACAATATATGATTTATCATAACAAGTAAAGTCAGCGCGGTAATGTGTCTTTAACGGAATTCCATCATAAAAAACTCTTACCTCATCTTCCCTCACAAACGGAATCCCCGCCTTAAAAAACTCTATCTCAAGGGCATCACCGTAAGTAGATTCCAAGAATCCATTACCCAAAGCGGCGTGTACTCTTTTAGCACACCCCATAATAGCATACGCTTTTTCATCTTCTATCAATCTCATATCTCTATTATATCATATTCTGTCTGATAGCGTAAGCCCCTAATTTGAAATCACATTTTATATAAACTCCAAAAAGCTACTCTTTTTATAAACTCCGAGGGGGGTATCTAAAAACCGTCACCCATTCTAATATGTCTGGGCGATTCATGCGAAGCCTTTTAGCGGAGCGTTAGCGAAGCTTTTTGTTGCCCCTCGGAGTTTATAACCCCACCCCCACAACCACATCCCCCTCCGCCCCGAAGGGGCTATCTAAAAACCGTC
>CAVCJC010000172.1:0-2624 GCA_963602475.1 Lachnospira hominis (ex Liu et al. 2021)
CCCCACTTCCCTATTTACAAAGACGCCCAAAAAGTGTATCATATACGAAACTCGAACCTACAGAAAGGAAAAAAATGGCTCGCGAAAAAGGCATGGGCAATCTACAACAAGAGAAGTCGGGACGCTGGACGGCACGCTTTTCCGTCGACGGCAAACGCTTCGCACGCTCCACGCGCACCCACAACAAACATACCGCCGAACATTTCCTAAACCGCATGCTCAGTCCCTTCGGACGCGGCGAGCAACTTTTGCCTCTCGCCGAAGTTTGGCGCGAATATGAGAAGTCCCCAAGTCGCCGCGAACAAACCACCTCCACGCTCGCCGCGAAGCGCGTCATTTGGATGAAGTTCGCCGAATGGCTCGCCTATAACCACCTCGAAATCACCCACCTCAAACAACTTACCACCGAAACCATCGCCGAATACCTGCGGGTGTTCCGCACGGGGCACGCCGCGAGCACCTACAATAACCACATCTGCGCGCTCAGGGAAGTTTTCCGTTGCGTCGCCCCCAAGGCGGATATTACGGAAGACCCCTGGCTCGGCATCCGTCTTCTGCCAGACGACTCCCACACGCGGCGCGAGTTTTCCCTTGAGGAGCTCCGCCAGATTCAAAGTGCCGCGCAACAAATGGGCGCTGAGTGGGCACTTCTCATTACCATCGGAATCTACACGGGGCTTCGTCTCGGCGATTGTTGCCGCCTCTCGTGGCAAGAAATTGACCTCAAGCGCGGCATTATCCAACTTGTCCCACACAAAACCCGTAAGTTTGGCAGGATGGTCACAATCCCTATCCACCCCGAACTCCTCGCACATCTCACCGAACAGCAACGCATTCAGACGGAAGCCTCCCGCGCGACAAACGGACTCGTCCTGCCCGAAATCGCCACTCTGTATTTGACGGAACATTGGCGGCTCGACAATGCTCTCAAGCGAATCTTCTCGGCGGCGGGCATAAGAACTTCCATTCGCCTTGAGGGACGCCTCCAAGACACGCCCGACGCGACATTCCACTCTTTGCGCCATACATTCGTCTCTTTCGCGGCAAATGCGGGCGTACCTCTTCCCGTCGTCGCTTCCATCGTCGGACATTCCTCCACGAGCATGACGCGGCACTATTATCACGAAAACGAGGAGTCGTTGCGCAAAGCCATCGCGGCGATTCCCCTTCTCTCAGGGGCGGTGCCCTCTGCGGGTTCAGAGTGCCGCGCGCGGCACTCTGAGAGCCTTACCCAGCGCCTCAAAAGGTTGGAACATTTACTTCAGAAGAAGCTCATCTCCCCCGACGAATACACCACCCTCCGCACCCGCCTCCTCAATGAGATATAATAGCTGCGGCGGATGCGCCGCGAAGTTTATAAACTCCACAGCAGGAGGGGTTTCTAACTGACCTCCCAGAAGCCGAACTTTTTGCCGCCTTTGCGGCGTAGAAGATTGGCATCTTTCAATTGGACAATTTGCTTCTCTATAGCCTTTACAGAAAGTCCCAATACCTCCGCCAATTCGGCTTGTGTCAAATCAGGCTGGCGCCTAAGCAATTTTAGAATCTTATCCCTGCTCTTATCCCTACTTTTAACCCTACCCTTATCCCTACTTTCGTAGGCTTCACCTTTTGCTTTAAGCGTGCGTAAAATCTTATCTAGCATAAAATCTATAAATGGCGCAATATCCATATCATTAGCTTCAACGGCACGAATTGCCGCGTAATACTCCTGCTGGTGCGCCCAGACAATATTCTCAACGGGAAGCGCATAAAACAACGGATTCCACCTTCCCAGCAATGCAGTCTGCCAAAGCCGTCCAGTACGTCCGTTGCCATCTGGGAAAGGATGTACATCCTCAAAACACCAGTGAAATACGCAACTCTTAATAAGGAGAGGCTCATCGGAGTCTGCTAACCACGCAAACAGATCGTCCATAAGCCCTGGAACAAACTCAAAGTTAGGTGCCAAATGAATGACTTCGCCGCGTCCGTTTACGACTCCCACGCGGCACTTACGGAACTCACCTGGCTTATCAACCAGTCCTTTCGTCATTAATGCGTGGGCTTTAAGCAAGTCTTTAAGCGAATACGGATTATACTTCTCGATTTCCGAATAAGCGAGATGCGCACCCTTCACCTCGTCTATTTCGCGTTGAGGAGCAACCACTCGCTTACCTGCGAGGAGGGCTGTTATCTGCTTTTCATTGAGGGTATTACCTTCTATCGCCGTTGTTCCGCGAATAGTACGGATATGATTCAGCTTTCTTAGCCGAATTCCTTGTGGGCCTTCCATTACAATTTTATAACGCTCAAGCGCGGCGGCGATATCCATCATCAGCCGCATTGCCTTCGCGCTCACCGTGAACTTCGGAACATAGTCCATCTTTATCCCCTTTTGATATTAGCGATGTTTAGGTGCAAAGCGAGACCAAAGGCACACACCTCTCGTGTATGTCTTGCGTACGTGACATTATAGCCTTGCAAGGGCTCTATATAAGAACTTCTCATCTCTAACTCTTCAACTCTTATTTTACTTGAGAACACTATTATTATACCAAATTATCAGACTCAGCGGGGGGAATATTTTACCACGGAACACACTCAAAGCCGCTTCGCGGCACACGGAAGATATGGCGGGGCGC
>CAVCJC010000173.1:0-2592 GCA_963602475.1 Lachnospira hominis (ex Liu et al. 2021)
AAGAGACCGCGCAGCGACGGGTCGGGCAAGCCCCCGCCCAAGCCGCCCTCCATTCCTCTGTGCCTCTGTGACTCTGTGCCTCTGTGTTAAAAAACACCCACACCCCAATCCTGTAATCCTGTTAATCCTGTCTAAAATTGCCCCTGCCCGAAACTTCGCGTTTCCTCGCGTCAAAGCCTTACTTCGCGAGCCCTGCGCGTTTGAGGTCGCGGAGGAGGCGCTCGGTCCGTATAATTCTGCCGCGAGCATTGAGGTGATACTCGGTATCATACATAAGCTCTAATGGGAAGGCATAATCTGCCGCGTCAGAGATACACTCAAACCCAAGCCCTTCTAACCTCTCTTTTATCGCGGGTATTTCATCCTTATGCAACTCAAAATATCGCGCATCATAGGCGGGCGCTGTGAAAATGACACGGACTCCCCGCGCTTTCATGTCTTCCGCGAATCTCCCGAGCCACTTAAACGACTCCTCATTCAGTTGCCACGGATGTTGCATCTCAATACGCGTATTCACATACTCCTTGCTCGGTGTCTTTGGAACATCTATAACATTTCGAGAACCCGTTCCACAACTTACCTTGTGCACGAAGATGTTCTCCATCTTATCATTTATATATCCCGACCATCCTTTTTGCGGATATCCCGCATACTGCCGCGAGAAAAACAGGTCAAATGGACGATGCATATAATCTATAGCATAAACGATAGACGCCGCGCCCCCTGAATAACCGACCCCGACATAGTGGGAATATTCTCCCGCGAGGCAAACAACATCCCCCTTCTTAAGAAACGGAGCTATTGCCTCTAACATACGCCCGAGTCCTAAACCCGCGTGCAAGCCAATATTAACAACATGATAGCAATTTGAAAGATTGGCATACATCAATTCGTCATCAATTCCATAATAGCAATTAGAGCCACCAACAATGACAAGTACAGGCTTACCCTCAGGACGCGAATTGAATCGCGACATTTTTGCTTCCCAACGGCTATAAGTGCGCAAATCAAACGGAAACATAGGAGATACAACAAGGAAGAAGAGCAGCAAGGGAACCGCCAAACAAAGAGCGAAAAGGATGAGTCTTGAAATAAACCTTCTCATAGAAGTCCTCTAATTAGAATTGTCCGTAAATGAAGTCGCCGCCATTGGAAGGCATGCCGCTACAAATTAGCCAAACGACCGCGATATAAATGAGCCAACGCAAAACAACGGAGCGCGGCAGTTTCTGAAGCGCATATTCTCCGTGCCGCCCGAACCACTCAACAATGAATGCAATTACCACGAGTTCAAGTGCCGCGAGGAGTCCCTGTCCTTTAATTGCGGAAAGCGTCCCAAAGTGCGGAATTTGTACGAGATATCCCTTCAGTGCCGAAAGGCTGGGCGCACGGAAAATGACCCATCCGAGCGTAACAGTCACCATTGTCAGCACCCAACCGAGGAAAGACCGCAAGCGCGAAGGCATTTCTTTGTTTTCTTTCACCTTCCGCGACAAGAGGCGCGGCAAAAAGGCACAGGCGTGAAACGCACCCCAGAGAACGAATGTCCAATTTGCTCCGTGCCAAAGCCCTGAAACAAGAAATACAGCAAAGACATTACGGATGTGCCGCGCTTTATTCACGCGACTTCCTCCGAGCGGAATATAGAGATAGTCTCTAAACCACCGCATCAGCGACATATGCCACCGCCGCCAAAAGTCCGCTATATTCGTCGCGAAATAGGGGAAGTTGAAGTTCTGAGGCAGGCGGAAGCCCAGTAGCTTGGCACATCCAATAGCGAGGTCGGAATAGCCCGAGAAGTCACAGTAGATTTGCGCCGTATAGAGAAAGAGTGCCGTAAGAATGCCAATCCCAGTCGGATTCGTCGTCCCTTCAAGGATTGTATCCACATAAACGGCACACGCATCCGCGACGGCGAACTTCTTAAAGAAACCCCAGAGCATTTGGCGGCATCCGTCAACGGCGAGCGCATACTCAAAGTGCCGCGTCCGTTGGAATTGAGGCAGCTGCTCGGTGGCGCGTGCAATGGGTCCAGCCAATATCTGCGGAAAGAAGCTCATATAGGCTAAAAAAGCAAGAATATCGCGGCAGGGTTGCACAGTGCCGCGATAAATATCTATGATATAGCCAGCGGCTTGGAAAGTATAGAATGAGAGTCCGATAGGCAAGATAATCCTAAGGGAACTTGGGTTCGCCTGAAAGCCTAAAGCATTCAACAGAGCAACGATATTCTCCGTGAAGAATCCGTAGTACTTGAAGACCCCAAGGACGCTAAAGTTAACGATTAAAGCGATTGTCACCATCAACCGTTTAGAAATGCCGCGCGCGGTGGATTCACTAATTGCAAAACCACTTCCCCAAGCCCAAAAAGAGATGAATGCAATAAGGTAGAGAAACTTCCAATCTAGCCATCCGTAAAAGACATAGTTCGCGAGCAAAAGGAAGAGGTTTTGCAACCTAAGCCTCATTGGGGAGGCTTCTACGCCTTGTTTCGGATAACAAATCAACCAATAACCCGCAAAAACCACGGGCAGAAACAGCATAAATGCGGACGAGTTAAATAGCATTCTCTTTCTTTCTGTGATGCCTCCG
>CAVCJC010000174.1:0-2584 GCA_963602475.1 Lachnospira hominis (ex Liu et al. 2021)
AATTCACCTTTCAATTCAGCCTGTAGGCACCCTTGCCGTGCCCGACAACAGGGACAATAATAGACTGATGCAAAAGTTTCTCCAACAGCCTACTAGCCGCAGCATGCGACAGCCCTGTCCAGCCAATTAGGTCTGAACGCTTGAAATAGAGACTTCCAGAAGCATGGGCAAGCACTGTCTCGATATGCTTTCGCGTCTTCCCGGTCAATCCAGACAAATAACATTCAATATCCGTTTTCGAACTTCCAATGTCTACTTTCAAAGCTCCAATGTCTACTTTCGAAGCTTCAATGTCTACTTTTGGACTTCCAATGTCTCCTTTTGGACTCTCAATGTCCGCTTTTTGATCCTCAATGTCTACTTTCGGGTTCTCAATGTCCGCTTTCAGACTTTCACGACGGTAAATGACCGTGCGCACGGCATTCGGCCAGGCAGAAATCTCCAAATCGCGAAGCCCTGCGTCCTTGATGTTCGTACTGATGCGCGGGATTCCACTTCCCCAATCTTCGATGATATTCATATAGGCAAGAGCCTGAGCCAATGCCTTGTTGCGACACTCCGAGCACCCTTCTCTCATCTTCGCGACGGTAACGCCATGTGGCAGTTTCCCTGGAGAAGTCACTTCTAGGCGATCATCATAAAGGGCGACTGTGATGGGGCTTTCCTCTCCGTTTACATAGTTGCGGTGCGCCACAGCGTTGACGATAATCTCGCGGATGGCACTCGGCGGAATTTCATAAACATCTTTGCGATGAATTCCTTCGCCGAAGACCGAGCCAAGGTTGATTTTTGAAAGCACATATTTATAGGCTTCCTCGATTTGCAAGTCGATAGGACCGCCGAATTCACGGCGATCAATGAAGATCGAGCGCGTCGTCCCTTTGAAGACAGCGCACTTGACGACGGGCGCAAAGAGATCATCCCCTGTCAAAAGCGCGTAAGCGTTCGTGGCATCGAATGCCTTGCCCGCAGATCTCAAGACACCCCACTTGACAAGTTGCGCCGCCTTAACGGGTCTAACGAGCTGTCTCGCCTCATCGCTCCGCGCATTACCGAGCGCAACCTGATACATACGCTGGCAGAGTGCCGTCACATCCGCGTCGGACACCTTTAGGGTTCGGCAGACCATCTCGTCGTACCCCTTGCCAGTTCCGTCCACGCGCAAGACCTTAAGTGCCATCTCGTCGGCAAGGCGTGTCGTCGCGTCAAAACGAACATACACGCCATCCGTATCGCCTTTCGCCTTGATGTAATACGGCGTTTGACGTCCGGCATCAATCTCAAGCACGATAACAGGCTTTCCCTCAATGGTCGAGACACACATTTCAGCCGAGACAGGCGGCACACACGCATCCGCAATCGCGTCGGCAATCGCGTCTTTCATCGCAAAGAGGTCGCCTTTAAGCCCGACCACTTGTCGGACGTTCGACACGCCGAAGATAATCCGTCCGCCACGTCCGTTAGCAAACGCCACAACGGTCTTCAGCCATCTAGCCGAATCATGGTTCGGAACTTCCTTAAATTCCAGTTGGTCGTTTTCGCCGCTTCGAATATCGTCAATCAGCATGTCAACCTCCGCGCTTTCCATGAGGTCTGACCCCATGGCAGAGAAATGTTGATAACTCCTCAGCATTTGCTATGGGGCATACCCCGATAGCGAGAATCTGTTTTGAAGCCCAATTATGCAACCATTTCAATTCACTACGCAATGCGTAGCGAATTGCCCGCGCACTTAAACACTTCTTCTTAAACGAGGCGGAAGGGGCTTCGCCCCCTATCAGACGAGGCGTGGGAACTTCTTGGGTCATTTGCGGCGCTTCCTCGTCACTTCGTGTTTGATTTTGACGACGGCGAGATTGAGTTCAATAGTCGTCTTTGTGGACTCCGTCGAGAGATTGTCACCGATGACGGTGGCGAGTTTGCGTCCGACTTGAGTAAGTTTCTCGGCTTGTTCGGGGGATCCGTCCTTTAACACTTGCAGGGCTTCCATATCCTGCACCATCGATCGTACTTGTGCATAGGTCTCAATAATGGCGAGTGTCGCCGCCGTTGCACGCGGACTCTTCAATATCGTCGCGAGCATATAGAGTCCCTTCTCGGTGAAGGCGTATGGCTGATACTTTATGTTTGAGCCTCTACCAGTTCCGTTCAAGGTCACAATTTGTGACCTTGAACATTCTTCCTTTTCCAATTGAAAGATATAGCCCTCAGGGAAACGGTCTTGGTTGCGTTTCACCGCTTGGTTAAGTGCTTTCGTCTCGACTCCGTAGATTGCTGCGACATCGCGGTCGAGCAATACAGGCTGATTGCGCAGTGTCAACACGCGTCCTTTGATGTCGTCAATTGAAGTCAAGCTCGTTTCCTTCTTCATAGCCTACTCATCTTTTCTTACATTTCATCTATCTATATTATACCAAACCCCTGCCCCTGTAGCAATGGGAAAGTTGGGGTGGAGGAGTTTATCCACGGATTTTCACGGATTTTCACAGATTGGTAGGGCGACCAGTCCCTTGGTCGCCGTGTCAACAATGGTGGGCGGCTTGGGCGGGGGCTTGCCCGACCCGTCGTTGCGCGGTCTCTTGCC
>CAVCJC010000175.1:0-2577 GCA_963602475.1 Lachnospira hominis (ex Liu et al. 2021)
GCATAAGCGTTAGCTGTGCTCTTTACATTGCGCTCTTTCGCAAGCCCCAATTGAATTGAGTCTCGCGCCCAAGTCCCCCATCCGTGGCGGTTCTGTACGAAGTTATCATCCTCCACTTCGAAGTAGAGATAGAGATACTTCTTTGACCACGAAGCCGCCATCTTAACACTCGTATCCTTCGCGCCCGAATAATACTCGGGATTCAGAACGACTTTCGCAGGCACATCATAAAACTTCGGCATTGTCTTCACGCTATACTTCGTCGCAGGGAAGAAGTTAAGCGAAGATTCCATCTCGTGCCGCCCGCCTTCCGCCTTAGGCGTTACAGTAGCAAGGACCTTATAATCCTCAAACGGACTCGTCTTAAAGTCATCAAACGCCACAGCAACTTGCTTCATCTCGTGAGGCTTTAGTGTAACCGCGACTTCGCGCCGCGCCTCGGGGCGACCATGAATGCGCGTTTCGACCGTACCTTCACACTTCTTGCTTGTCGCATTCTCGACCGTGACCACGACTCCAAGACCATTATCTATCCATGTGGGACGCGTAGCCTTAATATGCAAAGGTGCCGCCGCCTTTTTCGCGTCCACATATTTACGCTCGCTCCACTTCAGTTTGGCTTGCGCTTCTTTGCCCCAAATAGCAGGGTCAACATCAAGAATGTATTGCGGTGCAGGCGAAAGTTTAAGCTTGAACTTGCCCTTAGCCGTCTTTACGACTCGCTCCTTGCCCGTCACATCCCCAACCGTCACACTCTCGCGTCCAACAGGAATCTCAACTTCGGCATTATTCCCGCCCCAGTCCCAGAGCGCGACAACGGTGTGTCCGTCACGATTCTGATAGGCGTAGCCCAGAACCGTCTCGCCTAGCCATTCGATGGTGCAAGTCGGGCGATGTCCCTCCAAAAACCAGCTCGCAGCAGAAAGTCCTACGAAAACGGGACGCGGCGAAACGCGCGGCGGACCCCACACCTGCTTCGGCATTGTCAAATTATAGCAGAAGCCATAATCGCCACGACAATCGGACTCGAAATCATACGCGTAAAACGGAAGATTGAAAGAAAAGCCTTCGCCCAACAATATCAATTGCTGACGGACGACATTACACATCTGATCTAACTCGTTCTGTGTTGTTGCTGTCTTCGCATCACCATTTTCCGTACCAAATAACTTTGCATCGGGTCCCATATACTCGTTTACCAAAGCCTTCGTGCGACGGATATTCAGAACGAAATCATTCGCCTCTGGCGGAACTTGATTGTAAGCGTGAGTACAGAAACCGTCAAGTCCATCCGCAAGTCCTAGCTCAAAGAGTTCCTTCAGCAAAGCCGTTCGCCCCATGGACGAAAGAGTAGGTCCAATAATAATTGCCTCGGGGTCAACGCGGCGAATGGCCTCCCGTGCAATTTTCGCACACTGCACAATCTGCTCACGCTTCGCCGTAGTCAACTCAGGTTCCCACTCGACCTCATAATAACGATTGGTATAGCCGTGCGCACGCCCATAATCATATTTCATGGCGAGTCGCGCCAGATTCTCCCACGCCGTGGACACCCATTGAATATGTTCGGGTGTCTCAAGCCACGCCCACATATTCTTATTTGTCTTAGCGAAATCCAGTGCCTCAGGTGGCAGAAGCGTCTGATAACAAGCATTATCTAGGCGATGCAAGAGATTCGCATTAATGAGTCCATATCTCTGCCAATTAATCTCACCCGCCTCATATTGCTTACGGAACCCCTCGTAATCAATTCCCTGACCTGGCAAAGGCGGGTTGCCATAGCCAAGCATAACGCGAGCACCCATCCAGCGTGCAACATCCGCCGCGAAGCCGTGGAGCCCGAAGAAGGTCTCATCTTGCGGATACAACCGTCGCGTGGCAGGATCGTGCAAAACCGCGTAGGTGAGACATCCCTTAGGCATCGAGCCTTGCTTTTCAAGAATAAGCTCGCCATTTATGCGCGGACGCACCCGATAAAAGCCAAGTGCCTCCGACGGCATACGGAACGTCCCCTTCCACACGCCTGCTGCGTCCGCCTTCACCTCGCCAGGTATCGTCGTGATGAGCTTTTCATATTCATCATATACGCCAATTTCAAGCTTTTGAGTTGTATTTGCCACAAGCCCCGTCGCCGAGATTGTGACATCAACTGCCGCGCCTTGCGCGAAGCAGGAGTTCGTCGGATTCGAGGTCGTGCCCGTAAACACGCCTGCCGCTAACATGAGAGTCGCTAGAATACCCATTTTCTTTATCTTTCTTTATGATTATTTAAATTTCTTCTGTTTCTTAGTCTTAGCCTTATCATCCACGAGACGATAACGCAAAAGTGCCGCTTTCTCAGGGTTATAGGCAACAAGCCACTCCCCTTCAGCAGCTAAAAGTGACACATTTTCAGGAACTGTGCAGACGACTTGCTGGTTGCTATCGCGAAGGACTATGCCCGTTTCTTCAATAGCCACCGTGAAGTCACCCATCTTATCTTTCATCGGGTCGCGTATGACTGTATCTTCCGTACGATATTCGCGCTTGGCACGAAATACCCAGTCCGTAATGCGCGGATCATACATCCAGCCACCC
>CAVCJC010000176.1:0-2574 GCA_963602475.1 Lachnospira hominis (ex Liu et al. 2021)
GTCTGAGGGGAGGCTCGGAGGGGGCAGTCGGCGCAGCGAGCCTTTCGCAGACGGCAGTCGGGAAAAGACGGAATTTTTGGTTGGGGTTTGCCTCTGCGTGATATAATACGGGGCGGAAGGGACTTGAGCCCCCTACCACTGGACGGAAAAATATGGTATAATAGTAGCAGTTATGAGAGCAGAGCAGATACCATATGGCGTGAAGGACTTCAAGCGTATTCGCTTCGAAGACTTCTATTATGTTGATAAAACCGAGTACATCCGTAAGATGGAAGAGCGGGCAAACTTCCTATTCTTCGTGCGTCCGCGGCGGTTTGGCAAGTCGCTCCTTTGCGAGACATTGCGCTGCTACTATGATGTAGGCGAAAAAGAGAACTTCCAGCGGCTCTTTGGCGATCTCGCTATTGGTAGGAACCCGACAAAGAACGCGAATAAGTACTTTGTCTTTGTGTTTGACTTCTCGCAAGTCAATGCTAGTAGCGGTGCTACATGGGCAGAGCGGTTTGAGGACTATCTTAGTTCGCAACTTGATAGCTTTATAGCTCAGCATAAGGATGCCTTAAAGGATGAGGAACTTGTTCAGTCCGTTTATTTGAAGGCTGGCGCAGCAGCAAAGTTTAGTGCACTTGTTACGGTCGCTCATAAACGAGGACTGGGCATTTATGTTATTGTTGATGAATATGATAACTTTACGAATGAAATTGTCTCTACAACAGAGGGCAGAACACCTTATAAAGAGATAACACATGGTACTGACTTCTATCGTGCATGGTTCAAGAAGTTTAAGGGAACTTGTGACCGTATCTTTATGACGGGTGTCTCGCCTGTGACGATGGACGACCTTACGAGTGGATTCAATATCGCGACAAACATTACACAGTCCGAGAAGTTTAATGCAATGATTGGCTTTACGCAAGAAGAAGTGCGCAAGCTATTTGAGGACTTCTATGGCGTAGGGAAGTTTACAGGCTCGCTAGTGACTCATCTTGCGGCAGTAAAAGAATGGTACGACAATTACTGTTTCTCAAAGCAATGTGTCGAGAAAGAGACGCTTTATAATTGCGACATGGTTCTTTTCTATCTCGCTGAATTGATCTCATCAGGCAATCCGCCTGAAAAACTAGTAGATGATAATATTCGTAGCGACTGGAACAAACTTGCGGCGATTCTTGCCGCGCAACGCCACGCCGAGACAGTTAACGGCGTATTGCCGCTTACTGAGGAACTTGCCGATAAGGGGGAAGTGACATTCCCGCTTGTCAATAGTTTCCCTATTGAAGATATAATCAAAGAAGAGAACTTCAAGTCGCTATACTATTACTATGGGATTGTCACCATGTCGCGTATTTATCAGGGCAATCTGCAATTCCGTGTTCCAAACGAATGCGTCCGCCGGCAGATCTTTGATTATATGCGCAAGGAATATCAGAAGCGTCCTCACGCAGTGAATACATCTGAGTTCATTGAGAAATTTGATGCTTTCGCTTGGCGTGGTGAATGGCGCGAGTTTTTGACCTATCTTGCTGAGAAATATCGTGATAATGGTTCGCCGCGAGATGGAATCGGAGGCGAAGCGCGCATTAACGGATACCTCCGCGCCTATCTGACAATGAAGAGTGTTTATATGGTCAAGCCAGAATTGTCACATCCGTGTGGCTACTCGGACTACGCACTTTTCCCCGACCGTACATTGCCTAAAGGGTATATTCCTGAGCAGAGCTACATCATTGAGATGAAGCACTCGAAGGCGGATGCGCCCGACTCTGAAATCGCAGCAAAACATGAGGAAGCGATGGCGCAGCTAAAGCTCTACGCGGCAGATCCCAATCTTGCCGCGCTCGCGGGCGGCACGCCAGTTCACTTTATCTGCTACGAGTTCAAGGGGCGCGACCTCATCCGGCTCGAAGAAGTCTTCCCCGAAAAGAAATAAACCACGGATTTCCACGGATTAGGGTCGGGGTTTATATCTCACGCAGAGGCGCTGAGTGCGCAGAGGAGTTTTAGAGAGCCCCTTCGGGGCTGGAGGGCGCGGCGATTTTTAACCACGGATTTACACGGATTTTCACGGATAGGTAGGGCGGGCAGTCCCTTGGTCGCCGTTCAAAAAGATTAACGCGGCTGGGCAAAACTATGATTCTGTGACTGTCTAAACGAGCTTTCAAGAAGGCGCGTGAGGGTTTAGAAGAGCGGGATTAGGGGGTAAGGGCTTATAAAATGATTTTGTGGGTGTCTTTATGAATGACGAATGCGCTATCTTTGCTAGCGCGCCAATTTGCTTCGGCGTCTTTTATTATAACGAATCGCGATAACGAATTACGCGCGAGGTGGGGTTGACTTTGGGGCGCGGTTTTGGTATACTGTAAATAGAGAATATGAGAAGTATGTTAGTCAGCGATTTGCCGCAGGAGAGCGCGGCAGAATTGACGGCTCAGAGAGCGCGTAATCGCGTCCTCTCGTGCTTTTCATACTGCACTAGTCCCCAAAAGTGAGACACGGTATGGGCTCTTTTTGACTCCTCGACTAGCATGATTGAGAACATTTTATCAAAACGGCGTTATAATGTCAATGGGATAT
>CAVCJC010000177.1:0-2507 GCA_963602475.1 Lachnospira hominis (ex Liu et al. 2021)
GTCCGAGAAGCGACAAATTTGCCTCGGCTTCTGCCGTAACGGTCTCATCTACCGTTCCGCCACCTTTTGGAGATGCAATGTAAGTATGCCCATTATAGAAAGTGTGCTCGTCGCCGCCATGCGCGGCATATTCCCACTGACATTCCGTCGGCAAGTCAAACGCCGCGCCAGTCAGAGTACGCAAGACTCCGATAAACGATGATGCCTTCGGCGCAACATCGTTCGTCGGTGTCCAATACGAAATGCCGCTCGTTGCACTGCCTCGGATATTTCCATAGCCCACTTTCTCAACGGGTCGCGTCTCATTGCAAGACAAATTCGCGAAGGCCGAAGGGTTTCCTTGTTTGAAGACTTTTGACCACTGCCCTTGTGTCACCTCAAAAACTCCCATATAGTAGTCTTTTGAGAACTTCACCGTGTGCGCAGCTTCTCTCTCGCCCTTGCTTGTCGGTTGCCAGGAGTATTCATTACCCTTGCCACCGAGGGTCGCCGTCACACCTGCGGCGGGGATTCGGCGAAAGACCATCTGCGAGAGGCGGAAGGTGTCGTTCGTGAGCCCGCCGTAGGGCAGATAGCTCTCGTCCGTATAGTAGCGCATCGCTCCGTCCGAGAGGTCGACGACGAGTACATTCGGCGGAGCATTCGTCGTCCACGCCGTCACGCGGGCAGAAATCGCGGCACTTGTAAACTGTTGGTCGGGCCAACTTTTATCCGCCTGCCATTTAATGGTGCGCGTCTCATCACTCGCCGCCACGAGTTTATTCACATCGCCCCTTACATACTGAACGAATGTGCCATCAATAGGCTCATTATTCTTCAGAATTTCAAGCGTGACAATTCCATCCGCCCCAGTAAGGTTATAAGTTATGGTCACGGCTCCGCGTACCGACTGGCTCATCTCAACATTACTGACTGTGGGTTCAGCCGCGAACGCAACAGTAGCACTTAATAGTAGCCCAAACGCAAAAATAAGATTACTTTTCATCTGAAACCTCCCTAATTATAGCTATTAACGAATGATTAGAGTTAGTCCCAGCGGCTTAGTGCCAAACTCGGGGAGTACAGTGGAAGCAACAGCGGACTTCACACGCGTATCGAGAGTCCCTCCCGCACTTGTTGCAGAAGAAGCACTACTCGCGCCATATATCGCAGGCACAAATAGTGTCGCAATTAATGCGAGAAGCATCATTATTTTTCTCTTCATTGTAGCCTCCTGTTCTTTAGTTTTAACCGTAAATCTTTTCATCCGCGACGGAATACGCGGCAAACGAACGCCATGCGGGCGTATCGCTCATAGTCTCAGCCACGACACGCACGGTCCGCACCACCTCCGGCGCGAACATCTGAATGCGCTTGTGTCCGATTGATTGACCACGAGCAACCGTCTTTGTCTCGCCTTTCGCCGTGACGACTTCCACACGATAAGTACGGACGCGATCCCCGCCCTTGCGCAAATCTTCCTGCACCACAATCTGGTTCACCCGCGTCGGTTCGGAGAAGCGAATCTCTGCCACGCCTTCCACAACCGCGAGCGGCTTCCCAAACCGCGCCTCAATCGCCTTGCCAAACGCGACATATTGTTGGAAGTCTTCATCAGGAATCAATCCGTCTGGATTCGGGTTCGCGTTCAAGAGCAAGTTGCAGTTGCGTCCGACACTGCAGTAGTACTGCGAGACGAGTTCATCCTGAGACCAATACCGCCAGCCCCTATTGCCAGGTGTCCAGAACCACTGGTGATTGCGAATCGGCACATCGCACTCGCCAGGCGACCAGTAGCGTCCGTCAAAGTCGCCACGGAACGCAAATTCGCGATCTCCGCCTTCCGAAGTCAGCGTGTTCGTGCGGCTCCAGCACGGATATGGCGCGACACCGCGCTCATTACCTACCCAGCGGATTAAGTTTTTCGCCTTGGCGGGACCTTGGAAGAGGATTGCGTTCGGCTGATATTTCTCCAAGATTGGCACGAGGTCGGGACCTCCCTGTTCAGGCGGCAATGCTCCACCGTCAAACCAAATCTCACCAAGTTCCCCATAGCGCGTCCAAAGTTCCGTCGCCATTTGCTCGCAAATCTTCACATACCGCTTTTGGGCTTCGGGGTCGCCACCTTTGCCGCGATTGACAAGTCCGGGATTGTCCACATTAAGCCAACCGTTCGCACTCACCGAGGCATAAAGTCCTGGCATCATCCCATAACGACGACAAGATTCAACAAACCGCTTCACGAGGTCGCCCTTGCCGCCCTCGAAGTTAATCGCTTGCTTGCATCCGTAGTTATAGAGGTCACTTTGCCATTGAAGGAATCCCGAACAGTGCTTCGCTACAAATACGCAGTATTTCGCGCCCATCGCCTTCGCCGCCTCCATCCATTGGTCGGTATCGAGCTTCGCGGGATTGTAGAGTTTTGGATCAGGGAAGTCCTTGAATGTACGCCATTCCCAGCCTGGCTTGTAGACAGGGATGTCGAAGTGGAAGAACATGCCGCGCTCAAGGTCCGCCCACTTCAGATG
>CAVCJC010000178.1:0-2485 GCA_963602475.1 Lachnospira hominis (ex Liu et al. 2021)
GGCCTCTACGCCTCGGTGAGCGCGAACGGCTATCTTAACGTTGACAACCCTGGTCGCGTCAATCGCGGCAAAGGCGGCGACCCCGCCGCGCAGAAGCGCTACAACACCATCTGCGAGAAGATGTGCGAGGAACTCTGGACGCGCTACGGCGAACTCGGCGAGATTTGGTTCGACGGCGGAGCCCTTGCACCAGAGGACGGCGGGCCTGACCTCGTGCCGATCTTGGAGAAATATCAGCCGAACGCGATTCTCTTCCAGGGACCCGCCAAGGCGAAGAACCTGATCCGCTGGGTCGGCAACGAGCGCGGCGTCGCGCCATATCCGTGTTGGAGCCGCACGAATACGCTCACCTCGGAAGGCGGCGACCGCGAGCTCGCGTTCCACGGCGACTTCGACGGACGCTACTGGTCGCCTGGCGAGTGCGACGTGCCGATTCGTCCGCCCCACTTCATGTGGCAGCCGACGGCGGAAGGCACGAACTGGCGGTACTGGACGAAAGAGGAGCTTTTGGAACGCTACTACTTCAGCGTCGGACGCAACTGCAATCTTCTTCTTAACGCGAACCCCGATCCTGACGGACTTGTACCCGAAAACGACTTCCGCCAATTCGCGGCGTTCGGCAAGGAAATCGAGGCACGCTTTGGGCATCCGCTCGCGGTTGTGGAAGGCGCGGCAGAAATCCGCTTCTCGGAACCGACGCGGGTGAACCAGATTTCCGTGCAGGAAGATTTACGCAAGGGGGGCGAGCGCGTCCGTACCTACCGCGTGGAAGTCGTCACGGTGAAAGGCGAGACGAAGACCGTCGCTCGCGGTCAATCGATTGGACACAAGCGCATTCAGATGTTCGCGCCGGAATTGGTGAGGGCTGTGCGTGTCGTGGCGGAGACGATGAGCGATACGCCCGCGTGGCGTTCGTTTGCCGCGTATTCCGTCGCGGACGAGAAGATTTACGGTTAAACTCTAATAACTCAAATAGGAGGCTACAATGAAAAGAAAGGTTCAATTGTTCTGCGCGAGCGCGTTTGCCGCGCTGTTGGCGATGCCCGCCTTCACCGAGACGACGAGAGAAGTTGTCGACGGACAGTATGTCATTACCGTCCCCGAGGGTGAGAGTTGCTGGATGACGGAGAACGAGGAGGCGACATTCCACGACTATGCGCTTGTCAAGAAGGGCAAAGGTACGCTCGTCGTCGGCAGCTCTGCAAATATGAAGAATTATGCTGGCACGATTTACATCTACGAGGGTGTTTATCAGTCGCAGTCTCTGAATGGACTTGGTTCGGAAAGTGCGACGACCTATGTCGACGGTGGCACGTTCATGAATGCCCTGATGCAAGGTGGCGATGCCGCCATCTATCCAGGGACGATTCACCTCAAGGGAACGGGGCATAACGACGGCACGATCGACCTTGGAGCCTTCCGAAACACCCGCACTACGCCGTATGGCGCTGGATTTGCCAATGTCGTTCTGGATGGCGATGCCCTAATTACGATTACGCGAAACTGGAACGATAGTGGCTGCGAGACCTCAATCCGCGAGACTCTCGACATGAACGGGCATCAGTTGACGATTCGGGCGAACGGAACTTATTCGGAGCCTGTCCTTTGTGGCCTTAATATTAAGAACTTCGCCAACCTCGGCAACATCGTCGTCGACCATGCGAAACTTTCTATTGGCGCCGTCCTTATGGAGACGTGCACGACTTCGCTCACGCTGACGAACGGCGGCGTACTGGATTATACGAATGCGGGCGAGGGCGTCAGGGACATCTACCGAAACTGGGTCGGCAACATCAGCCTAATTCTTGATGATGGCGCAATGATTCGCTGCAACACGCGCACGGCGGGATTCGGCGAATGGACTTATCACAATACTTATGGCGGTCCCGTGACGATTAACGGCCGCACGACCGTGACGAATTCTTCGACGAGTAATCCAGGTTCGCACATCCAGTTCCGGACGAAAGTCTCGGGAGACGGCGGATTTGACCTCGTGGACGGTGCGAAGGTCGTCTTCTGGAGCACGGAGAACGACTTCAAGGGCGACATTATCGTCAATGGCGTTGATGTAACACCTGGCACGAAGGTCAATGGTGCAGAATCTGGCACGCCAGGCGGCGAAGTCTGCGGCGTGTTGGGGTCTGTCTGCGGCGGCAAGGAGGGATCGATTCCGACGAACGAAAACCAGAAGGTCGTCCTGAACAAGGGCTACATCTACTTTAGTCAGTCCGTTTTGCCCGAAGTCGTTTGCAGCAGTGAGGCGACGACCGTGATTTTCGCGGAGAACAACTGCACCTACTCGCTCCCGAAGCTGACGGGCTTTACGACGGTCACGAACGGCACGGGCACGGTGACGGGCACGTGGAGTTTGCGTCCTGAGGATATTGCGAGCACCTCTGTCCTTTCGAATCTGAACAACACGACATTCAGTTTCGCAGAGGGGGCGCGGCTCGTGCTGACGGACGAGGAGAACACGACTCTCGAG
>CAVCJC010000179.1:0-2427 GCA_963602475.1 Lachnospira hominis (ex Liu et al. 2021)
TAGCGTTAGCGAAGCTTTTTGTTGCCCCTCGGAGTTTATAACCCCGTGCACAAAATGCTTCAAGGTTCTGATTTACGGATATAATCTAGAATTGCGGAATCGCTACCTTCGTGTTGGGTCCGAATATGGTACAGCCCTTGCTGAGGCAACGAAGAATCTACACCGTGCGAATGTCGGTACAAATGTCGGTGTAAATGTCGGTGTAAAATCAACGAACCTTCCTGCTACCTTAAACCCTTCGGAGAAAGAGGCGATTAAAGTCATTTTGCGCGATCCGCGAGTTTCCGCAGCTCGTTTGGCGGAAATATTGGGCATCGGGAAGCGACAGTCCGAACGAATTATGGCGGCATTGAAGGTCAAGGCGGGATTGAAACGACGAGGCGCAACGAAGAACGGCGAGTGGTATTTTGAAGGCGCAGAAGAGGGCGGGTATTTTTAACCACGGATTTACACGGATTGCCACGGATGGGGGCGGCTTTAGACAGGATTAACAGGATTTACAGGATTGTAGTTTGGCTTGGACGCGCTCCGTCGCGTCCGTTATATCTCACGCAGAGACGCAGAGATGAAGAGAGGTTGTTAAAAAAACAAGTCTTGCAAGTCTTTCGAAGAGAGCAAAGCTTAGAGCGTGAAGCTGGCTTTTTTAACAAAAAGCTGCTTCGCGTTCTCAAAGGCTCTCTTGCTAACACTAACAGACGTTAAAACTGAAGCGCTTTCTCTTCCTCTTTGCGGCTCTGCGTGAGAAATCACCCACGTAACGCCTTTGCGTCATCTTTGCGTCAAAAACTCGCGGCGGGCAAAAGGGCGCGCCCTTTTACGCTTGCTGCCAGACACTTCATTAGTTTCTTAATGCCGTAATGGGCACAACATAAACACCATCTTGTCGACGATAAGCAATGGTTCCAGTTGCCGTCAAAACCATCTTAAATGCAGGAGCTTTCATTCGCTGAGTGTCAATCTCGGACTCCACGCGCAATAATGTAGCCGCGCCCGCCTCTATTAGGTCTTCACCGCCAATTTTAATCTCAACGAGTCCATAACTCCCATTTCTCAGATGAATCACGGCGTCACATTCTAACCCATTACTATCACGGAAATGATAAACATTGCCGTCTAAAGCTTCCGCATAGCACCGCAAATCGCGAACCACTAGTGTCTCAAATACAAGCCCGAAGGTCTTCAAGTCAGCAATTAAGTCCGAAGGTCCAAGACCCAAAGACGCTGTCGCAATTGATGGGTCAACAAAATACCGCGTTTCGCTTGTGCGAATCGCCGCTTTGCTACGCAGATTCGGATTCCATGCGGGCATATCCTCAACAACAAAAATCTTTCTCAGAGCACCAATATAGGAATAAATCGTATTTTCGTGCAAACTTGATGCCTCATTGGCTATCAAATCTGCACAGATTGTCCCAACCGAGGCCTGTGCACCCTGATGCCGCGCTAGTGAACGCAAAAGCCGCCGCGTAGATTGCGGATCACGTAAAACGCGGTCTACTCGTGATATATCGCTATTTACAATGGCATCAACATAGTCGAATGCCTGACCAAGAGCCGCCTTGGGTTTCATATCTATCGCCAAGGGCCATCCGCCGCGACAAGCAAGAAATGCAATTCTATCAAGTCCCGATTCCCCTGCACCGCCTAATTTGGCCGTGCCCTTAAACAAATCTGAGAGCCGTACATTACCGCTAGACTCACCACTTTCAAACAAACTCATTGGACGCATCGTAAGCCAAGCAAAGCGCCCCGTTCCAGAATGAGCTGTCGCGTCGCTCGAAATGGGCACGGCGCTGCCCGTCAGGATATATCGCCCCAATTCTCCTGAATGGTCCACATCAAAACGTACGGCATCCCAAATTTGGGGAGCTAATTGCCACTCATCTATCAAGCGCGGATACTTACCGACAAGAAGCGACTTTACCTGAGTCTTCGCTAGAAGAATGTTTTGCTCACGCGTGTCGGGGTCATCAAAATAAAGAATACTCTTCGCCTTTTGCTTTGCAGTCGTCGTCTTTCCACACCATTTGGGGCCATTAATTAGAACGGCACCCTTGCGTTCAAGGATATCCGCCAATAATGCGTCACATATTCTACTTTTGTATTGTTTCATGCTTATTATTATAACATATCGCGCCTAAAAGTGCAAGCGCAATGTGGAAGTTGAGGCATTTCTGATGTGGAACTTGAGGCGATTCTGATGTGGAAGTTGAGGAATCTTATATATCTTAAACAGGATTGGGGAAGCTTATCGTAGCGGGCGGCTTTAGCCGTCCGTAAGATTTACAGGATTTGGGCGCGGGCGTTTTTTAACACAGAGGCACAGAGATATGGAGGGCGGCTTGGGCGGGGGCTTGCCCGACCCGTCGCTACGCGGTCTCTTGCCGCCTTTCACGCGTAGACAAGAAACTGCGTTTAGTCAGTCCA
>CAVCJC010000180.1:0-2395 GCA_963602475.1 Lachnospira hominis (ex Liu et al. 2021)
CGCATCAGGGCGGGTTAGCACGGTTGCCGCCCGCCGTGCCGCATGTTGTCAGGCCAAACAAAAGATTGCCGCAGAAGAGTTCTAGCGTTATCGCGCAAGATTTGATATAATATTGCCCAGCAACAAAAATATGAGGAGCGATAGCTGTTCTAGAGAAAAGCTTTGCATATCGTCACTAGCCCAAAGGATAGTGCGGGGGTTCGTAGTTGCCATTTGCCTATTTGGGACGGCTCCTTGTGCGGCAAGCTTAACGACGAATATTGTCGATTTAGCCGCGCTCGCGGCGTGCGGTTCGGGCACGACAAATGGATGGGCAGTAAGTAGCCTTACAAATTATACCTCAGCGAATGCACCTTTTAATCCGAATATCCGCTTTAAAACAGGTGCTAGTTATGCTAAATCCCCCGACCTCGGAGGCTACATCCGCCGCGTTGAGTTTGATTATCGATCGTCTTCCACGGAAGGGAAACGGCTTTTGGTTGCTGATGAGAAAGATGCCCTTCTTCATACCTGCGAATATGCCAAGCTTTCGAGTAAGGGCGCTTTTACGAATTGCGTTGTTGAGATAGCAAACCCAAATGTGAGAGGCATTATCTTCAAATATGGTGACGGAGGGATGCAAACAATTTGGTCGCTTGCGAACTTGAAGATTATAACCGAGTCCGACTTTATTGCTGTAACGAATGGCGCGGCAATGCGACTCAAGTGGTATAATAGCAGTGATGTCGTGTCCAACCGCGTGGACATCTTCCGCATCAAACAAGTCTCTCGCGGCGAAACAAATATCGTTCACCGCTATGACTTCTCGCAATTGAAGACAGACTATGCGTATAGAGAGAGTGCTGATACTATCTCCATAATTTTTAATGGCAGGTTGCACGGGAGTACTTTATATTTAGCGAAGGATAAGCCTGGAATCTTACAGATTTCGAATAGTGATACACATGGTGTCCTTTTGATAAAATGCCCTGAAAAGAACGCCTATTCTCATTTAAGAATTGCGGTTTGCCGCCCAGACAATGAAACAAAGGAATCCTTTCCTCTTTCATGGGTGCAAGACGCTATGACAAATACTTTTGCGAACATAACATTAACAGACTCTTTTGTGACAAACTATATACCACTCAACGCGGCACTTGGCAAAGATTGGCTGTGTCTAAATGCAGTGGATAAGAAACCTGGGCCACGCGTCCTTGTAAGCGATATTGCCTTTGTCACAATCAAAGAACCCGCGTATAATAACACCAATGTTTGCTCAAAAATAGTCGAAAACGCGGCGTTTCTAGATGTTAAAGACCTAATGCCGCGCCGCGCTCACTACTTTACAGTGACAACCTTCACCTCGGACGGCTCAAGCACTGTGTCCGAACCCTCCGAGTGGTTTTATCCGATTCTTCCCCCTGGGTTCTTATTCATGGTGCGTTAGTTCTGCTGCGTGCCGGCATCTGAGAGACAACCTCTCTCCCTCTGCTTCGTTTGTTACTCCGCACAAGTCACCCAGCACCTACTGATGCGCACCCCACGGACAAATGACCGCAGTGGTTTGCTAAAAAGACCGCAGTGGTTTTACCAAATGACCGCAGTCCTTTGACAAAACCACTGCGGTCTTTTTTTGATTGAATGCTTATCGTCTCTTCAATGCGTGACCTTCGCTCGCAACTGCCGCGTTTCTGCACTTTACTGCACATTTACTGCACATTCAAACCCCAAAAACCTCAAATTCCTTAGGAAATAACGGTTTTCAACTAATGTAGGCTACCAGAAGCGCTCGATGATGGACGAAAAGGGAACGCTAATGGAATCTTATTCTGGTGGCTTTGTGTTCGTTCCACAGAGTGATACCAACAATTTCACATTTAATGATTTCACTGCTTCTGGAATGAGTTGCGGTGATGGTGATGCCATTCAGCTTCTTGACCCTGACACAACAGAAGTGTTCCTTAGTGCAACATATGCTGATGCCGATAATTATGAAGAAGGCTGGGTCGGTTGGTGGGATGCTGATGATATCGGCAACACTAGAATTGACGGAGAAGATGGGGACAAGTTCCCTGTAGGGATGGCTTTTCTTGCGAATTTTCCCAGTGGAAATAAGATTGGCTTCGTCTTTAGCGGGATAGTAGGGCAATCTCCAAAGGATATTGTGACTACAACAGAATCCCCTTTTATCTGTAATCCATTGCCCATTAATTTAACTCTAAAAGATGTTACGGTAGAAGGCATGGATTGTGCGCAAGATTATTTTCAATTTCTAGATCCTTACACAACTAGTACATATCTTTCTGTGACTTATGCTGACGCTTCTCTTTATGGAGAAGGATATAAAGGTTGGTGGGATTATGACAATGTGGGTTCTGAGCGAGTAGATGATGTAAGCCTCCCTTCTGGGCAAGGA
>CAVCJC010000181.1:0-2393 GCA_963602475.1 Lachnospira hominis (ex Liu et al. 2021)
TTTCTTGTGGACTTTTCCGCGCACTTGAAGGCGAAGGGCTGGTTTGACGATACTTACATCGCGATGGATGAGCGCAGTCCCGAGGATGTGAAGTTCATTGCGGACTTCATACAGCAGAAGGCTCCAGGTATGCGCATTGCGATGGCGGGTAATCGTAAGCCATCGGATTTCGCGGGCATAACGATAGACAACTACAGCCAGGGGCTTAGGGAGGGAATGCTAACCCCTGAGTTTATGGCGGAACTTCCGGCGCGGCGTGAGAAGGGCTATAAGACGACATTTTATGTGTGTTGCAATCCGCCGCGCCCGAACACATTCTCAAGCTCGGGGCTGGGCGAGGCGTTTTGGCTAGGGGTGTATCCAGCGGTGGCGGGCTTTGATGGCTTTTTGCGTTGGGCGTACAATAGTTGGCCTATAGACCCTACGCGGGACACGAGTTTTGATTCCGAGGGACGCTTCTGGCTCGCGGGGGACACCTTTCTCGTCTACCCGAACGCGCAACCCTCGTGGCGGTTTCTTGATTTGCGCAATGGCATAGTTGCCGCCGAGAAGTTGAATCTTCTTAGGAAGAACTCGCTTGCCGCGAAGGCGGTGGAGGAGCTGAGCGCGGCATTTGATGTAAACGCCGCGCTCGAGGGCAAGGTTGATTTTGTGGGACTCGCCGAGAAAGTGCAGAAGGTTGTTAATGGCGAATACTGAGCGGCGAAAGTAGAGTAAATGAAAATACACCCTTTTATCTTACGGAAATAAATGGTATAATATTAGGAAATCTTGAGTTTCTAAGAAAGTAAAGATAATGGCGATAGTTCTAGGACTACCTAAAGGCAGCTTGCAAGAATCGACCTTCGCGCTTTTCAAGCGTGCGGGATTCAATGTTTCTTGTTCAAGCCGTAGTTATATTCCGTCAATTGACGACCCTGAGATTAAGTGCCGCTTGTTGCGTCCGCAAGAAATGAGCCGCTATGTGGAGCTCGGGCTCCTCGATGCGGGCATTTGCGGCTATGACTGGGTCTATGAGAATGGCAGCGATGTCGAAGAGGTCTGCGAGCTTAACTACTCGAAGGCGACTTCGAACCCCGTCCGTTGGGTGCTCGCGGTGCCGAACGATTCGAAGATTAAGTCCGTTAAAGATTTGCAGGGCAAGCGCATTGCGACGGAAGCGATGGGGCTTGTGAAGCGCTATTTGAAGAAGAATGGCGTGAAGGCGGATGTCGAGTTCAGCTGGGGCGCGACGGAAGTCAAGGCTCCTGAGCTCGTGGACGCGATTGTGGATTTGACTGAGACGGGCAGCTCGCTTCGTGCGAACAACTTGCGCATTGTGGATACGATCCTGACTTCCACAACGCGATTCATTGCCAACAAGAAGAGCTGGAAGTGCGCGGCGAAACGTGCGAAGCTCGAGCAGCTCAAGATGCTCTTGACGGGTGCCCTTGAGGCACAGCGCCGCGTTCTTCTGAAGTGTAATGCGCCGAAGAAGACGCTCGATAAGGTCGTTAAGATTATGCCGGCTCTTCACGCGCCGACAGTGAATATGCTTAGCGGCGGCGATTGGTTCGCGGTGGAGAGCGTTGTGGACGAGAAGCTCGTTCGTGACCTCATTCCTCAGCTCACAAATGCGGGAGCGACGGGAATTATCGAGTTGCCGCTCAATAAAATCATTTTCTGATCAGAAACCTCGGCTTAGCGGCCGAATCAGTAATTAAGGAGTAAACCATGGGTTCCATCAAAAAGAAACGTCGTAAAAAAATGTCAAAGCATAAATACGACAAGCGCATGAAAGCGCAGCGTCATAAAAACAAATAAGGCGCAAGGAAGGGGGTCTGGTGTGAACCAGACCTCTTTCTGTATCGTTTAATAGGGTAATATGAAAAGACTAGTAGAAACTTTTTTGGCAGGCGGACCCGTCATGTGGCCTATTTTGGCATTGTCCATTATTGGGCTCGCCATAGTCATTTGGAAGGTCGCGGCATTTCGCAGGGGCAAGCGCGATGCGAAGGGGCTCGTGGTTGTCTCGACCATCATTACGGCGGAACCTATGCTTGGGATTCTCGGCACGGTGACTGGCATTATGCAGACCTTTAGTGCCCTCAATGGCGCGGGCGGCACGGCGAACCCGATGGCGGCGACGGCGGGTATTGGCGAGGCGCTCATCACGACGGCGGCGGGGCTGATTGCGTCCCTCATCCTCATTTTCCCCTACAATTGGCTCGATAGCCAGGTCGAAGAATGAGTCGTCGCGGGAAAGGTGCACGCTTGGAAATGACCTCCCTTATGGATGTCATGTTCCTTGTGCTGGTGTTTTTCATTTACTGCATCTTCGATATGACGATGCATCGCGGCGTTAAGGTTGATTTGCCGCGTGGCGTGGGGGCTGAAGAGCGCGGCGAAAGGCT
>CAVCJC010000182.1:0-2389 GCA_963602475.1 Lachnospira hominis (ex Liu et al. 2021)
TACTTATCCCGCACTTACTGCGGTTGCCGTAATTAATGCCGTAGTGGGTGGGCGCAGTGCATTCGCCGTATCGGCACTTTCAATTTTTTTGGTTATGCTAGGCGGTAAGACGGATGAGTCAATTCGTAAAGTAAAGCGGAAGATCCCGCTTTTGCTTATGGGAATGTGTCTAATTGCTGTTTTGGCTAAATTAGGTTACTCTTATGCGGCGAAGCACGATTATCTGAGCGAAGAAGAAACAAGAAAATACTACAGGCAAACTTCAAAGGGCTCTGGCTTTTTGTCCTTGCTAATGGCGGGACGTTCAGAATTCTTTGTGGGACTTATTGCTGCCTTAGATAAGCCGATTATTGGGCAAGGCTCTCAAGCTCTTGATACTTATGGTTATCAATATGACTTTCTCGCAAAATACGGCACAATTGAAGAAATTGACAGATATGCAAGAGATCAAGCTCGCGGTGCTTTGAGTACGATTCCTGCGCATTCACATATTATTTGTTATTGGATGTGGCACGGAATCTTTGGACTCATTTTCTGGGTTTATGTTCTCTGGCTTATTATCCAAACCATTCGCAAACGGTTAGGTATAATCCCCGAGTGGTATGGTTACTTTGCAATCATAATCCCAGCCTTTCTTTGGGACTACTTCTTTTCTCCGTTTGGTGCGCGCGTTGCGGAAAGCACGCTTTTCTGTACATTTTTAATCTTGATTCGTCTTGAAAATCTAAGAAAGAGAGGTGTTGTATGGAGAGGGTAATTCTAACAATTGGGTTTGGACGACTACATTTGGTGCAGTCTGCTGGATATCTTGCGAAGTTGGGCGTTAGGGTACGCCTGATTATTGGGTGGATTCCCAAGAACGCGGGAGGCGCACTTGTGAAACTCGCTTCGCGGTTTTGCGGACGCAACCTCGAAATGGGCTTCAAAAAGCGGCAAGTAGTTCGTAGTGAGAACATAGAGACTTGTCAAATGCCAATTGTAGAGGCGATTGACGCTATTTTGCGACGCGGTTTGGGAGCCTTGCATATATCGACTACAAGTTGGGCGGTCTTCGCATGGAAGATATGGGGCTTCTTCTCACGGCGGTTTATCACGAAAGACGCGCAAGTCTTTCATGTTCGCTCTGGCGCGGGACAGGGCGGCGCGATTGCCAAGGCAAAGCACTTCGGTCTGAAAGTGCTCGTGGACCACTCAATTGCGCATCCACTTTATATGGAACAACGCCTGCGCGACGAATATGAAAAGAATGGTATACGCTTTGAAATGGGAATCTCGTCCAAATTCTGGCGTCTCGTCGCCAAGGACTGCGAAGACGCGGATGTCGTTCTTGTGAACAGCTTTTTCGTCCGCGACACCTTCCTTGAGGCGGGCTATGCGCCTGAAAAGATTCGCGTCGTTTATCAGGGGACACGTGAGGACTTTTTCGGACTGCGCGAAGCCGAGCCGTACTTTAATGGGGGACGTCCATTGCGGATTCTCTTCACGGGCGGCTTTGGCTTCCGAAAAGGTGCGGAATATATTCTCGCGGCATTGGAGGAACTCAAGAAGCGCGGCGTTTCGTATACAATGGATGTCGTCGGCTCGTTCGGCGGCTCGGAGGTTTTGCGGGCGAAATATCACGCGAAGGACTTGCCGATAACTTTCCACGGACCCGTCCCGCAGGACGAGTTGAAGTCGTATTTGAGCGCAGCGGATGTCTATCTCTTCCCATCGCTCGCGGAAGGATGCGCGAGTTCAGGTTTGGAAGCGATGGCGGCGGGGCTTTGTGTGGTCGCTACGCACGAGAGCGGTTTGCCGATTACGGACTCTGAGACAGGCTATCTTGTACCAAGTAAGAATAGCGCCGCGATAGTCGAGAAGATTGAGTGGCTCATTGCCCATCCTGAGAACATTGAACGGGTAGGTCGCGTCGCCGCGAAACTAATCGCCGAGAAATACACCTGGTCACAGTATGCGGAGAATGTGAAGAAGGTTTATGAGGAACTTAGCCTTGGAGATCGGAAGAGCGTGGAGAATTGAGGATGAGAGGGAGAGAGACCAAGATGATAAGTCAAGAGGGTAGACCAGGATTGGAGACCAAGACCAACAATGGAGGGTTAAATATTCCTCTGTTGGACTTGGTCTTTCCCCATCGCTGTTGGCCTTGGTCTTGGCACTTGATCTCACACTATATGAACTATAGGGAGTCGAATGAGCATGAATAAATACCTGTCGAATAAGTTTCGGTGGCTCGCGTTTATTGCGACGGGAGCTGTCGTGTGCATTCATTCCCGCACTGAGCGCTGGAATCCAATGGCAAATGACTATGGCAATGCGCTTCAGGCACGGATAGGCGACCTCTTCTATTTTGCTGTCCCTCTGTTTTTCGTTATCTCTGGATATTTTTTCG
>CAVCJC010000183.1:0-2356 GCA_963602475.1 Lachnospira hominis (ex Liu et al. 2021)
CACCTGAAGGGCTTGTGCCAGTTACACATATTCATGGTTCCATTAACAAAGAAGGCATTCGAAAGATGACCCCTCGGGAATGGGCGCGGTTGCAAGGTTTCCCAGAGGACTTTAAGTTGGTTTTAAGTGATGTTCATCTCTATAAGCAATTCGGCAATAGTGTCACGGTTCCCGTTATAGAGGCTATTGCGCACGCTATAGTTTCACATCTAAATGAGGTAGATGCGATGAATGAAAGGATAGCTTGCCATGGATGATAAAAGCTTTTCTGGGAATAAGGGCGAATGGAGCGAGCCCTATGTTGTTCTTCGTCTGCTAGCGGATGGTAAGTTGCATCAAGCGGACAAAGATTTAAAGCCTATCTTGACTGACTTTGCCACAATCTTAGAACTTTCGCGCAGTGATGTTGCGGCACGGATAGAAGACGATGGTCGGGTACTATTTATTCGTTCAGAAGGAAAAGATGCCGCGCCTACAGTACAAGTGAAGCAAAAGGACCTCAAGCGACAAGCACAGCGGTTGTTTAAAGCAATTTCTGCCATTGAGGGTACGAGCGGCGCATTTGTACTGCCCCAAGAAGTTGAGGCACTGAAGGCGCTTGGATTTACAAAACTAACTAATCCTCCCCCAGTAAAGCGTAAGACCCAAAAACGGGATCTCGCGTTGAAAATAAGTGGTTCGCATACAGGTGTCGCCACCTTGGGATTCAGCGTCAAATCGGAAATTGGTTCGCCGCCGACATTGCTCAATGCATCCGAGCCTACGAATATAATCTATCGTGTGAAAGGGCTAACCGCGAAACAAGCGGAAGCCATAAACGCGATTGCAGGCTCACGGAAGATTATGGATCGGTGCCGCGCCATTAAGGAGGCTGCTACCTCTATTGAGTTCGAGGAATATCATAGTGCCGTGTTCGCCGACAACCTTGAGATAGTAGATGCCGCGCTACCTAAGATGATTGCCGACCTCGTTAAGGTGCATTATTTCGACCAAATATTGTTGCCGCGTGAAACGAAACGCAGCGGGTCGCTTAGAGAGGCAGACCGCCTTGACGCGGCAGTAACATTGCTTAGCAAGTCCGTTGCCTATAGTTCTAAGAAGCGAAAAGATTTCTGTGAGATTAAGATTAAACGGTTCTTGCGTGCTTGCGCACTGGGATTGATGCCGTCCGAAGAGTGGAATGGAAATGAAGATGCCTCGGGCGGATATATCATTGTACTTCCTGACGGACAACTTGTGGCTCTTTATGGTTACAATACAAACATCTTTGAGAAGTATCTTTATGAGTCCACAATCTTTGAACGCGCTTCCACTACGCGGCACAAGTATCTCACGCTCTTTAAAGATGAGCATTCAGATGACTATTTCATTAAGCTCAACCTGCAGATAAGGTTTAATAAGTAATCATATTGGAGATCCAAAGATGAAAAAATGCAAGAATCCAAATATGCCCAGTTATGATAGTATGTTCCTTGATGCTCTTAAAGTCATCGCCAAATGTGGTGGTTCTGCTAAGAATAATGAGATTGATGAGGGTGTAATTGAAAGGCGACAGTTCCCAGATGATGTTGTGGATGAGATGCATGGCAATTCAATTATGACTGAGTTGCAGTATAGACTTGGTTGGACTCGAACCTATCTTCATAAAGCAGGATTAATAACGCGCAGTGAAAGAGGCGTTTGGGCACTGACGGAAAAAGGCGCGGAAGCCAGCAAGCAAGCGACAATTGATACAAAGGCAATAAAGAAACTTGGAAACGCGCATAGTAAGAAGGAAAGTTCAGAGCCAGAGGAAATCCCGCACTGGCGACAAGAGCTTTCCGAAGTATTGCGCGCGATGGACCCCTATGCGTTTGAGGTTTTGGCGCAGCGACTTCTGCGGGAATGTGGTTTTGTCGATGTGTGCGTCACGAAGAAGTCTGGTGATTGTGGGATAGATGGAACAGGCAAGTTGAGGTTAAATGGCATCTTTAGTTTCAATGTCGCTTTTCAATGCAAACGATACAGCGGACAGGTCGGTGCGGGCGAAATTAGAGATTTTCGTGGCTCGCTTGATAATAATATTGAGAAGGGGGTCTTAATTACGACAGGTACATTTTCCAATGAAGCGCGGAAGGAAGCAAAAGCTCCTGGTAAGAAGCAGATAGACCTTATGGATGGCAATGATTTTATTGATAAATTGGCGGAATATAAGATTGGGCTTTCGCCGCGCACAGAATATGATATAGACGAGACTTTCTTTAAGTCACTCGCTTCAGTGCCCCGGAACATTTAGATGTCCATGGGGTCTGACCCCATAGACAACCACGGAACACACGGAAGCCGCTTCGCGGCACACGGAAGATATGGTGGGGCG
>CAVCJC010000184.1:0-2353 GCA_963602475.1 Lachnospira hominis (ex Liu et al. 2021)
GGGTAGGGGGCGGAGTCCCTTCCGCCCCGTTAAACGGCGGGCAAGGGACTGCCCGCCCTACCTCTTTCTACAATTCTACAACTCTACACGGCTAAATCAAAATCCGTGTAAATCCGTGGTTAAAAATCACCCACTACAATCCTGTAAATCCTGTTAATCCTGTCTAAAACGCCGCGCCCGCAACCCCAAGCCTTTGCGTCCCCTTTGCGTCAAAATCTTTGCGAACTTTGCGTCAAAAACTCGCGACGGCGGGCAAGGGACGACCAATAGCGCTTACTAATTCGATAACCAAACACCCGAATCCCAAAGAGATAGAGGGCGCGTTCCCCATTATCTCTTCTCTCTTTTCGATAGATGTAATACTTCAGAATATACCGCAACCTCTTTAGCCTAATATTCGTACCAAAGTAATGCCCCGCCCATTCAATAGCCTCTTCGTGCATCGCACTGATACGAACCCTACCATTCTCAGTTCCCACGGACTCCTGAATGGCTTGGCGCACAGCCACCAGCTTCTCTTTTGACTCGCAAACAAAAACAGAAACATACCTAAGCCCGACTCGCCTCTCATAATAAACAAAGCCCTCTTTATTCAAGACGGACTCCACAAACTTCTTCTGCGACGACTTTGCAAAGACACTCTGGCTAACAATAACCGCATTCTCATTTAGTCTTACATATTCAAGTGCGCCATAGTCCATAATTACGGACGACATATTATGTCGCCTAAAGAACTTGTAGTCGCAGAGAATCTCTCCCTCTTTCTTGTTTATCTCGACGGGAAGCCCCAAGGCGGCAGCAGTAGACAATCGATGTGCACCATCAATTATCTCGCCATTTATACCTACAGGGATACCCCCCCCCCCTGGGTGGCACGGAATCCGTCCGCACGCATTGACTTAATCAATGCGTCAAAAGAAGAAATAAACTTCTCGGGCGTATCCTTAGGAACCCCATTCGAAGGCGAAATTTCAAAATAGCCATTAAATGCGCGAATAGATTCCAAATAGGCTAAGCGCACGAAGTCATCATTCGGCTTTGTCACATAGAGATACTTGAAAATCAAGTCAAACCTACGTTGCCTCAAAAACAACTCTCTCGCATCACACATCATAGCCTTAAGCGCGGTCGATTTTATCGACTCAGCAATTAATCATTATTCTTCACAGGATTTAACGATAATTCAGAACAAATAAGCCGTCCCAATTCTTCGTTTACGCGCTTCACATAAGAAAGAGTTTCTTCGAGATCTTCTTTACTGAACCCTTCCTCATAAAACACCTTCGTCTTCACTAACGGACATCCCTGAGACATTAGTGTAATGGGGAATCCTGTTGGATTTAGCGCCGTATTCTCTTGTCCCTCAAGAGTAAACGCACTCTTCCCAACAAAACCCGCCTTAGTCAGCGCTTGCGTTAGTCCCATCTCGTATTTGATAATTACATCACCTACATACTTCTGCTTCTTAACGCCCCGCATAAAAGATGCAAAACATTTAGAAGTGAAGACATTCCGCTTAAGAACAAGGAAATAAGATTGTATATGCCATAGCCCATGCCAGTTCTGACACAGTCCCCAAAAATCACAGCTCACGGAAGCCATCTTCTCAAACACGCTCTTAAAGGGCACAACTGGCGCATAGCAACTATCATTACAGAACAACAACTCCGTACTTGTTGCAAGGACAGGATTCCTCATCACATACTCATATCCAAGCTTGTAAGAACCGAAATCATACTTGCAATGTCGCTTGAACGAGCAGTACCGAACAATGTTTGGAAGTCGAGAAATCTCGTTTGGAATAATCGGACAATCGCCAATTACTACAACATTGTCTACTATCTCGCTCAAATGGGAGATGTAATACAGCGTTGATTCCTTTATATGCCCATCTCTAGAAAAGAGCGCGAAGATAGCCGTCCGTCCATTGGGCACGGCTTCACTCAATGTTTTCTTCACTGCCTTGGCTGTGGCAGGGAAGCGAATAGGCTTGCACTTCTCACCCGTAATCGGCCTTCTCAATCTTCGATGTGCACGCCTTTTCTCGTTGAGTGCTTTTATAAACTTTATCATTTCTTTATCCCAATTAGAAGTTATGCATAGCCTTCAGAATTTCCATCGCCTTTATCTATATTGCTTTGAAAATAGTAGTTTAAACCTCGCGAGGATACCGTTACGAGAGAAGAGCGGGAGCGCATGCGCTATCTTACACATAAGTTCACGCATAAGCCGTGAGTCTGCGTCCCACAACTTATTCATCTCACCTTTTCGCCGATAAGCCCTAAACAGAATTCCTAACACGAGATTTTGCCCATACTTGCCTTTACAATGCTTCAGCCAATCAATGTAATAA
>CAVCJC010000185.1:0-2348 GCA_963602475.1 Lachnospira hominis (ex Liu et al. 2021)
CCAAGCCCGATGGCACGCCCCGCAAACTCTGCGACACGAGCCTCATCCGTTCACTAGGTTGGACACCCAAAATCACCCTCAAAGAAGGGCTTACCCGCACCGTCGCCGATTATCGCGCCGAATCCGCCGCAGGCAAGCTTCGGCTTTAAAGGGACTGCCCGCCCTACCATCGTTACGCTGTGGGGCTGGTAGGGGGCGGAGTCCCTTCCGCCCCGTTTAAACGGCGGGTGCGCGGGTTATTGGTGCTCGACTTTGATGGTGGGCATAGAGCCGCCGACATCGCGCCAATTCGTGGTATCGACATTGACCTTGATATTGCGCTCCGCCGCCGCGTGCGCATACCGCCGCGCCAAGTCGGCACGGAGCGCTTCCACGGTGCCCCACTTCTTCACGCCTTCGTCGGACATCTCGAGCGCCAAATCAAGGCTGGTGCCCTCTTGGATGTTTACGGTCGCCTCGTAAGGCGCCATCCACGGACGCGTCACGCGCAACTTATGGAGTCCCTTTGTCGCGGCAAACTCGCCTGGTGCTGAGCCAATGACGACGCCATCCAATTCGACGGAAGCTCCCCCCACGACCTTACGCAGTTCCTGCAGTTGCTCGCCTGAAACGCCCTTCGTCTGAGACTCAAGTTCACTAATCGTGCGGTCAATCGAGGTTTGGACATGGAACTTCACAAGTGCCGCGTTGGTTGCGCTCGGCTCACGCCACTTCGCCGCCTTTGTTGCGACGGCGGTCGTCATATCAGACTCCCACTGGTCGAGGAGTGTATCGTAGTACTCGGTTGAATTGGGGTCTGCGTCCAATACAGGGAACTTCTGCGTCCAAGTGGGCATTCCGTCCACGCTCACGCCATTGGAGTCCGTAATCTTAAACGCCATACGAAGTGAAAAGACGGTATTGAGGCGTCCGTTCATATTGCGCTTTGTGGAGCCCGCGCGCAAAATTGTCGCGACAGCCACATAATCGCTCCCAACCGCCTTCGCTACATTCGGAGAGGAAAGAAACGCGTCCGCCGCGAGCGTGGAATCGATGACTTGGAATCCGTCTACTTCCGCAAACGCGGCAACAATGCGCTCACGGATGCCCCCGAGCTGTGCGTCAAGCGCGGGCACGCCGCTCTTATTTTGCACAAAAACGGCAATCGTTTTATCTGCCGCGAAGCCACAGAGGGCAAGGGCAACAAAGGCTACTGCGAGTATCTTCTTCATAATTAGGTCTCCTTCGCTTATTGTTACTCAACTGTCGAAATCTCACGAATCTGCAACTTCGCTTTGACCGCACGCTCATTGGGCGCAACGCCTGTGAATGTCTGAACATCGTTGCCATCAATGACTATCGCGCGATAGGGTTTCGAGTCCGCGTCAATTTCTGTGCCCTCCGCGTCCATCCAAACCATCCGTACCTGCAGACGCTGACGGCGCTTCGTGACGGACTCTAGTGTCACCGTGGCGCGGCGAATTCCTTCGCTCGCCTCTCCGTAAGTAACCTTGCGCACTTTGACGCGGTTCGAGAGGCGATACGAGTTCTCCAGAACGGAAGCCTCGCCCGAGTCTGTATCAATCATCACACGCGTTCCGCGTGTTTCGGCACACCCTGCGAACAATGCCGCGATAAGTGCCACACCCACTATCTTATTCATAATTGCCATTTTCACTCCTTTTTACTCAGTTATGGGGCGCAAGGGACTGCGCCCCCTACCACTTAGAAACTCCAGTTGAGGATGGGAAGGAAGGGGATGTCATCTGCCGCGATGATGTTGACGACACCAATTTGGAGTCCGTACGCACGGTCGGTGACATTGACAACGCCAATTTGGAGACCCGAGAAAGCGTCCACATCATTCCAGATACCGATTTGGAGACCCTTCACATCCCAGCTTCCAAACGGAAGCCCCACGGGACCCACCAATGTGAGCGCGAACGGTGTCCAGTCCGTCATCGCACCCTCGCGAGCGGACGCATTTTTCTCGTGGGTCAGCGTCGCCTCCTTTGCGAAGGTGGCGAGAGCCAACAGAACGACAGCGAATGCAAGAATGACTTTTTTCATTACATACCTCTCATATTCTTTGCAACTATTATACCACATCCTGCCCCACGCGACAATAGGGGGAGTGAGGTTTTAACCACGGATTTCCACGGATTGTCACGGATTGGGGATGATGGGCGCGGCGGTTTATGACAGGATTAACAGGATTTACAGGATTAGGGCGCGGGTGTTTTTTAACACAGAGGCTCAGAGGCACGAAGGCACAGAGAAGTAGTAGGGCGCAAGGGACTGCGCCCTATACCATTCTCTGCGTGTTCTGCGGCTCTGCGTGAGATATTACGGCGATCACGCGGGGAAGT
>CAVCJC010000186.1:0-2341 GCA_963602475.1 Lachnospira hominis (ex Liu et al. 2021)
CTCCATATCCAAGAGGCGTATAAGCGTAAATTGTTGGGAGTTCGATGAAGCCCAAATAACACGATTCGAATATACAGGGGCTTCTATGAAGGTACAGCCTATATGGGAATCGCCTATAAATAGAATCTTCTGCCACGGTTCAATGTGCCGCGATTCGGCGACCTGTGATTGTCGTAGCATTAGACGGATACAGAAAGTCGCTATTATGGGCAATATAAGCCCTAAGCCAAAGATGGTAATGTATTTCAGAAATCTTTTCATCCTATCTCCTCAGAACTGAAAGTAGACAAACTCCTCAGGCTTCGCACGATAAAACAGCATCAGCACGATAGCTACATAGTATATGCCCCACCGCAACCAGCGATTACGCGGCAAAAGAGGGATGTCGCGCCCCCTATTGAACCATTCTATGACTAGCATACTCAACAACGGAACAAACACGCTCTTAACCGCGCCAATTCCCGTACCGTGTCGCACAGCAAAATCGGAGAATGTCAGCATCTCCGTCAGCCAAGCCCCCGCTGTAGCAATGTCTGGGGCACGGAAGAGTGTCCAGCCAATAACGACAATGAGGAAGGTGCTTGCCATTCCGCCGAACTCGCGTAGGGATGGGACGCGTCGCCCCTGCGCCACATAGTCCGTGACATAGCGGCGGTTCTTGCCCCCAAGAAGCAACGGAAGAAAACACGCCGCATGAAAGGCACCCCACGCGATGTAAGTCCAGTTTGCGCCGTGCCAAAAGCCAGAAACAAGAAAGATGACGAAGGTATTGCGAATCTTCTTCCATTTTCCGCAACGACTACCGCCCAAGGGAATATAGAGATAGTCTCTAAACCAAGTGGTCAGTGAAATATGCCACCGCCGCCAGAATTCGGCTATGTCGCGTGAGAAGTAGGGCATGTTAAAGTTGCGCATAAGACGGATTCCAAACAGTTTGGAGCACCCAATAGCGATATCCGAATAGCCCGAGAAGTCTCCATAGATTTGGAAAGTAAAGCAAAATACGCCTACCCATAAGGAAATGCTGGTCGGGTCATCCGCCTCAAAGATTCCGTTTGCCACACCCGCACAACAGTCCGCAACAAGCACCTTCTTAAAGAAGCCCCATAGCATCTGCCGACAGCCTTCAACAGCGAGGGCATAATCAAAGTGACGCGGTTTTAGGAATTGGGGCAACAGATTTGTCGCCCGCTCAATGGGTCCTGCCACAAGTTGCGGAAAGAAGGAGACGAATGCCAAAAACGCGACAACATCCCGCGTTGGTTTAACATCCCTACGATAAACATCAATTACATAACTCAGTGCTTGGAAAGTGTAGAAAGAGATACCGACGGGCAGAATAATCTTAAGTGAGCTTGGATGTGCCTCAAAACCAATAGCGTTTAGCAAGGCAACGGCATTATCTAAGAAGAAGTTGTAATACTTAAAGAATCCGAGAATGCCTAAGTTCACAATAAGGGCACCCGCCACAACAGCCTTTCGCTTTGCCGCGCTATCTCCGCACTTCTCTAATAAAAGTCCGCTTCCCCACGCCCAAAGAGAGGTAAAGGAGATTAGTAGAAGGAACTTCCAATCCCACCATCCGTAGAATACATAGCTCGCGATAACGACGAGGAGGTTTTGAAGCCACAGCCGCGTAGAAGAGACACCCTCACCCTCTTTCGGACAACAAATCAGCCAATAACTGCCAAAAACTACTGGCAGAAACAGCATAAACACGAATGAATTAAATAGCATTCTCTTTCTTTCTGTGATGCCTCCGCGCGGCAATCAGTAAAGAAAGAATCTCTCTTTGTGTTTCCTGTGAGGTCGTGAGAATAACCTTGACTGAAACACAAAGAGAGGAAACGCAATTGCGCTCCTCTGCAGAGTATCGTCAGTCTTGAAATTTCTCACGTTTCACAGGACGATCGCTTTGCAGTTGCAAATTGATTAGGACATTCGGGGGTGGAAAGGTGGTCGGCTCACACGCAGTAGCTTGACCAAGGCAATCAGTTCCCGAACTATAGTGTCCCTTCGGGCTTTCACCCTCAAGAACAGCAATATTATACCATAAATGGGCGCACTTGTGTGAGAAATCTCACACGGCGGGTAATTTTAACACAGAGGAACAGAGGAGTGGTGGGCGGCAAGCCGCCCAAAATAGTCGAAGTCGAGAGTCGAAGTCGAACAGAGGAATTGTTAATCTTTTTATAACGGCGGGCAAGGGACTGCCCGCCCTACCATTTGCTTCGCGCACATTGAGCCATATGAGGGAAGAAGCTCGCGCAAGCAAAGAAAGACGGATGGTGAGGAGCGGGAGGGGCGAGCGAGTGTTGAGCGGAGTGAGGCGGGCGGACGC
>CAVCJC010000187.1:0-2316 GCA_963602475.1 Lachnospira hominis (ex Liu et al. 2021)
TCCTTAACAGCATCTGCCGTCGCGTCACCAATTGCCGCGCCAAGACCGCCAAAGCCAGCCGTCAGACCGCCCATGGCACCACCAGCCGCTGCACCAGCTGCGTCAGTAACTGCAAGGAGACCCTTCGGCTCGCCGAACATTTCCTCATAAGCGGTCTTCTCATCATCCGACTTACCAGTCTTCTGAAGACGAGCCGCCGCGCTGTCGTTTTTCATTCCAATTGCCGCGACATCCGTCTTCATTTCGCCGTTCATAAGCGTGAAGCCCTGGTCAGTGACCTGATAGACATCAACAATCTTCTCAATGTTACCATTGCCGTCTACGCGATAGAATGCCAACGAGAGCATGAGCGTTGCGCTACGCGTACGATACTTGAGCAAGCGAAGAACATCCTTTGTCTCGGTCGTAACCTTGGCAATCATCGTGACATCCTGCCCTAAGACCTTCTTGGTATAAGGGACATTCTCCCACGAATCAAGGGTGAACTTCTTGATGTATTCACCATCAGTCTCAGGCGTAATCTGCCACCAGAGACGCCCGCTAACAATTGCGTCAAAACGCTTTTCAGGGAGTGCACTCTGCGCAGCCGCAATTGCTTCCTCGTCCGTCAGATTAGCGACCTGATAAGTCGGGGTCTTGTAAAATGCCGCCGCGACTGTACGCTGAACGAGCGCACAAGTCTCCGCATCTGCCGCGACCTTGCCTGTGAACGGGTCATCAGGGAGTGAATTGAAGTCAATGAGCGCAATCTTTGAAACGCCCGCCAACTTAATTTCACCTGCGACATTCATCGTCACAGGAATTGTCGGTGTACTACAACCACAGATAATCGCCGCGCCTGCAACAGCCGCGATACCCAAAACAGTTTTCTTATTGTTCATCTTTGAAATCTCCTTTTTACTTACTTCTTGAATGTCGTGGACGAATCCTGCTTCGCGCCAGAGGCTTTAACTTGCTTAGCAGCATTCTTCACCTCGTCAATGCGAGCAATGCCTTCAAGTGCACCTTTCGCATCTGCCTTCAACTTGAGAGCTTCCTCATAAGAACCTTTTGCCGCGTTAAAATCACCGCTCGCCTCATAAGCGAGACCTTGGTTTTCATAATCAGCATAGGTCTTTTCTTGCAAAGCATCAACAGCCTCAATTGCCGCGCTAAATGCCTTTGCCTCGAGGAGCAAGACGGCTTTCTTGTAGCCATCCTGATTAGCCTCAAACTCCTTCGTAACTTTATACGGAGAAATGTCGGCGATGACTTCATCAACCGCAGGACCAACCGCAACAGAAACCGCCTTCATAACGGAAGGTGATGCACTGCTGAGTGCCGCGTCTGCAGGCATCGAGACAGGGTATTCCGCCGAATAAAGCTTCGTGCCGTCCTTGGCAACGAGCTCCGCCTTCAGCGTGCCTGTGACAGTCGTCTCAAAGACCTGATAGGACTTCTTGACATTTTCAATCACAGGCTTACCAGGCTTACTGGTCGGAGCAGAACCCTCTTTCACTTCTTTCGTATAAGGAACTGTCGTGAGGGCATAATCACGCTCTTTCGTAACCTTCTTCGAATCCGCCGTAAGCGCGAGCGCTAGATTGAGAACGCCCTTCTCGGGATTTTGGTTAATTGTCGCGAACGAGGCATGCCCATGCCCAGACTTCTTGCCCTTAACGAAGTCCTCGACCTTCTTGCCGCCTTGCGCCGTACCCCAAACATCATCCACCGTCTGGATGAAGCCTTCCTTATAGAGACGCGCTGTTGTCAATTGCTTAACCATCCCCGCCGTTTGGGACGAGAGGTCATCCGCCGCGAGAGAACTCTTCACATCTGCTTTCACATTGATAGCGAGAACATTGATGCTCTTTACATCGTCAATCTGACGCGCAGGCATCATATAGTCCGCCGCAATCTTCTCTGTTGAGCAGCCCGATAAAATCGCAAGACCACAAGCTGTTGTCATTGCGACCGCACTAACCTTATGAAATTTCATATCTCTAGTCTCCTTTCTCTGGTTTACTTGCCAAGGTTGGCGAGCTTATATTCAATACGAGCAAGCGCGACAGGGCATGCAAGTGCCAAGCTGTCCGTCGTCGCATTCTGAAGAATGGCGACATGCTGTGCATGAAGCTTCTTCAACTCCTTCTTGTCAAGACAGCCTATTTCTTGCGCAATGGCTTGGATATAGTAGTCACTCAACTTAACCGTCAGGCCTTCCTTGTCCTCAGCATATTTGCCGTCTTGGACATCCTTAATGAACACATCAAACGGGGCGAGAAGTTCTGTTTGAGCCGCTTCTGCAACAGCCTTAGCCATATCCTCTTCCGCTGC
>CAVCJC010000188.1:0-2297 GCA_963602475.1 Lachnospira hominis (ex Liu et al. 2021)
GAGAGTTACCGTGCATTATGGAACGACCGTGTTAACGCGGGCATTGATGCGCGAATTGAGAAGTATCGTAAGGCGGATGCAGTGGTCGATGGTATTCCTGCTGGTGCTGAAGTAAAAGTTGAACAGCTTACACACGCTTTTCAATTTGGCTCTCATATCTTTAATTTTGACCAACTGGGTCGCGATGATTGGAATGCGCAGTACCGTGCCACATTTACGAATCTCTGGAACGCCGCGACCGTCGCGTTTTATTGGGACAGGATGGAGGTGAAAGAGGGCGAAATTCGCTACGCTGCGGGACCGCGCGATTCTGCTGAATTTTGGAAGTCTGTAAAAGACCTCTCGACGAAGGAGAAGTGGGAGAAGTTCCCTGAATACCGCCGTCCCGCACCTGACCTAGTCCTTGACTTCCTTGACGCGCACGGCATCTCTGCGCACGGACACCTGATGATTTACCCCGTCGTTAATGCGCCGTGGGTGACGAATGACGTGGACAAGGTTGGGCTCGCCAAGCGCTATGAGCGGCGTATTCGTCAGCTCGGCGAGCATTATGGTGCGCGGCTTGACCAGTGGGATGTTGTGAATGAGACGGTCGATCGCTCCTGCTCAATGGCGGGACCCTATCACGACAAGATAGTTTGGGGAGGTCCGAAGTTCCTCGTTCCAGACGATTATACATTCCGTTGCCATAAGTGGGCGGCTGAAGCATTTCCGGCGAGTGTGAAACTTGAGGTGAATGACACCTGGCGTCCTATCTATGTTCCGTTCATTCAGTCGCTCATCGATCGGGGGGCGAAAATTGATGTCGTTGGTCTGCAAATGCACATTCTTCAGACGAACGAAGTCCGCCAGATATCTGAAGGTAAGCCATGTATCGCGACTGGCACGGACTGGCGGCCAGAGAAGCAATTTGAGATGCTTTGGGCACTAGACACATTGAAGCGTCCGATCCACATTTCCGAAATTACCATCCCCGCGCCAGACGATACGCCAGAAGGCGAGGCCATTCAAGCACGAATGATACGCGATAATTATCGTCTCTGGTTCTCGTGGCCGAGTGTCTATCGTATTACCTACTGGAATCTTGTCGACCATACCTATCACCAAGAGAACCTCGCGTCGGGACTGTATGCGGCAGATATGCGCAAAAAGGCGGCGTATTATGCACTTGACAAGCTCATCAACCACGAATGGAAGACTCGGTTAACGCTCAAGGCTGACTCCGCAGGACGCGTTGCATTCCGTGGCTTCAAAGGTCGCTATCGCCTCTCGTGGACAGATTCAAGCGGAAAGATGTCCGAGAAGTTTATTGATGTTAAATAGATTTTATAACCCCAACGAGAAAGGAATCAAGTCATGAAAAAGATACTCACGATGTTGATGGCATTGCCAGTGCTTTTCTGCGAAGCGACGACATACTATGTCTCGTTATCAGGGAATGATTCTGCGGGTGGAACGACCCCTGAGACAGCCTTCCTCTCTCCTAGCGTTGCAACAAAAAAAGCAAAGGATGGAGATTCTATTGTTCTTGGCAAGGGAACCTGGACTGTTACACCTGCTGACACAGGGAAAGGCGCTATAGATCTTGCTACTGGCGTGTCATTGCGTGGCGAAACAGATAATCCTCGCGACACGGTAATTGATGCTCAGGGCAAATATCCAGCAATTATTCTTCGCGGCATTGGTCATACAGTCTCTTCCTTGACGGTGTCGAATGGTTATACCGCAACGCAGTATTGGGGGGCGGGGGTAACTATGGGCAATGCAAAGACACCAGATCCAAGTGGAAAGATAAATCTTCTTACGAACTGCGTGATTACATGTTGTAGTCATGGGCACAAGACGGATCAGGCATCTTTACAGATTGACGCAAAAGGACGAGTTATTGATTGTGTTATTTCTTTCAACACAAACAAAGTAACTGGTGCTGCAGTCTCTTTGTATGATGGTGGTGAATTAATTAATTCTGTAGTAGAGAATAATGTAGGTTATAGCGGTTCTGGCATTGTTGGTATTGTTAAAACATCTAATGCGGCTTCAATGTTGGTGCAGAGTTGTACGATTCGCAATAATAAGGCGACGAACATTGGCGCAGGTATCTTGAATGTAGCAAAAGTATGTGATTGCCTTATAGAAGAGAACGAGGCTGCTGTGGCTGGCGGGGGGCTCTCTTATCAAACGGGATTCAATAACGCTTTTTCAACAAGTTCGTTTGTTATGGTCTCGAATACAGTTATACGCGCAAACCGCGTAACCAGCGAAAAAAGTTTTGGTGGCGGACTCGCGTGGATTCAGTA
>CAVCJC010000189.1:0-2280 GCA_963602475.1 Lachnospira hominis (ex Liu et al. 2021)
AAAACCTTTGCGAACTTTGCGTCAAAAAGGCGCGGCGGGCAAGGGACTGCCCGCCCTACCAGAATCTCCCGATTCTCCCGACCTCCACGGCTACCAATCCGTGAAAATCCGTGGTTAAAAACCGCCGCGCCCTCAGCCCCGAAGGGGCTCTCTCAAACCTCTCTGCGCCCTCTGCGACTCTCGGGTGAGACAAAACGGACGCGACGCCCCGTGCGTCCAAGCGGTTAGATGCGTGGACAGAAATAACCACGATGTTTCCTGCCAGAACCCCCAGTACTCACTTTTTAAAAGCTCAAATGTATATTATGCCAAGAAGTTCATCACAAGATTCACCATCATTTCTTTCTCAGATGGTTTGGATTCCGCAATCATCACAGTCAGAGCAACCAGTGTATGGTCGGCAATGCGCTTTGAACCATCTTTTCTGAGAAGCAACTTGTTCCTGCGTAGGAAATACAAAAACAAACCTGCCGCAATGCGCTTATTACCATCTGAGAAGGCGTGATTCTTTGTCACAAAATAAAGAAGGTTCGCCGCTTTCTCTTGCGCTGACGGATACAAATCCTTGCCACCAAAAGACTGGTAAATCGCACCCAATGCCGACTTAAAAGACCCATCTTTCTCATTGCCAAATAGCGATGAATCTTCCGAGAAGCTCATACTATCGATAAAGGCGCGGCATTCTTCGTAGGACAATTCTACGGACCTCGTCTTTGCCGCAGGTTTCCTTATCGTTTGATGGTCATAACCATCCAAAAGTGCCAAGGCTGACGAATAAGACTTCACAACATCGAGAACCTGGTTTGTATCTAACCGATTAGAAACGCGCTTCATCACCTCAACTGCCTGACCAAGTTGCTTAAGCCGCTGATTATTAATCGCATATCCCCGAAGAATATACTCCTTTAACACTCTCGTTGCCCATATACGAAATTGCGTAGCACGAACTGAATTAATACGATATCCAACAGAAATGATAGCATCAAGATTATATTCTTGTACTTTACGAGAAACCTGACGTGTACCTTCGATTTGAACTAGTAAGGATTCCTTACTAGTTGCGGACTCAGAAAGTTCATTAGCTTTATACACATTTCTCAAATGTAAGGTTATATTCTGAGGCGTAACGCCAAACAAATCGGCCATTTGGGTACGTGTAAGCCAAAGCGAATCAGACTCAACCTTAACAGGTATTTCAATATTCTCATCTTGCGATTGAAAGAAAACCAACTGACGAGAGATGTCCATTAGCACACCTTTCCTTTCTTCGCGTTCTTTCTCAGAACATTTCTAATTCCTATCTCATCTTTCACGGCAAATAGTATACCAAAATCGCGCCCAAGAAACAAGAACGGCTTAACAGAAATGAACGAGCCTTATCTTATCTACTCTAACCTCTTAGGCTTGGCAACACCTGCGGACGAGAAATGAGATGGCGCCTAGGTTTAAACAGAGTTTACAGGTTATAGTTCGGCAAGTACGCGCTCCGTCACATCCAAGCCAAACTACAATCCTGTAAATCCTGTTAATCCTGTCTAAAACATCCCGCCCTACCAAAATCTCCCGAGTCTCCCGATTTCCACGGCTAAAACACTCCGTGACAATCCGTGGTTAAAAACCTCACCGCTTGGCACGGAGGGCGACGAGGGTGCGGTAATCGAGGAGGCATGCGCGGCTGGGGGCAATCCATCCGACGCGGCGCATTTTCTCGGCCTCAGCGTCCATCGCGGCAGCGACGCCTTCGGGGCTAGTCGCGAGCATCTCGCCCAGAATCCGCCAATGCGCAAGTGCCGATTCCGCATAAGAGGCAAGTTCAAGGTCGATTTTGCGTCCAGCCGTAGGGTCGCTTTCGTCACAAGTACGACCAAGCTCAAGCCGCAGACTTTCAATGTGCCGCGTTTTTACCCATGCGTCCGTCATTTGCCGCAAGATGAGCCGCTCGGCATCTGTACGCCCTTCATACGCAGCATTGTATCGCGCTTCCATCTTAGGGTCATTCGGGTACTTCTTTTCATCAATGAGTTTTTGCATTTTCTTGTTTCTCCTGTTTAGTTGTTATCACCACGGATTTCACGGATTTTCACGGAGTGGTAGGGGGCGGAGTCCCTTCCGCCCCGCTTTGCCCGCCGTTTCCGAAGAGTTCCTCTTGTTCGGCGAGGAAGCGTGCTTTCCACGCGGAGGCTTCCTCGGGGGTGCGGCGCGGCACTTCGCCCGCGACAGTCTCCTCGTCCTCCCAGCGCCCCGAGTTGAGCCAGGTTGCGGGGTAGGGAATGTACCTGC
>CAVCJC010000190.1:0-2279 GCA_963602475.1 Lachnospira hominis (ex Liu et al. 2021)
GTCCCTGTTGTCGGGCACGGCAAGGGTGCCTACAGGCTGAATTGAAAGGTGAATTCTTGGAGAATACAGGCTACAGGAGAAGAGTATGAAGATTGGAGTAATGACGTGGTGGCGGAACACTAACTATGGCGGGTTTTTGCAGGGGCTCGCTTTGCAGACATTTTTGAAGAAAAATGGTTATGATGTGGAAATGATACCTTTTGCCTCATTTGGTGGGAAGTTCTTGCCTTATACAGTCATTTGGCCCCAGCGCATCAAATCCTTCAGGCAGTTTGTTTGGGCGGTAAAAAATGCATTTTTTGCGTTGTTCATAGACGGTAAGCCCTTCGCACGGATGAATCGACTGCGCAAGACACAAGCCCTTGTAGATGAATACATTAAGACTTCCCCGCGTGAATTCGCAACTCTTTCTGAACTTAATCAGTACGGACATTACGATACGCTTATTGCAGGAAGCGACCAGATTTGGTCTCCGCGCTGGCACGACAAGGACTTCTCCTATCTCCTCGGAGGCATAGATGATAAAGTTCGTAAGATAAGTTATGCCGCGAGTTGCGGAGCTTTTACGGTGCATCCATATGAGGAGATTTATGGAAAAGCTCTTTCGCGTTTTTACGCGCTCTCAGTGCGCGAGAAGACGAATGTGCCTGAATTAGAGAAGCTAAGCGGAAAGAAGGTCGAATGGGTGGTAGACCCCACAATGCTACTTTCTGCGGACGAATGGCGCAAGTTACTCAAGTTAAAGACAACACCCGACGAACCACATATCACATTCTACGGACTTTCGTTCTTTGAGAATCGGCTTTCTGAATTAGTCCGTCTTGCGAAGGAAAAGAAGGTCAGAGTTCATATTTTTACGAATGTTGAATCATTTAAGGTGTCTCGTAATCCTTTAACTTGGGTCCGTCACCTTCTGGTGCGCCTACATATTGCACTTTCGCCGTATCTCTCGCTTCGTATTGGCGCGGATGCACGGGAATGGGTGCAGGACATCGCAACAGCAGAGTTCGTCTTGAGCGACTCATTCCACGCGCTGATGTTCGCGACCATCTTCGGACGCGAGATTCGCGTGGAGTTCCCCGATATGTTCAGATCCTCCATGTCCGCGCGCATCACGGACTTTCAGGCGCGAGCCAGCGAACTCGACTCCTGGCGCGAGTGGTCGAGGAAATGGCTTCTAAATGCGATAGGATGAGTATACAAGTTCTCAACTTTGGCGCAATATTAGGCATTGGAAGGTATGTGCGGTCAATGAGTTATCAACATTTTTCTTCCATGGGGTCAGACCCCATGGATCAAGAGGGCTAGTTTGAGGTGGAGATTTATCAGAAAAAATGGTATAATATAGTCCGTTGGTTGAGCAAATCAAGAATAAGAACATGCTGACAGAGAATGCAATCAGTAAATTGACGATCAAAGGGTTCAAGTCCATTCGTGAACTTGTGGACTTTGAGCTCCGTGATTTGAATGTTATTGTCGGCGCAAATGGGGCGGGGAAGAGCAATTTCATTCAGGTTTTTCGGATGATTCATGCTATGGCTCAGAAGAACCTTCAGGAATTTGTACAGACTGGGGGCGGGGCTGATGCTTTCCCATATAACGGAATCAAGAATACGCCTGAGATTGATGTCGAGTTGACATTTGGACAGAATTCTTGGGGCGTTACGCTCAAACCAACCGTCGACGAACGATTCTCGTTGACAGAACGTAGACGGTTCAAGAATTATAACTGGAGCATAAATAGCGGATTGGCTGAAAGTCAATTAGAGGATGACAAAAACGAACGATGGACAGTCTACCATTTTCACGATACGAGCCAAAGTGCGCCTATGCGACGAACTGAAATTGTTGAGGATTGTGCGCGGCTACGAGAGAATGGTAGCAATATCGCGGCATTCTTGAAAGCGTTGCGCGAGGACGGTGAAGCGGGGCGGAATAGTTATTCGAGAATTGTGGATGCGGTGCGACTTGTTATGCCATTCTTTGACGATTTTTCCCTTGATGTCGTGAAGACAGGTCAGGCGGACCGCGTTAAGTTGACATGGCGACAGAAAGGTAGTGATTATCCGTTTCAGCCCTACCATCTTTCAGATGGCTCTATACGGTTTATTTGCTTGGCAACGGCGCTACTTCAGCCCAATCCGCCATCCACGATTCTGATAGATGAACCAGAGTTGGGGTTGCACCCAACTGCAATTGGTATTGTGGCTGAATTGATGAAGGTGGCCTCTTCGCGGACCCAGGTAATCGCGGCAACACAATCACCGTTGCTGATTGAC
>CAVCJC010000191.1:0-2251 GCA_963602475.1 Lachnospira hominis (ex Liu et al. 2021)
TGGCGTTGTGCCCGAGCGCACGACCGCGCCAGTCGTTGTGAGCGTGGTCGAGACACGCGAGGAATAGGTGTGCGATTCTTCGTCAAAGACGATTGTATATCCACGCGGATTAGTTGCTGTAGAAGTAGACGGCATAGGTTAGAACTCCTCTTCGGGTGTTAGAGTGATGCTTGTTTGGGGCGGCGTGACTGAAGCCGCCTGTTCCGATATAAAGGGTACATCAATGGCGGAAGCGTTGAGAGCTTCTTGCTCAGCGGCATTGCGCTGGGCGCGGAGTTCGTCCGTGAGAATGACATCCTCAATGCCGCCGCATTCCTTTGTAATCTCGATTGGATTGTCAGATTTATTAAGGCCGAGAATGCGGACACGGAGTGTACGCTCAAGCGAGACGGATGGTCCGATATAGAGCAGTCCAGAAGCACGGAAGGGAGAGCGCGAGTTAGATGGGTAGCGTTTCACTTCGCGCTTGATACAAGGAATCTTACCCGTGTTCGCCATGTTGCGGACATCTTGAACATCGATACCGATAGACCGCTTGAAGTATTTGTTGAGAAGATTCGTGCGCAAGAAACAAATGTGGTCTTCTGGGTACTTCGTCTCGAGAACATCTGAGATAATATCCTTAATCGTCTCAACAGCGAGGACGGCGTTCTCTTCGTCCACATTCGCTTCATTGCGGTTAGTAAGTGTTTGTTCAATGGTCTTTTCGTAGGCTTCTTGAGAGCCAGCCATTTTCCAAAGCACTTCGCGCTCGAACTCTGGGACGCGAGTTTGAGCAATGAAGTCATTGGGCGTTTCTGTTGTGTCAAGAATGTCGTAAATGTCACCGAGAATTGCGTAGCGATTCTCATCAATGAAGCGCATAACGCGCTCCTTCCATTCGCCCGAACGCTTCTTAGGCGGCGCGATATAGAAGATGAAGGAACGGCTAGCAATGTCAGAACCAATCGTTGCCGAATTGGAAGTAATGACATAGGTCAAGTCATTCGGGCGCGATTCTTCGCCGATTCCGTATGGGGCCTTGCCCGAGATGTTGAAGCCCGTGACGAGGTCAGCGAAATAACTATTGTCAAAAGTGCCGCGCACATTATCAACAAGAAGCATAAGGGAGTTTCGCCCCGTAATAGAGACGAGCCGCTTGTTGAGTTCCTTCGCGTCATTCTTGAGTTCTTGCAAGTTAGTTTTAATCGGGGCGCACTTGTAGAGATAACAAACGAGTTCCGCGAAAGTCGTTTTGCCTGCGGCTTGCCCTGAGCGACTATCGATAATCCAGCACGGACGCTGAATGCCGGGCGCGTAATACATCATCGAGGCAACCATCGTCCGCATAAGAATAGCGGAGGCTTTGTCTTGAGGATTAAAGAAACTCATAAACTTCTCAAACGCCGCGTGGTCGGGCGTAGGTTTGAGAGCGTCCTTGTAAGAGTAATAAACATCTTGGCGGAGCGGCCAATTGGGAACTTCAGAGACCTTCTCATAGACAATCGTATTGCGCATAAGTGCCGCAAAGAACTCTTCCTTGGTCGGCAGTCCATTGCCCGTCTTCCAGAGCACAGGGAGTTTGGACTTCTCGCCAAACCACGCAATGGTGCTAGCCGAGGACTGAAGGAACTCAATGTTGTTTGTGTCGCGGTCGTGGTCGAAGAGCGTTGACTTACCGAGACGGCGTGGGAAGCCGAGGAAGCGCGTATGCGCGTCCTCTACCATTTCGTTAATCGTGCGCGGCAATTCAACGCGCTTTTCTTTACCCGCGACAATCTTAGTTTCAGTGTGATAGTTTGAGAAAGAAGTCTTGTTTGCTTCCTTGGCGCGATAAACGGCGAACTCCTCATCGCTCCACATCACTTTGTCAGGTTCAATGCAGATAGCCTTCTTCATCATCTCATTGAACTTCTTGGGCGTGCCGCCTTCCTTCTGTAGCCAGTCCGTCACATCGCCCTTAGGGAGTTTAGATGGGCAAATGACACGGATAGACTTCGCGGCGGTCGCGAGTTCGCGCACGAGCAGGTGAGCGTGATTATCGCCAGCCGTATCATTGTCGCGGCAGATTACAATGTCTTTATCACGGAGAGATTCCGTATATTCCTTGCGCCAATTATCTGAGCCACAGTTGCAAGTGGTGGCTGGATAGCCGAGCTGGATTAGGGTGTCCGCGTCCTTCTCGCCCTCAACGACAATTGCCCACGAGGAAGCGAGAATCTTCGGGAGATTATAAAGATAAAGTTGCGTATCTTTAAGCGAAGACGAATAG
>CAVCJC010000192.1:0-2248 GCA_963602475.1 Lachnospira hominis (ex Liu et al. 2021)
GAGTTTTGATGACCAACAAAAATGATTCTGATGACCATCAGAAAAAGTTTTGATGGGCATCAGAAGGGGGCAACCCCCTCGGTGTTTCGTGCCCTTTTCGTCGCGATAAGAGGTAAGGCGGGCAATCCCTTGCCCGCCGTTTAAACGTGGCGGAAGGGACTCCGCCCCCTACCACTCGCTGTAGCCTATGAGCGTGAGCGTTGAGTGCTAAGCAATTAGGCGAAGCGTTAGCGTAGCCCTTTGTCGCTCCGTGGTGGAAAGGCAACAATACTAACAAAAATGTAGGTAAATTGACAATGCTAAGAAAGGTGCTTGTCAACTTACATACAAAAATGTTATAATAGTGGCATGTCACACTGGAGCGCAGTTAATGAAGTCGGCTTAGACAACTATGGCATCGTCACGACGGACGATGTTCGTGATGTTTGCAATGTATGCATTGAACTTCCTCGCTGGGTGAAGATGGGGCGGCTAGAGAATGTTGGGCGCGGCGTTTACCGTTTGCGCCAATATAAGCCGAGTGAATATGATCAATATGCAGCAGCGGTTGCTTTGGTCGGTAAAGAGTCCGTGATTTATGGGGCAAGTGTCTTGGCTATGCATAATCTTGCCTTGGTGAATCCCTCGCGAATCTATGTGGCCACAAATGTCCGGAAACGTCGCAGTCTTCCCGAATGGATTAAGGTGGTGCGCCCACAGGAGGCGATACGGCGAGAAGACTTTAATGGGATCCGATGCCAGAGAGTAGCCGATGCTATTCGTGTATGTAGCAAATCGCTTATGCGTGAGCGACTTATCGCGGCAGTGTCGGACGCTAAACGCAACGGACTTATTGATTACTATGATGTGCAAGAACTAGAGAAGGAATTAAAATATGACGAAAAAGCCTAATTCAGCGACGAATCTTATAAAGGCAATAAAGCGGTATTGTTCAGAAAAGCGAGATGATATTCGCCTTGCACGAGCAATGGCGGATGTTGTTGTTGGACAAATGTTGCCAAGCGGTGTCGTCAAAGGTGGTAGCTCGTTGATGTTCCGTTTTGGTGGAAATGTCACGCGTTATACGAAAGATGTGGATACGGCACGCGTGATGGATCTTGAGGCATATTTGAGTATATTGCGGACAAAATTAACAGAAGGATGGAATGGCTTTACTGGCAAACTTATAGAAGTAGAGCCGCCGTCTCCTCCTAATGTGCCAAAGCCTTATATAATGGTACCTTTTGATATCAAATTGCAATATCTTAGACGACCTTGGATGACGGTGCGTATTGAGATTGGACATAACGAAATCGGAGACGCGGATGATTGTGAGATGGGACTGCCCGAAGATATTGCCGATGCATTTGTTGCGCTTGGCTTCCCGCTCCCAGAGAAGATTCCTGTGATGAAACTCTCCTATCAAGTGGCGCAGAAACTGCACGCAGTTTCAAGTGAGGGAAGTGACCGCGCACATGACCTTATTGCTAAAATTAATGAGGCAGAATAGTATCCGTATGAGTTTGAGCGTTGAATGCGAAGCAATTAGGCAATGCGTTAGCGTGGCACTTTGTCGCTCATAGGAGTTTAAAAAGGCTCAGCGGCTTTCTATGTAGGAAACAACTCGGACGTTTCCGTCCGAGCACTAACCTCTCGGACGCGGAGCGTCGCGTTCGTTATATCTCACTCAAGAGCCGCAGAGGTCGCAGAGAGGTTTGAGAGAGGGCGGGGCTGAGGGAGCGCGGCGGTTTTTAACACAGAGGCACAGAGACACAGAGAAGTGGTAGGGCGGGCAGTCCCTTGCCCGCCGTTTTAACGGGGCGGAAGGGACTCCGCCCCCTACCCGCCCTACCTCTATCTACAATTCTACACGGCTTAAACCAATAACAAAAGATTAAAGGCGGCTTGCCGCCCACCACATCTCTGTGTCTCTGTGCCTCTGTGTCTCTGTGTTAAAATTGACCTCTACCGAGGGGGTGCGGCGGGCAAGGGACTGCCCGCCCTACCAGTTTTGGCGCGCTAGATGGGTAAAATCAGTAAAAATGATTAAAATCCTTTGTTCGACTTCAACTCTCGACTTCGACTTACACAGAGAGAAAACCCCCTGATTTTATTGAACAAAAGTGATGTGTTGCGAGAAATGCATAAAAAACCTTGCGAGGTCGTATCCCCCCTACGGGGGATGTACAGGGCGTGAGAAATATGGTATAATATGCTCAATTTTCTTGAGCATATTATACCATATTTCTCACGCCCTGTACATCCCCCG
>CAVCJC010000193.1:0-2243 GCA_963602475.1 Lachnospira hominis (ex Liu et al. 2021)
GTATTGACATAGACGATGGCGGAAGGATTGAGTGGTGAAGAATTTCTCGGAAGAGAGCTTTTGTAACTCGAGTCAACGATGAGAGCGTCTATTTTCCCATAGGAAGAGCAGGTTAAGAGGGTATCTGAGGGGTGTGCTTGAAAGAGATAGGTCTCCCACTCTGGATGAGTCGCTACAAAACGCATTACACCCCTAACCATGCGACGCGACGCCGAATGGCGGATGTCAAGGCAAACCAGCATTTTCTTTTTTGAACTTTTCACGCCTCTTATTATAGCAGAATTGCGTCCATCCTAAAAGGGGGCGAAATGCAAATGACGCAAAATCTAAGGTTTCCGTTCGCGTAAGCGAAGAGAAGGAATGATATAATATTAGTATGAAAAATATGAGGAGACTGTTATTTGCTGTTTCTGCCAGCCTTCTGCTACCCGCCGTAGCAGAAATTGGTGAGGTGCAGTTAAAAGGGTTTCTAGGCGAGCGCCTAAACCGTATGATTGAGCGTCATATTGGCGGAACAGATGTTGACTATATTACGGCGCCATTTATGGAAAAGACGGAGCGCAAACTCTGGTGGCAAACCGAGTTTTGGGGAAAGTATATGCATGCCGCCGTGCCATTCGCGGCGTATTCGAATTCTGAGAAGATTGAGGCAGATGTAGAGCGCGGCATAGATCGCATCCTCACGAGCCAAGAGCCGTGCGGCTATATTGGGAACTATCCAGATGATTTGCGCCTGGGCGAAGGCTGGGATGTCTGGGGAATTAAGTATACGCTTCTCGGGCTTTTGCATTATTACGACGCTTGTACAAATGCCACGCGCCGGGGCGCGGCACTTTCTGCCGCGAAGAGGCTGTGCGACTATGTTATGGCAGAAATTGGGCTCAATGGACGGCGCGGACATGAGTTGTGGCAGACGGGCAACTGGTCGGGTTTTGCGAGTTCATCCATCCTTGAACCTGTTGTTTGGCTCTATCGGCGGACGGGAGAAGAGAAATACTTCGATTTTGCTTCGTATGTAATAAAAGGAATGTCCGAGGCCGCGAAAGGACCAAGATTGGTTGACCTTGCGCTCGAGGGAGTCTCGGTCGCGGATAGAAATGAAGCGGACTATGACAAGGCGGCTCCGTGGGCGTATGTTTGTAAATACGGACGCGGCAAAGCGTATGAAATGATGAGTTGTTATCAGGGAATGCTCGATTATGTCGAGGAATTGCGCAAAAAGAGAGGCGCGACGGACCCTGAGGCGGCACGGCTGTATCGCGCGGCACTTCTGACAGCAGAGGACATTATTAAAGAAGAAATTAACCTTGCTGGGGGCTGTGCGAGCTCTGAGGCGTGGTTTCATGGCGCGAAGAAGCAGCATCTACCCTACCTGCGTCTTCAGGAGACTTGCGTGACGACAACGTGGATGCGACTCTGCGAAAAGTTGCTTTCTATGACGGACGACCCGAAGTGGGCTGATCAGATTGAACGCAGTTTTTATAACGCTTATCTTGGTTCATTGTCAATGGACGGTTCTGAGTTCGCGGGCTATACGCCACTTTCGGGTAATCGTTATCACGGACAACATCACTGTTTTATGCACACTGACTGCTGTACAGCAAATGGTCCGCGCGGTTTCCTCGTGTTCCTTCGTGAGTTTTGCCACAATGACGGCAAGATGGCGACATTCAACTTCTATACATCAGCTCATGTTAAAGGCTTTGATATGTACTCACTTTATCCGCGCGAGAACTGGGCGCGAATCGTGAGCCATACGACGGGACCTCTCGCGGTACGCCTGCGAATTCCGTCGTGGAGTGCTAAGACCGTTGTGAAAGTGAACGGAGAAGCGCAGCCAGATGTGAAGCCTGGCACCTACTACACAATTTCGCGCGAGTGGGCACTCGGTGATATTGTGGAAATCAAGTTTGATATGCCCGTAATTGCCCACACACTTGAACATAATGTCGCCTTTACACGCGGTCCAGTGCTTCTCGCACGTGACAGTCGCTTTGCGGACGGAGATTTGATGGAACCGCTTCGGCGTCGTGTATTTACGGACGGCAATCCCGTCGAGGGTTTTACGCCTGTTCGTACGCCGTCGGACGACTTCTGGATGACTTTCACAGCGACGCTACCCATCGGCTCGCATCATGAGAACCCCGAAGGCGCACTTCCCGAGACGGTGACATTCTGCGACTTCGCATCCGCCGGCAACACCTGGCACCGCGATAACTACTATCGCACCTGGTTCCCCATCG
>CAVCJC010000194.1:0-2216 GCA_963602475.1 Lachnospira hominis (ex Liu et al. 2021)
TACGGACCGCACAATCCAATAACATCGAAGTCATTCTCGTTAAAATGCCCGTCCATAAAGTATTACGCGAGGCGTATCGTCCCGAGGTCATTGCGAGTTATCACGCCGCGTGCGACTATTTGCAAAAGGAGTTCGGACTAAAAATGCTTGATTACACCTGCTGGAATGATACGGACGATTTGTGGCAGAACATAAATCATCTAAATGTCAATGGTGCCGCGCATTTCTCGCAAGATCTTGCGCGTGATTTGGCAAACGGGAAGGGAAAATGAGTATAGTTTCTATAATAATCCCAGCCTATAATTGCGAAAAATGGTTGCCCGCGTGCCTTGAGAGCGTTCGTGCTCAAACCTACAAAGATTGGCAGGCGATAATCGTTGATGATGGGAGTACGGATCGTACAGGCACCATTGCGGATGATTTTGCTAATAAAGATAGCCGATTTACCGTCATTCATCAGAAGAACGGAGGCTCTTCTGTCGCACGAAATGCAGGACTTGAGCGTGTTACGGGCGAATATGTGTATATGCTGGATGGAGACGATAGAATCGCGCCTCAGTTACTCGAACATTGCCTTGCCGCGCTAGAGCCGCACCCCGAAGCCTCTTTCGTGACTTTTGATTTTGTGGAGGTGCAGCCGAACGAAAGCGCGTCGCTTTCTGTTTGCGAAGCGAAAAGTCAGAAAATAAACGACGCACTCTTGTTCTGGCTCAAGACAAAGCGCGACCACAATGTGTGGACACAAATCTACCGCACATCTTCTTTGAAAGTCCTTCGTTTCAAGCCGGGCATTAAGCATCAAGACCTTCTTTTTCATTATCAGTATCTAAGTGAAAATAATCGCGGCATTTATCTTCCTGAGAAATTACACCAATATGTCCTTACGGTAGGCTCGATAATGCGGAGTCCGTTAACAGTTGAGAGGATAGAAACTATCTTTGATATACTTATAAAACTGGATGAGTATACAAAGGACTCAGTTTGTCAGCAAACCCTTTTGCGGAAGTATCTATATCCACGGATAATAAATACATATCGAAAAGCCGTGCTTAGAACGAATTTGCCAGAGGTAAAAGAGGTGTATAAGAAGCGGCTTATTGATTTTCTCGAAAATGGGCGGCTTGGATTTAGAGGTTTTTCTTTCAGAAAGAAGCTCTTGCTGTTGCGGTTTGTCTTGTGGCATTGCCCCCTAGCTTTGTTTAAGTAGAAGTGAGACGGATATGAATGCAAAGATAGAGCGTGTAATATCAAGCCTAAACGAGGTGTTAAAGACATCATCGCTTAGTAAAGGGTGCGGCAAGAAGGTTTCTGTTGCACAGCCCGAGTGGTCTGAGATTTCAGATTCTAATTTATTGGACGGCAGAACTGTTCTTGTTAGTGTAATAATGACGGCGTATAACAATGCGAGTACGATTGAGCGTGCCGTCAAAAGTATTGTTGAACAGAAGACATCATTCGATCTTGAAGTTATTATTGGCGTTGACCATTGTGCGGATAATACTCTTGAAGTGGCGATAAAATGCCAGAAGAAGTGGTCTGATAAAGTGCGCGTATGTTATCCGTCCGTAAATGTGGGTTATCAAGCCAACCGCGACTATTTACATAAAGCTGCGCGTGCAACAGGCGGCATTGATGGTAAGGGCTATTTCGCCTATTGCGAAGCGGACGATGCGTGGGATGCTTGTGATACAAAGCTCGCGGAGCAAATTGCGCTGTTGGAATCGCATCCCTCGTGGATTGGCTGTGTGGGACCTGTTCGGCGCATAATGAATGACGGAAGCATTATCTTGCCTGAGGATAAGGCGGTTTCTAAGAAGGGTGTGATAAAGCGCGGCGCTATTGGGAGTGCTTATTATCATACGACATCGTATGTGTTCCGTTGCACAACTTATGAGGAATGTCATCATATGGCACCTGATTTGCCCGAATGGATGGATGTTCTGATTTTGATTGGCGCGAACACTCTAGGCGATATTGGCTATTGGAGAAAGATAGGGAGCACACACTATATCACAGAAAGAGGGATGTATACTTCGCTCTCAGACACGGAGCGACTACTTTGGGAATTGCCTTATTACATTGATTGGCTGAAGTATTGTAAGAGCAAGTATGGGCAAAATCTCGTGTTAGGAATTCTGTTTAGGACCTATCGTCGAAAAGGAGAGATGAATAAGTTGTGGGACGCAGACTCACGGCTTATGCGTGAACTTATGTGT
>CAVCJC010000195.1:0-2193 GCA_963602475.1 Lachnospira hominis (ex Liu et al. 2021)
ATCTTCATGCCCTCAAATACGATGCCCTGGCGCAAGAGTTCCTCATTATCCTCCATAAAGGTTTTGAGGCGTCCGCGCAGACGCTTCGCTTCATCCGCCGCCTTACACGCGACGCAGAGTGCTTTCAATTCCCGCTTCTGTTCGGGCGTAATCTTGATTGCTTTCTTGCTCATCTTTACTTTTCCTTTGTTGACCGATTTTTAGGTCGGGCGAGAAGACCATCTTCATCGCCCCCTGTATATACATACCAACCAAAATTGAAAAGTGTCTAAATGAACGAACCGTTTTTGCGCTCCAAATCGGCATTATATTTATTTGCAATTTCACGGCAACATATGTTTTATATCAAATATCGGTCAAGTGAAAAAAGATGAAGATTTTCCCGATTACCCCTTGCCAAATCGACGATTTTTCAGTATCATACATATCACGCGCCACGGTTTGCTCGCGCAAAATCTAAATTATGAAAGGTATAGAAAATATGACAAAAACTAATAAGCTCAGTGATGAGCAGCAGGCACAACTTTGGAAGCTGTGTCAGGAAATGAAGATCGTGGGAGTTCCCACGACAGGCGACTATGAGGACATTCGTTCGAATGTCTTCATGCGTTGCATTTCGGAAGCGAATCAGTCGTTTCTGCTCAAGGCGAAGAACTTCGACATCGCGGCAAGGCGCGTTGTGAGGTCTTCACTCGCCAATGAGCTGAAGCGTCTTTCTGCGGGTCAGGCGGCGTTTGAGAATGGGATGATTCCGTTCTCGGCGTTCGATGTCGAGACTCCAGAAGGTGATGTTATCGCTTACGAACCTGCTGATCCGAAAACTACGGACCGTGAATACTATCCGTCTCAGGAGAAGGACTGGCAGAAGGAGCTCATTGCCATCTACAACGAGGTGCGTGCGAAGGTAAACAAGCTGCCGCGCGGCTTGCGTACTATGGCGCGTGCGTTGATGACTGGCATTACGATGATTCGCTTGGCGAAGCGCATGGGCGTGAGCCGCGCGACCATCTATAATATGCGTGATAAGCTTGCGGTGGTCTTTGCCTCAACATGGGAAAAGATCCGTAAGTTCGTCCGTGGGTAAGTAAACTAAGCGAGCAAGCCGTGGCGCTTTGGGGATTAAAAATTAAGAATTATGGAGAAGTCGAAGTCGAGAGTCGAAGTCGAACAGAGGAGCCGCTTCGCGGCGATTTAGGTCAAGATTCAAGGTCAACAGCAGATATTAAGCTTTTTGATGAATATTTAACCACGGATTTACACGGATTGTCACGGATGACAGGGCCCGCATCCCTTACCCGCCGTAAAAGCATATGCCATCCTTATTTCTCACTTTTAGTTAAAAGTGAGCCATTTGTCTATTGAGGTCGGACCCCATAAGGCCAGCGGAGCAAGCACAACGCGAGTATGACGAGGTCGTGAGGCAGTACACGAACGCAGACGGTTCGAAGCGGCGCGGTTGGATGAAAGCCCCGAACGGCAAGCCCACCAACCTCACGGAGCGTCAGTGGGTGCAGGTGCGTACGCCGTCCTTCAAGCGGTGGTTCGGCGATTGGGAAGCCATTGCTACAAGGGCAAAGTGGCACGATGTTACGGACATACGGCAGTTCATAGATATGACGGCACAGGATGTGTCGGGAATCCCACCGCTTGCAGATAAAGCAGCATTCAAGACTGCGTTCGCAAAATGGGGGAGAGTTGAGAATGAAGAAGACAAGCGCATGGTGGTATTCCCGAATACGAGCGCGGGTAAAATGATACGAACAGGTAGTGTGTCAGGTGCACTTGATAAGCTATTTATGAAGTCGCGCCGTGCGTGGAGTGAAGATGATGACGGGCGACATCCTAATATCATCGGCATTCATCATTATATCGCAAAGGCGTATACGCAAGAAGGAGAGGTGTTCGTGCACTTTACGGTGCGTGAGGATAATAGAAATAAGAATGGTGTCCACGCGGCAACAGTATCTTCTGTTGAAGTGTATACTAAAAACGCGGAAATCACTCCAGGTCCAAACCTGACGAAATCCGCTCGTGAAGACACTTCCGCGCCATTCACTGATAATAATATAGCATATTTTCTCCGCGAGGTCAATAGGGAATCTGTCTCTAAGGTCGTCGACGAAAATGGCGAGCCAAAGGTAGTGCGGCACTATACAAACAACAAGTTTACGATTTTTGGGGAAGACAAGATAA
>CAVCJC010000196.1:0-2183 GCA_963602475.1 Lachnospira hominis (ex Liu et al. 2021)
ATCATTGTCGGGGCAAGCGTCTGCAATGCTTCGGAGACACTGCCGAATCCGTTGCCACCAACAGGCTCTGTAATGAATCCGCCGACTGCCGACGCGACATCCGCGACCGCTTTCTTTGGGGTTGTCTGCTTGACGACCGTCTCTGCGACCTTGCGCCCAAGGTAAATGGGCAACGCGAACGGATTACGCACGCGGGCTTTCATCATAAGACCACTCTTGCCGAGGGGGAATGAGACTTCCGACTGCTTGCTGTACTCCGAGAGATTGCGCACATTTGAAAGCCCAGTTGCCTGTGGCTTCTGTTCGTCCTCTTTCTTCTCCTTGTCGTCATCGTCTCCGCCCGCGAAATATTCAACGAAGCCTTGAATCATGCCGAGAAGGACGAGCGAGGTGACCGTCCCTGCCGCCCTCTTCGGGTGTTCACGGAGCGGCTTAAACGCACGCCCGAGACCTTGAATCGAGGCATTCGAGAACATATACGCCGCGTTGAGGTAGGGCGTAAGGAAGCCCTTGCGATTGAAGTTGACCGTCGCGTCACGCGCATACGACACCGCGTCCTCAACGCCAACGCCCTGCTCACGCAACGCACTGAACACCGCAACGCGAGTATTGTATTCAGCGCACGCATTCAGCCACGAAATCAAATCGCCTAGCGAACCAACTGCCTTCTTCACAGGATTCCGTTTCGCGTCCTTTAGCGTACTCGCAAGCCGCTTCTCAACTTCTGTGAAGCCTTCCGCCGACATGCCGCCGCCCGTGAGACCGCCGTTCTCGACAAACTCCTTCATCCGTCCGCGCAATTTGCCATAGCGGAAGAAGTCACGCACATCCTTCGCGTTCTGCGCTTCGCACTTGATGAGCCGCCCAAAGAATGCCGTGCCGCCCGTGAAACCACGCTCCGTGAGCGAGTTCAAAAGGACTTCGATGTGGTCCGCCTTCATGTTGCGGACGATGAATGTCGGCACATACTGCGTACGCATAGCCGAGAAGAAGCGCGTCACTTGCGGCACCCACTCAAACCACTTGTTGAAGCGGGCGAGGTCTTTGTCAGTGACCGCCTTCGCGAAAGTATTCCCAAGCCCGTGTTCGCCAGTGAACATACGAATCGCCTTGAGCTTACCGCCTTCCTTGAAGAAGATGAGGTCGGGGCGGTCGCGCAATTCCTCGAGCGTCAGAACTTCTGTGCCGAGCTGGAACGCCCAGCGGTGCTTGACCTGACGGCCAGGAATAATCTCGCCAATGGGGTGACCCATTTCATTTGCCTTGCGCACCAACTCCGCCGCGACCTGCCGAACCATATTCGCGTTCGCGTCCTTAATGGAACGCTCCGCTTGCACGATAGACCACGAAAGCGGACTGTCCGCAAGTGTCTTGCGTCCCTTCGCCATATGGAACTCATTCAAATGCCAGCCCGACGAATAGGTGTTGTGCGCGTCGCGCTCGTCATTCTCCATATCCGTCCTAAGAGGGACATAGTCCTTGAACTGCTGACGGAGAGCTTCCGCGTCCACCGCCGAGATACGCCCCGAATCAACACGCCGCTGGAGAGCCTGTTCATTCATCTTGTAAACCATCTGCGCGATTTTGTCGAACTCGTCCGTAATGCCAATCTCACGGAAGTGCTTCAGAACATCCGCCGCTTCTGCGTCAGACATGCCCGCGCCATTCTCCACGCCACGCTCACGCAAAACCGCGTTTCGTGACGGAGCGTGCCGCGCCATAAGATAGAGGTCTAAGTCCTGCTGGCTTGCACCAGTTGCCGCGAGTTTCTCAAAGATTGGCTGGATGAACTCCTTATCGAGCACGCCGAGTTGCCATTCGTTGAGACCAAACTCCCTGTCCTTAGCATAGTAGACGGAATGCTTCTTGTCAGTAATGCCCAGCCGCTCTTCCACTTCGCGAATGACGAGGTTCTTGTCCTGCACCGCACGGCGGAACTTTGACCAGCGTCCTTCCGCCGCGTCCATAAAGTCTTCCGTCGTTGGCTTTTCAAGTCGCTTAAGCCCTTTGTGTCGCGAATAGTAGCGTTGCGTGTAAGACTTAATCTCCTTCGCCCGCTCTTCAGCGCTCCGCGAATACTCGGGCGAATCAAATAGTATGTCGTTCTCCGCCGCGCTGTACGCACCACTGTTCTCGGTCGCCGACTTGATTTGGTTGGGGGAGAAAACGACATAAGAAACACC
>CAVCJC010000197.1:0-2154 GCA_963602475.1 Lachnospira hominis (ex Liu et al. 2021)
GTCCAGGGTCGCTCCCGCAAACATTCACCGCAGAATTGACAGATTTCGCTTATAATACGAGTGTGGCTTATGAATGGAAAGCTCCAAAGGGAAATCTTGCCATTATAAGTCCTTCTATGAAAGAGACGGAGGTATGTTGGTTGTCGGCAACAACGGATATTGAGTTGTCGGTTACGGCTAAATTTGGCAGACACTCTTTGACTTCAACCTTTACTACCTACATTATAGAAGAAACAGAGCATGCAACGCTCACCCTTGCTATGCCGCGTGCGTTAATAAAAGCAACGCAAGAAGGCGACTTAGATGGCAAGGGAGACTTTGTTTTTGCTTTTTCATCTCCCTATCCAACTAATGGCATAATAAAGTTAACTTGCAACACAGGCGGACACGTCGACATTGATGGTTTAGAAGACGGAGCCTCGTATGAATGGAAAGTTTCATCATTCTCAAATATAGTGGCAAGATTGATTCCCAAGAGCACAAGCGACGCCATGAATGATGTCCAATTCCACGCGACATTTGTGCCCGAAGAAGGGAATTCGCTTGAAGCGGACGCAAGTCTAACCGTTGTAGAAGCAGATGAATTGTCCTTAATGGCGGATACGCCTAGAGGAGTAGCCTTGTTAAGTGGAAAGCCTTTCGCTGCAAAGATAGGAATTAAACCTAAGGAGGCAACTCATCTTGTGAGTGCCCGTTGGCAAACAAGGCAGTTGCAACGAAGTGGAAGTTACAACAACTGGGACGATTGCTATTTCTTTCACACATCTGAGCCAGACGCTATTCTAACACCAACTGCAGGAGGCATATATCAACTTCGCGCAACTATATTTGATGGCATTGGTGGCGAGGCAATGCGTGTCTACAAGTGGGGGGCTTCTGAAGATGCAAACATTGGACTTTGTCAAAAAGGTGATTATAAATCAATAGGTGTTGCGAGTGAACAATGGCAATTAGACTTGCTCAATTGTGCGCGAGGCTTTTTGGGAAAGACGGGTTATGGATATAATGATGATTGTCCAGGACAATACGGATTTGCCACTGTTCCTGCTGGTTCGTGGAAGTGTAACATCTTTGTTGCCTATCGCGCGTGTCAACTTGGTTTTAATGTCCCAGCTATGCATTGGGATATTCCGTTTGGGATATTGCCCCCTCTAGCAAATGAATGGGCTGGGTCAAAACGAATTGAGGGATGGACGCATGCTCAAGGTTGTCCTCAGCCTGGCTGGATAATTGCACATCCAAACGCTCTTGGTTCAGGACATGTTGGCATTACTGACTTTGATGGGGCTGGTGTTGCTGCTGGATCAAAATTTGTAAATCGTCGTTTTAAGAATTGGCAGGATGGAACTTCCACCTACAGAAGAAAGGAATAAGATATGAATAACCCTATGTCTTTCATAAAATATATATTTGTAGGCATCAGCCTTCTCACAAATGGCCCGATTTGCGCGGGTAGTATCAAGGAACTACGCGACGCATTTGACGCTTACAAGAGAACAGAAAAGGAAAGGGTGATCGATATTATAGGGCTGCAGGAATGGGGAATATCTCCTAATAAAGAATATATGAACTTTGCGCAGATGGTCTCTAATGATTATAAGAATGTGTTTGCAAATGTTAACTCTATAGCCACAAATCAGGCCGAGCGTCTTCTTGTGTTTGGCGTGGGATGGCAATTTGATGAGGAATTCTATATAGCCTGTCTTGAAGAACTTGCCGATTTAGGGTTGAAGGGTGAAGTTACTGCTTCCGAAGTGAAATGGTATAGATACATGAATTTCAATTCTAAATATACTAATATACTGCGTGCGCGTTATAAAGAGCCTCGTATTATTGAGCTCGTCAAGAAACTGATGCAAGTTGAGCCTAAGGCGAAGAAATATTATGAGAAAATTCTAACAGGTGAATCTTATCAGGAATATCTAGAGGAAATGAAAGCGCGGCTCTGGGGATAATATATTCTCTATATGCTTTTCAATTGATTAGGAGGCTCGAATATGATTAGAAGCTTTTATTCATTAACATTTCTCTGCTTATTATGCACAGCGGCGTATTCGGCGACGACAACCGTTTTGCCGCGCTTGCCCGAAGCGGACACTTTCGACACCGAAGTGTCAACTAATAGAATGCTCACATTAACCCGCAATCGGTTAG
>CAVCJC010000198.1:0-2154 GCA_963602475.1 Lachnospira hominis (ex Liu et al. 2021)
GCGAGGAGGCCGCCTGCGAGGATGAGGCTCTTTTCGCGCGGCGAAAGTGTCGTCTTAAGCGCGACGGACTTTCCGTTGATGGTCGCCGTGAGGGTTCCGTCCCCCGCGACCGCCTCGCGCAAGCCCTTAAGCTCAACTGCCGCGCCCGCTTCAATCTTGTCATAGTCCTTCGGATTCACAAAAACGAACGGCACAATGCCAAAGTTGATGAGGTTCGCACGGTGAATGCGCTCGATGGACTTGGCAATAATCGCCTTCACACCCAAATACATCGGACAAAGCGCCGCGTGCTCGCGGCTGGAGCCTTGTCCGTAGCTTTCACCCGCGACAATGATGTTCGCCTTGCCCGCTTCCTTATTCTTCAGGCACTTATCATGGAAGCTCGGGTCGCACGGCTCAAACACATATTTCGCATATTCAGGGATGTTCGAACGGAACTTAAGCCGCGCTCCCGCTGGCATAATGTGGTCCGTCGTAATCTTATCCCCGACCTTAATGGCGACAACCGCCTTGAGGGCACTCGGCAAGGGCTCGCCCGCTGGGACACGCGCGATATTGGGTCCACGGATAATTTCCGTGCCCTTCACGCCCTTACCTGCCGTCTTGCGGTAGAGGAACATCGAATCATCAATCGGGAACTTCTTCGGATAAGCGACCGCGGGCACATCTGCCGCGAGGGGAACTTCCACCTTGCCCGTCAATGCCGAAAGCGCGGCAGTTTCAGGCGAAACGAGGTAGACTTTCGCGGACTTTGTTCCGGAGCGCCCCTCGAAGTTGCGGTTATTGGTGCGCAGGCTCACGGCATTCGTGCGTGGCGACATATGAGCGCCGATACAGAATCCGCACGCATTCTCGAGCATACGACACCCCGCCGCATGCAGAATCGCGAGCGACCCATCTTCCGCGAGCATACGGATAACTTGCCGCGACCCGCAAGCGATACCGACTTCCACATCGTCCGCGACATGCTTGCCCTTCAGAATGCGGGCGACGGTGCGAATATCGCGATAAGAGCTATTTGTGCACGAACCAATCAAGATTTGGTTGACTTTCGTCCCTTTCATCGACTTCACCGTGATGATGTTGCCGGGCGAATGAGGCGCCGCCATAAGCGGCTCTACCTTGGAGAGGTCAATCGTGTAAGTATCGTCATAGGCGCACCCCTTATCAGCGACGATCTTCTCATAATCGCCGCCACGCCCTTGGGCAACAAGGAACTTCTGCGTCGTCTCATCACTCGGGAAGACACTCGTCGTCACGCCGAGTTCCGCCCCCATATTCGTGATGGTAGCACGCGAAGGGACATCCAGTGTCTTCACGCCAGGGCCCGTATACTCGAAAATCCAGCCCACATTGCCCTTCGTGCCAAACTTCTCAAGCACCTTCAAAATGACATCCTTGGCACTTACGCCGCGACGCAACTTGCCCGTGAGAACAATGGCACGCACTTTCGGGGTCGGAATATGAAAAGCACCACCCGCCATAGCGACAGCAATATCAATGCCTCCCGCACCAATGGCAATTTGTCCGATGCCGCCACCTGTGGGGGTATGGGAGTCAGAACCAAGAAGCGTCGTGCCGGGCTTGCCAAAACGCTCCAAATGGAGCTGATGGCAGATTCCGTTGCCCGCCTTTGAGTAGATAACACCATATTTCTTGGCAATTGAAGCGAGGAAGTCGTGGTCGTCCGCATTCTCATAGCCAATCTGCACGGTGTTATGGTCGACATATGAAACGGCAAGGTCATTCTTCACATGCGAAACCCCCATCGACTCAAATTGCAAATACGCCATCGTGCCCGTCGCATCCTGAGTCAAAGTCTGGTCAATACGGATGCCGAGTTCAGCATCCGTCGCCGGGTCGCCCTCAACCAAGTGCCGCGCCAGAATCTTGCGGGCCACATTCAAAGGAGCAACCTTCTTTTCGTTCTTCTTCATAGCTATTTCTCAGCCTTTCGTTAGTGAATCAACATTTCGCTATATTATACCATATCTCGCCCCACGATGGTAGGGGTTGATGTGTGTGGCTTTAACACAGAGGCTAAGAGAGATAGCGGCTCAGGGGTAGGGTGACCACCCCTTTGCCCGCCGCCCCGCCGCGTCTGGTAGGGCGGGCAGTCCCTTGCCCGCCGTTTATTGGGCGCGAATGCGCCCC
>CAVCJC010000199.1:0-1685 GCA_963602475.1 Lachnospira hominis (ex Liu et al. 2021)
CGTCCATTGCGGTCAATAGAATATAAAAGGCGGCAGCAAGAATAGGCATTCGTTGTGAACGAACCATCCGCATAGCGGGTTGACACAAGTCTGTTTTTGTCATCGTAGAAATATTGTTTTTCATCAAAAACCTTATCGCTCGCGATATGAATATTCCATTCGCGAAGAACTTTACCATATGTTGTGCAACATTCGGAAACAGTAGCAATAGGAAGTTGTTTGGATGCGTATGTCTTTCGAGTTATACGCGTCAGAATATTGTTTGTTATTGAGTAAGAACTCTGTTTGACATTGCCGTCCTCACTTGTAGAGGATAAGACTGCGCCACGCAAGACGAGAGGAATGCCTGTGGCATCACTATCGTAACGCGTCACAATATGTCGCGCATTACGGACATCAAAAATAGTTGCGTCCTGCGCCCCTGCGATTATCGTTTCTTTCGTTACGGTCTCATAGCCGTTTTTCACACCGTGAGTATAGCGAGTCCATGTTCGTCCGATAAGTGTTATATTACCATCTCTGACGAGGTAACGCGACTCAGTGCGGGCTTTATTCACATCAGAAGAGTTGGCATCATCGTCCATAAGCGGCACATAATCAGAGATTGTTGCAATTGCCGTTAAAGTCTGAGCTTGTAACCAAGCAAAAATATCCTTATCATCGAAGTAAGATGCTTCTATATGCAGGAGGCTATTTGTCGGGCATTCTGAACCCTCATACTGGCAGAGAGATAATGTTACACGACCTTTTGTATCGTATGCACAAAACTTCCAAGCACAGGCATTCCCCCAAATAAGCCGAGTGTTCCCGTTGCGCTTTGGGTAATCATTATCTATATAGTAAGAAGCGAAAGACTCATTCCAATTGCCTCGCCAGCTCTTTTCGGCGTGATATGTTTCGCGCATAACAGCATTCTCGAAAGATCCGAATCGCTTAGACTCAATTACTGTATGTGAAAGAATGGCATTATTAGCATCGCGCAGAATACGCTCTTCGCGCTTGGTTCCGTTTTCGTTAATATCATTCGTCTCAACAAGTTCATCCGAAGTTTGCGAAACATTGTTAAGTTTCGTCCAACTTCCTTCGTTATAAACAAAAGTTTCATCGCTCATCGTATTGCCTAAACGACTAATCTTACAGAGTCTAATGTACGATGTTAAACCATTAATATTCAAAATTCTCCAAGTATGTTCAAGTACACCTGTCGCGGTATCAACAACCGTCACTTCAACCCCGTCCGTTATAGACTGAATGAATAATGTCCGTCCTCTATTGTCGCGGCAGACAATTGTACGGCTACTGTCAGAAGTTGTATCGACTATCTGGGCATCTCTACGAGAAAGAACTTGTAAAGTATCTACAGCAATTTTAAGTGGCTCATTCGTCAATAACCACGCGAAACCACTGACCTGCCCCTTGCGAGGAATTCCGAGCGGAATTCGAAATTTAAGAGAACCAAGATCTGCGCCCTCGAGTCCGTCGCAATTTCCATCCTCACAGGAGCTACATTCATCGCACTCATCGCTAGTGAGGAGTTCCTGACCGCCACCACTCTCCGTCGAAATATCATGTGTTGCCGAGCCGCTCCATACCTCTACTCCGCCAATCAAGACACTTCCCGTTGCGGTTTTACCATTGACAGTAAGATTTGTCGAGATGTCAGGGTACATAGAAATGTCAAATCC
>CAVCJC010000199.1:1695-2152 GCA_963602475.1 Lachnospira hominis (ex Liu et al. 2021)
GGCTTACAGTCGCACACATAACCACCAAGGAGATCTGAATGCCAAGCACGCCATAAACAACCTGAATCAAGGGGGTATTCGTATGTCTCAGAATATGTCGCCGCTTCGGAATCGTACCCGAGACCCTTTCGACTAAAATAGTGCCCGCTTCCGTATGATACACTTGCGTTACAACAGACAAGATACTGTCTGTTTGTTTCCGAAGAAGAGTTTGTTAATGACCTCAAACAAACTTGCCGTAAAATGGGTCGTGTGTATGCCGACAAGCCCATTGTTGGAAGTGAATATACGCCTGGAGCATTTATTTTGAGCGTCCCATCTGCCTGAAGTAAAAGTTTATTTCCTTCAGATTGTAATTCTGCTGCATATTCCTCTTGATATAGCGCCGCCCTACACGGACGTTCCGAACGGTCTATAATTACCCTAATTGTCTCTTGCGCCCTCGTCTCGACCACAC
>CAVCJC010000200.1:0-2122 GCA_963602475.1 Lachnospira hominis (ex Liu et al. 2021)
CCCTTGGCACCGCCTAAGACCACCTCGTACACATAACGATTCGCGCCAGATGCCGTTTTAAAAGCGCCATCAGAAACACTTTCAAGCGAAAGATGCCGCGTGCCAAGCAAAACGCGGTCATATTGCATATTATTGGCAACACGCCCCATCGCTTTCACGGAAGGCAAATTCAAGACACCTTTTTGCGCGGTCCAGTTGAACGGTGAGTTTATGAAAGTCTCTATTCCTTCGAGATTCCAATCCGTCACATCGCCTCCAATACTAAGTGAGGCGTGATAAACTGTGGTAATCTTCGGCAGATTAACAACACCCGAATTAGCACTGGAAATAAAATAAGTCTCGATACTTCCTGCCCAGTTCGGACAGTCTATTGTCACAGACTCCAATGTTTTTCCATCAATGTTTAACTGTTGTCCGCTAGAAGCCTTCAATTCCTTCGGAAACACAATCGTCGTAAATGGCGCATTTGCATTTCTTAAACAAGCGGAGTCAAACTTTTCAATTGTCCATTGTGTTCCACTCGCGTCTTCTATAGTCTCTGAAAGGTCAAGAGTCGTCCCACCATACGCCTTAAAAGCATCTCCTTGCGTTCCCTTGCCCAGCGTCAGCGTGTGACTATCGGCATCAAGAACTTGAACATTTAACACATAGTCCGTCGACTTGCCGACTGCGTTGTCATTTGAAATGACACTTTCAGACGGAATATATACCCAAGCCGAGCCCAACATACCCCCCCCCCCCCGGGGAGCGGCGAGCGCGGCAAATGCCGTCAGGACGGATGCGATACATGCGCTGACTTTGATGTTCATAGTTATTTTCCTTTCAATCGTTTTCATTGGCGAATATTTTAGACTTTTTCTGTTAGGGTTCTATTAGCCTCGCGTTAGATTACAGTTCGTGCTTGCCGCGCGACTTGAGGTAGTCGATGAGCTCTTTACCTGCGTCCGTCTGGATGAAGGTCGCTTTCGCCGTGTCGATAGCCCAGCCCCAGCACTCTTCAGGCTTGCCGCGCAAGCCTTTGTAGTCCGCGTGCCCGTTGCAGAGTTCGTCCCACATCGTATTCACCCAAACCCGCGCCGTCGGGAAGCGGGCTTGGAGTCCGACCACAATTTTCTCTCCGTCCGCACCTCCAAAGCAGCACTCGTACATTGAGTTCACGCGCGGCTCGAGCTTGTACCAGGTCTCGGAGCGTCCCTTCTTATCAGGGAAGTTCACGATGGGCATATAGAGAAGTTCGCCCTTCTCAATCATCTGCCAATATTCGTCACCAATCATATGACGGAGCGTCTCCACTGGCCAATCCGTCTTGATAAGCACATTGCTGATGCACCCTTTCGCCTTTACGACATCGAGAATGCCTTTCGAATACACAGGGAACTTATCAATATTGATGAGAATCTTATCGCCTGCCGCGTCGAGGGCTTCTTCAAGCGTCAAAATCGTGTAGTCCGATGCGGGAGCATTCGGACCGCCCGAACCAGCGCGAAGACGGAACTCCCTAATTTCCGCGAGCGTATGGTCCGCGACCTTACCCGTACCTGTTGTCGCACGGTCGAGTGTGTCATCGTGAGAAAGCACAAAGTGACCATCTTTGGTGCGTGAGACATCTAGCTCGACGATATCCGCGCCCATCGCAATGCAAGACTTAATCGCGTCAATCGAGTTCTCAGGATAATTACGCCAATCGCCGCGATGCAATGCAACAAACACATAGTTGCGGTCACTGCTCGCAATCTTCTCGCGCAAAGCGTCCACATGAGAACGCCCAAATGCCGCGCCAGTAAAGAGTAAAACACTTGCTAACACGCCGCCGAGGAGCAACGCTTTAGCTTTTCCTTTGGCAATTTTTGCCTGTAGATTTCTCATCGTACGAAATACCTCGCTGAGATGCTCATAGAGAACGCTTACTATTATATCATTTTTCGCTTTCTCGTGGTAGATGGGTCTTACGGTAATGCGTTTTCCTACCCTTTTCGCCACAAAACCCCGCGATTTACAGGGAATATGGCTTAAACAGGATTAACAAGATTGGTGCCGCGTTGTTTTATGACGGCGGCGCGGGCGGGGGTTGCACGAGAGGAGCGGAGCGGCTCGCCGCCCACCTCTTCTCTGTGCCTCTGTG
>CAVCJC010000201.1:0-2094 GCA_963602475.1 Lachnospira hominis (ex Liu et al. 2021)
TTACAAGCCAAACCGAAATATGATATAATATCAATTGTTCACAAGAAAGTCCAGCAATCATTGGTCACGCAACAGGTGTTGCACTGGCTAATTGTTGTCGGGCATTGAGAAAGGAAGCCTAAACAATGAAAATGTTTGTTTGTAAAGATTGTGGCGCGATAATCGATAAACCTAAGAAAAGAAGCCGCGGCGCTTGCGGTTGTTGCCTTATGGGGTTCCTGTGCCTACTTACATTGCCAACTATTATTATTCCTATTATAATTATAATCTTGGACGATATATGGTATAATAACTCTCTCAAAAAACTGTGCCCAGTATGTGGTGGTGAGAATTGTGTTGTTCCTGCTAATACGCCAATAGGCAGAGAGATAATTGCAAAATCAATGCTTAAGACAAAGCAGCCTTCGATGGCAAAGAATAGTAATAGTGGAAATGTAGTATACAATCCGCAAACACATCAATATGAGAAAGCCTAGTATAAGAAGTGTTGATGTTATTGAGTGTCTTTGTATATAGGGCTATTCTTGTAGAAAGAGAATTAGAGTTCGTATTGTAGGCACTGAATCTATGTGCCAATATATTGCTCCGCTCTTGCGCATATTTCAAGGTGAAATATGCGCTTTTTGATTATATATACAAAGTATACTATGATAGAACGCAATCTCGATGAATCTATTGCCTTCGCAATGGATTTAATGCTTGTCATTCTTGTAAGGCTATATGATGAGTTCGCAGAATTCGACAAAGAACAAAAAGCGATACACAAAGAGATTAAGATTATCTCTTCTAAGGTGAACGGAGACTACACGCCACCGAATCAGCGGAAGGTAGCGAACGAACGCCTCGTTCAAGCTGCAATCGATAAATACTGGAACCTGATTAAGAACGGAACTCCTGAGCGCGACGCACTTGCTATGGCTTGTCACGCTGTGGAGAATGCCTCTGGACTGGGCGGCTATAAGTCATTCGAGAGTTTCCGTAATGTCGTTAGTCGTGAAGTTAAGAAGGGTGGGCATAGTCTTGCCGAATCAAGCTTGACTTTGCCTTTCGATTAGAAGCTTTATACATCTCTTGATGTCTTACAAACACCGCTAAATCAAGCGGTGAGACCCCTTTTTGTGTCAAAACGGCACGAAATAAACAATTGTGTTTATTTTATTGCATTTTGAAATATTTGCATTTAGTGCCGTTGTTCTTTTGTTTTTGCTAGTTATAGCCTCTTTGGAAGGGCTATCAAAAACGAAATAAACATTTAGCGTTTATTTGAGGGATAATATTTGCATACGCGGTTCACTGTGAACGGCGAATAAAGTAAGGAGTCCGTAATGGATAACGAAGCAAAGAAAGAGAGTACGATTAGCGTCCTTGTGTGGGACGGCGGGGCTAAAATGCCGCGCACGCAGCAGGCGTCCGCGACAAGCGACATTCCTGCCGAAGTCTGGAAGGCACTTAATAAGGCCTTCCTGGCGCGTCTGGCGAAAGGATGGTTCAAGCCGCTCGACCCAGCTGATGCTTATCAGTATGTCGTGGAGAACCTTCTTAAGGAAGCGGCAATGAAGAAGGCATTACAAGCCAAGAATAAGGTTGCTTATCTTATTGGCACGATGCATATTCTTCTCGCACGCTTTGGTGCGCGGCATGTTGCCCCCGCCTATCACAATGCACAGCGCCTCGCTGACTGGCATAAGAAAGCCGCCGCGCGGCAGGGACTTCTCGCCGAAGATGTCGATACCGCGACACTTCTGGAGAAGATTCCGTATGTGCCGCGTCAGGCGGAGACCTATATCGAATCGCACCGCACGATGACGGAAATTCTGCCGCGTTTGCCCGAAGAAGCCCGCGAAGCCTTTCGTGCTTATATCGAAACGGACGGCAATTTCACGGCTATGGCGGCGCGTTTGAAAGTGCCAGTCTCAACACTTTATCGTCGCTGGAAGGATTATCTCGCTCTTGCGCGGCAAATTGGGCAGAAAACGAGGTAGTCAAAAAAGCGATAAATCGTCCGTTTTGAACACTTATACGACTATTTTCACTCAGGCGAAAAAAGTTGGCACAAAACGGGTGTCGATTGTAACATAATATATATGAGGGGCG
>CAVCJC010000202.1:0-2072 GCA_963602475.1 Lachnospira hominis (ex Liu et al. 2021)
ATCCGTGACAATCCGTGTAAATCCGTGGTTAAAAAACCGCGTCACAATCCTGTAATCCTGTTATCCTGTCTGAAAACCCACCCTCTACGCGCCTCCTTACGCACCTTTACGCGCATCAGATACCGAAAGCGCGATAGCCAACGCGGCGAAATCTCCCACCCGCTCACCAAGCCCTGCTGGCAGAACGCGGCAGACCTTGCGTGCGAGAGGTAGCGCCTCACGGTCAAGAATCGGATTTATGACAGGAAAGAAAAGGTCCGCGTTGCGCATAAACACTCCGCCGAGACAAATCACCTCAGGATTGAGAATATCAATTGTGTAAGCGAGAATGGTCGCCAACTTCTCCGCACTTTCACGAAATATCCCCTCACAAACCTCATCACCCTCACGGACACGCGCGAAAAGTTCTTTTGCGGTAATATCAAGCCCTGCTCGCATCTTCGCGAGCCGAGCAATGCCTGCGCCCGAGCAGAAACCTTCCGCGCTACCCGCTTTGTTATAGCCAACGGGACCTTCATCTGCGAGGCGAATGTGCCCAATCTCTCCCGCATTGTCATTCGCACCTGCGTAAATCTTGCCATCAATAACGATGCCCGCGCCAAGTCCTGTTCCGAAAGTCATAAAGACCATACTCCGTGTGCCGCGTCCCGCGCCAAATCGCCATTCAGCCAAAGCACAGGCGTTCGCATCATTTTGCAAGGCAACTGGCACGCCAAAGCGTTTCTCAAAGAACTCGACAATTGGCACACGATCCCAGCCTGGTAAGTTTGGCGGAGAAAGCACCAGCCCTGCCACCGAATCAAGCGGACCCCCACAAGAAATCCCTATCGCGGCGATTCCTTCGGAGGGATTGCGATTCTGTATGGACTCAACACGAACCGCGAAGGCTTCCAGCACATCGTGCCAATCAAGTCCCGCCGTCGGGAACTCCTCGCGCGAGAGAATGTCAATGCCCTCCCCCGCACGCACTCCCACCGAGACCGCACACTTCGTGCCACCAACATCAAGTCCAATCAGAACGCTCATGGGAACATCTCCTCTTCAACATAGGCGCAAAGATAGTGATAGACTGGCAAATGAAGCTCTTGCACAAGATAGGTCTCTTTCTCAGGAACACGAATCGTAACATCGGCGACGGACGAAAGTGCCGATTCTGCCGCGCCAGTGAGGGCAATTACGCGTCCGCCAACCGCCTGCATCACCTGTGCTGCTGCCACGCAATTCGCGCTATTGCCACTCGTCGAAAGAGTAATGAGCACATCCTCAGGACGGGCAAGGGCGAGCACCTGTTGAGCGAAAGCTGTCTCCCAGCCAACATCATTCGCAAAAGCCGTCAGAATGCCACTCATTGAAACAAGCGAAATGGCAGGGAGTCCTCCCTCAAGCGAATCAACAAGCTTCTTCGGCAACTTCTCCGCGATGACAGAAGGCACAGGCCGCGCTCGCCGAAATCGCTTCAGCAATTCCCCGCAGATATGTTCCGAATCTGCCGCGCTACCACCATTGCCGCAAGTGAGAACTTTCCCTCCCTGCCGATAGCAACCCACAAGTAGTTCAGCGGCGGACGCAATATCCGCACGACAATTCCCTAGCGAAGGATACCGATTTATAAGGTCTTCTAACATTTTCATATTTTCTATTATACCATATTTTGCCGCCGAGAGGTAGATGATTAGTTGAGATCGAACAATAATAGGGCGGTCAGTCCCTTGCCCGCCGTTTATTTCACGCAGAGGCGCAGAGAGGAAGAGAGATTGACAGCGAACAAGCGTTTGCGATTCTGTCGAAGAGCGTAGCTCAGAGCGCGAAGCGAGCTTTTTTCTTAAAAAAAGCCGCTTCGCGTTCTAATAACTCTCTTGCTAACAATCGCTAGCGTTTGAACTGAAGCGCATTCTCTTCACCTCTGCGTCTCTGCGTGAGATATAAACCCCGCCCACATCCGTGGCAATCCGTGTAAATCCGTGGTTAAATATTCGCCGTCAGGCGATGGTTGCGCCGACGCCAGAGCCGAAGATGGAGCAGCCTGAGAGGAGACCTCCCGTGGCACCCGCGAGGAATGGCCACACGGCTTT
>CAVCJC010000203.1:0-2047 GCA_963602475.1 Lachnospira hominis (ex Liu et al. 2021)
GCCACTCTTACGGCGGCGAGCCGCTCCGCTCCTCTCGTGCAACCCCCGCCCTCACCGCCAACAAAACAGTCGAAGTCGAGAGTCGAAGTCGAACAATGGTAGGGCGCATTCGCGCCCTATAAACGGGGCGGAAGAGACTCCGCCCCCTACCAATCTACAACTCTACATTTCTACACGGTTAAAATGAAATCCGTGCAAATCTGTGAAATCCGTGGTGATAACAAACACGCACCCACCAATCCGCAAAATCCGTGGTGATAACGGTCATCTCAGATGAAGTTTACGCAGGATGCGACCGACGAGGTGGCGAAGGCGCTGATAGAGTGTGGGACGCAAGAGGCGGATGACGAGCGCGTCAAAGTCGTCCGTCGTTTGGATTGCCGCGAAGAACTTGGCGCGACGGGGATGTGGCGGGTGCGAACGATAGACGGCGGGGTTGGTGCGGCGGATATCCGCGAAGTCGCTTGCCTCCACGCGGCACTGGTCTTTAATCGCCGCGAAGGCTTCCGCGCCCTTCTCAGTATGAACCAGCACGGCAGAAGTGCCTTTATCGTCGTCCATCTCGGGGAAGCGCTGATGCACGCTCCAATAGTCGGCGAGTGTCAGGTCCGCCCCTGAGCGCAGTTCACGGACAGTGCACTGGTGGCATGACGGACGATTGTAAAGTTCGGACAAGAATCCGCGCAGGAACGGATCAATTGTTGTGGATTTAAGATACGCGATATTGTTGGAGTGAAACGACAACAATATCGCGAATCTTTTCCAGGAGCAATTCTTGCTCCTGGAAAAGATTCGCGAGATTTTACTCCCAGCCTCTTTTTCGCGCTGCTGCGCGTATTTTTGGAAGGCTAACGGTGACGGTGCGGCGTGGCAAATGACCTCAATTGTGAGCAAATTGTCATATTTTTTGCCTAAATAGCGATTTAACGCGGCAATTTGGCACGGTGTGCCCGAATAGAGGACGGGAATGCCCTTCTTGAGCGCCTCGCGCACTTGAAAATAGGCATCGCCCACATTCGCCTGTACATATTTGCTGCCGCGAAGCTCGGCGAGTTCCTCTTCGTTGTGCGCGGCGATTATTTTCACCGAATGGTCCGTATAATCCCATGCCGCGCCGAAGACGATGCCGCCTTTGGCGAGGACTTGCCGCGCCAAGAGCGAGAACATCCCGCCCGACGAACTCTGCATCCGTAATTCTGTATCCTTAGCGATTGCCGCGTAGACGGCGCGCGGTTCGCGCGGTGGCAAGCGGTTAAGGACGGGGCATGCGCGTTGACATTTTCCGCAAGAAATGCACAATTCTGCGTCAATTTGCGGATAAAGAAAGCCTTCGGAGTCCGCGACCATTGAGATTGCGGACCTAGGGCAGACGGCGCGGCACGCGGCGCATCCAGAACAGAGGCTTTTGGGGGCTAATTCTATCATTTTGTAAACCTCGCTTTCCATGGACGCAACTTCTGGAGGAGGACGGACTTCATATGTTCATCGAGCAGAAACTTCCAAGAGAGTCCCACGAGGACGGCTTCACAGAGTGCCGTTGTGAGTATAATTCGCATAAGGCTGGGCTTAAGGACGAAATGAGGGAGATACCCCACCGCAAGCGCGAGGGCGAATAGTGCCGCGAGCGGGAGAAGTATCTTCTTGACCCAGTACCATGCGGAAAGCCCCGCAATCGTGCGGGCGAACCAGACGCGTCCCCACGCGCAAAACACTATGGTTAAAATCATAGCCCAGCCTGCCGCATAGATGCCCCAGTGAAGATGGATAAAGAGCCAAGCGATAGGTAGCGTCATAATGAGTGAGCCGCCCAAGAAGGCTTGATAGAGCGCGATTTTGCCCGTCGCATTCACGGCGAGCATATGTCCGACAGAGGTGCGATCGATAATGTGCATTGTAAGGACGCTCCAGCAGAGTCCTGCGGCGTAGGCAGGCGGCTCCTTGAGCCAGATTTCGAGAACGGTGGGCAATTCAAGGACAAGTGGAAGGACGAAGATTGCCGAGAGGAATGTCCCGAAGGAACAGGCGCGGTAGGCGAGGGAACGCATCC
>CAVCJC010000204.1:0-2035 GCA_963602475.1 Lachnospira hominis (ex Liu et al. 2021)
AGTGAACGGATGAGGCTCGTGTCGCAGAGTTTGCGGGGCGTGCCATCGGGCTTGGAGCTATCCCAATGAATCGCCGCTTTTGACCCTGTCGCTTCTTTGACGGCTTCGGCGAGTTCACGAATCGTCACCTCTTCTCCGCTCCCGACATTCATCACATCGGGCGGATTCTCTAGATTTAGGGCAAAAAGTGCCGCGCTCGCGAGGTCATCCACATGCAAAAACTCACGAATGGCGCTCCCGGTGCCCCAGAGGTTGACGGAGTCCGTCGCTGTCTCGAACTTACGGATGAGTGTGGGCAGGACGTGTCCGTGGACGATATCGTAATTGTCGCCAGGTCCGTAGAGGTTGGTGGGCATAAGTGAGTGGTAAAGAATGCCGCGTTCGCGCCGCAGGAACTCGCAAAGTTTGAGTCCCGAGATTTTGGCGAGCGCATAGCCTTCGTTTGTCTTTTCGAGGGCTCCTGTGAGAAGGGCACTCTCAGGGATGGGCTGGGGCGCGAGACGCGGGTAGATGCAAGTTGAGCCGAGGAAAAGGAGGTGGTTTACTCCCGCTTGTGCCGCGTTCCAGACGGTGTTGAGGGCGATGAGTTCGTTTTCGTAGAGGAATTGTGCATTTGCCGCGCTATTCGCCCCGATGCCCCCGACGCGCGCCGCGGCAATTATGGCGACAGTGGGCTTCTCAAGGCGGTAAAAGTCACGAACCGCGCCAGCGTCGAGGAGGTCGAGTTCGGCATGGGTGCGCGTGACAATATTTGTGTAGCCCGCCGCCTCGAGGGCGCGGCAGATGGCACTCCCCACCATGCCTCGGTGCCCTGCTACGAAGATTTTATCCGTTGGACTCATCATTTGATTACGCCTTTCTCTAGATATTCCGCTAAGTTCATATTTAAGCGCTCATTGGCTCTCTCTACGGCGACTTTCTTCATGTCGTGTTCAACCATAATGCGCACGAGGTCCTCGAAGGAAGTCTTTTGCGGATTCCACCCGAGTTCCGCCCGCGCCTTTGTCGGGTCGCCCCAGAGATTGACGACATCCGTCGGACGATAGAAGTCGGGGCTTACCTCGATGAGGCACTTGCCTGTTTTCTTGTCGTAGCCTTTCTCGTCCGCCCCTTCGCCACGAAACTCGAGTTCGATTCCCGCATAATGAAAGGCGAGGCGGGCGAAGTCACGGACGCTATGCTGTACGCCCGTCGCAATGACGAAGTCCTGGGGCTTTTCTTGCTGGAGGATGAGCCACATACACTCGACATAGTCCTTGGCGTAGCCCCAATCGCGAAGGGACGAAAGATTGCCGAGGTAGAGTCTTTCTTGGATGCCGTGGGCAATGCGTGCGGCGGCGAGGGTGATTTTGCGCGTCACGAAAGTTTCGCCGCGCCGCTCACTCTCGTGGTTGAAGAGAATCCCTGAGCAAGCATACATATTATACGCCTCACGATATTCACGGATAATCCAGTATCCGTAAAGCTTCGCGACGGCATAGGGCGAATACGGATGAAATGGCGTATTCTCATTCTGGGGCACTTCCTCGACTTTGCCATAGAGTTCGCTGGTGGAAGCTTGGTAAATGCGGCAAGTTTGAGTGAGACCCGCGAGACGGACCGCTTCCAGCACGCGTAAAACGCCCGTTGCGTCCACATCAGCCGTGAACTCGGGGGCATCGAAAGAGACTTGCACATGGCTTTGTGCCGCGAGATTGTAGATTTCGTCTGGATGAACAGTCCCTACAAGAGCGATGAGCGAGGAAGAGTCGCCGAGGTCGCCATAATGAAGGTGGAAGTGAGGCCGTCCCTCAAGATGAGCAATGCGTTCACGAAAGTCGACGGAACTCCGCCGAATCACGCCATGCACTTCGTAGCCCTTGGCGAGCAGAAACTCCGCGAGATACGAGCCGTCCTGACCCGTCACACCCGTAATGATTGCTTTTTTAGTATTCATATGCCTAATATTATAACATATTCCGCAGTATTTGGGTAGGGGTCACTTCCCCGCGTGATCGCCGTAATATCTCACGCAGAGCCGCAGAACACGCAGAGA
>CAVCJC010000205.1:0-2023 GCA_963602475.1 Lachnospira hominis (ex Liu et al. 2021)
ACCTCCCGATTCTCCCGATCTCCACGGCTAAAATCCGTGCCAATCCGTGAAAATCCGTGGTTAAAAACACCCAGCCTCCAGCCCCGCCCTCACTCAAGCCTCTCTGCGAACTCTGCCACTCCTCTACTGCGCGAGACCTGCCCCTGCGGAGGCTGAGAAGAAATGACCGCAGTCCTTTTGATAAACCACCGCAGTCCTTTGAGCAAAAGACCGCAGTCCTTTTGGTAAACCACTGCGGTCTTTTTTCGAAGCCCTCCGCAGGGACACCTCTTGGGGGTCTCGCGGCACTTGCGCCGCGAACTTACGTTTTGCAAAATCGTCCGAAATATAATATACTAAAGGTCAAATAATTCTTGCGAAGCTAGCGTATTTCTTACTTATGTTTGTAATGGCTGGGCTTTTTGTGTATGAGAAGCACAAAGAGTTGCGTGCAGCGGATGGCGCGGCGTTTAAAGCCTGTTAATCCTGTCTAAACGGCAGGCAAGGGACTGAGCACCCCCTTCAAATCAAAACTTTTGCCAAATCTGCAAAGGCAATTCGTATAGGCTCACCAGCAAAATCTAACGGATTCACCTCCGACGCTTCCGCTTCTACCGCGACTTGAAACGCATATTGAACCTTCAACTTTTCCGCAAACGCCTTCAGATTTGGACTCAAAGGTTCACTCAGCGAAGACTTTGCCTCAACAAGCATAAATGGCTCGCCCTCTTTAGTCACAACAAAGTCAACTTCGTGTTGCTGCTTATCGCGTATATAACCAAGCTCAAAGCGTCCTAAACCACTATCCGTCCACCAATCTACACTTTTCAGCAAATGCGAAGCCACAAAGTTCTCATTCCGTGCTCCTTTATCCGCAACAAGACTCCAGTCCCATAAGTATATCTTAGGAGTCTTACGGATAGAGTTCGCCACATTTTTGAAATAGGGGCGCACGCTATAACAGAAATAGACGCTCTCTAGCAGTTCTATCCAGTTCTTAACTGTATCAATCGAAACGCCGAGGTCGCGTCCGAGTGAAGCGTGGTTTATCTCGCCCGAGACGCGTGCTCTTAGCAATTCAGCGAGCGCTCTCACGCCACGCAAATCCTGCACGCGACTCAAATCGCGCAAATCTTCGTTGAATATCTTATCAAGCCGCGAATTCTGCCATCGCGTATAGAAACGTCGCGAACCATCCAAGAATGGCTCGGGGAATCCGCCAAATTGCATAAGCCGCGCAATATCGACGGAATCTACATTCTTCGGAGATTGGAACATCTCCTCGAGGTTGCATTCAGCCGATGCCAGTTCTCCGATTGTCAGCGGATGGACACGATAGCTGAAAGAGCGTCCCATAAGGCTATCGCCGCCGCGACGATAGACATCCATTCGCGCGGAACCCGTCGCTACAATCTTCAATACCTTCTCATAGCGGTCAAAGAATCCCTTTAGGAGATGTTTCCATTTCGGATACTTGTGAATCTCGTCAAAGATTACGGATGCCGCGCGCTTCTCAGGCACATCAAGCATAAGGGCTTCCGCGAGTTTCTCTACTCCGCCGATAATCTTCTGAGCGTCGGACGCAATATCATAGTTGAAGTAAACAGCCTCAGGCAGAGACATTCGTGCCAAGGTCGTTTTGCCAACTTGACGCGGACCCGATAAAAGAATCATTTGACGATTCTTTTCAATGTGATCCTGTAGAAGACAAGAGTAAATGCGTTTCATACTTCAAGATTATACCATATTTTGCGGGCATTTTCAATTACCATTCTCAAGTATACTTGATTTTGGTAATTACCATTCTCGAGTAGGCTTGATTTTGGTAATAGTAGGAGTAGGTGTTTTTAACCACGGATTTTCACGGATTACCACGGATTGGTAGCCGTGGAGATCGGGAGAATCGGGAGATTTTGGAGGGCGGCTTGGGCGGGCAAGGGACTGCCCGCCCTACCCCTCAGCCCCGAAGGGGCTATCTAAGCTCTAGGGTTCTAAAAGTCTGGGCGAGTTGTCGCGGAGCCTTCAGCGTAGCGTTAGCGAAGCT
>CAVCJC010000206.1:0-2019 GCA_963602475.1 Lachnospira hominis (ex Liu et al. 2021)
GGGGCTGAGGGCGCGGCGGTTTTAACCACGGAACACACGGAAGCCGCTTCGCGGCGCACGGAAGATATGGTGGGGCGCATTCGCGCCCTACCTCTTTCTACAATTCTACATGGCTAAATCAAAATCCGTTTAAATCCGTGGTTGAAAACACCCACCCCAATCCTGTAAATCCTGTCTAAAACAGAATCGGGGCGGAGAAGACTCCGCCCCTTGTCTTTTACTTCGTTACCTCGATGGTGTAGAAGGCACTGGAGCCGCCTGAGACTGTAATCGTGGGTGTCCAAGGATCGCCATCGCCCATTGTTGAAGCACCTGTCGTATTGGCTTTCATCGCTTCGAGGGTTGTGCCTTCTTTTAGACGATAAGTAAGCCCTGGCCTTGTCTTAGGCGTCGTGAGCACAGGCTTATCAGGCGAAAGCGAGATTTCCGCACCCTTCTCTACGCTCAATGCTTCTTTCACTATCTCTTCCTTCACAGTCGACTTGCTCAAGTCAATCATACCCGAAGCGTCCTCTGAGGGAATGTCAAGATAGCTCGCAATGTCGTGTCCGCCCTTCATAACCATTACTTTCGCACCATTCGGCGTAATCTTCGCCTCAGGCGAGACCTTCACCGTCACCTTGTCTGCACTAACGCCACTTGGAATTGTCACAACGACCTCATCGGAACTCGGCGTAATAGTATACCCCTTTTCTGCGTCACCTTCTATCGTTGCACCATCATCTCCTGGAACATAAGGTTCAGATGGTGCAGGAGTTCCGCCGTTTTTGGCGAGGTTTCTCACATTTATTGTGTCGCCGCCTCCATGCGCTTCAGATGAGAAGGTTGAATAATTGTAATGGGTACATACCGAATTACGGAAGACATATTCTGCGTCAAACCAAAAGTCCTCATCATCCGACCAATACCAGCAAGTCGCCTTAATGTGACAACCCTTTCTTTCCGTAATCACCCAGCCTTTCAAATTATTAACGCCAGACCCATCATATGTCTCAGTTCCATCATCTTCTTTCCAAATATATTTTTCTTCAGAACCAGAAGATGTCAATGTCAATGTGTACGAAGCCTCACAAGTCTCATTATCATCTGGAATATAATTTTCAGCTGTTCCGCTCCAAGTTCCGAGCACCCAAGAAGGACATCCTTCCGCAGGAATAAGATTTGTTTCAAGCTTAGTTATATTACTCGCAGACATTGAATCCTCAGTAGATTGACCCTTGGCCGAAAAACTGGATTTGTAATGGCTGCACTCAGTATTGCATAAAGTGAAAACTCCATCATACTTTACAGTCTTTTTGCTATCTAAGTCGCTATTCCAGAACCAGCATGATATAATAATATGACAATCATCCTGCTCAGTTAATCTCCAGTCATAGAAGTTAGCAATGGAACCATATTTTTCGTTATAATATGTATATTTTACAGTTGGACCCGACGCCGTCAATTCAAGCTTGAAAAAGTCATTATAAATATACCATTCGCTTGCTACATAATTATTAACCGTCCCAGCCCATGCTCCAATTGCCCACGAAGGCCACTCAATCGTCGACATGGACGGTGTTGGATCTCCGCCGTCCTTCTTCAGATTCGTAACCTCTCCTGTTTCCTTCATATCAGAATCCCCAAGGTGCGAGGTGAACTTGCAACTCGATTGTACGTTATGGCTACAGGCTGTGTTTCTGAAGATAAAGTTCATATCGTACCAGTCGGATTTACCGTCGTTCCAGTACCAACATGTTCCAGCAATGTGACAATTCGCTTTGTCCGTAATGACAAATCCATTCATTTCTTCATTGAGACCATCATCTTCATCATCACCTTCAAACACACACTTCGCAGTCGTCCCCGAGTCGCTCACAGTCAATGTACAGGCTCCTATAAATGTTTCTTTTTTGTCTGGAACATAGACGCTGAGACTTCCGCCCCATGTGCCAATAACCCACTCTGGCCAACCTTCGGCAGGCGCCGTGTTCATCTCAAGTTTCGTCAGTTCATTCTTGTTCTCAGTATCGTCGTCCG